>CAYMWP010000132.1:0-12654 GCA_964393895.1 uncultured Anaerolineales bacterium | reverse complement strand
GTGGCGCACTACGAACATCACTTTCTCTCAAGATACAAAATCTAACATTGTCGAGTTAGATACACCAGTTGTGATTACCCGGCCGCTCTGCCGGGATGTGGTCATCCCTGGCGAGCAAACGAGAAAGGGCCTTCAATCCAGGCCGAGTGGCCGAGTAGCTACCCTTCAGATTAGGAATGACACGTTATGAGTTCCATCGTTACTGACCGGGGAGTAGTTCACTACGAAACTCACGGTCGCGGGCGCCCCGTGATTCTACTGCACGGATGGCTGGAATCGTGGGATCATTGGCTGAGTACCATGGAGACGCTGAGCCGTCACCACAAGACATACGCGCTCGACTTTTGGGGTTTTGGCGAGTCCGGGAAGCAAGGAGAAAGCTTTGCAGTCCATGACTATATCGAGATGGTGAACCAGTTTATGGAGCGCCTGGGGATCGAGCAAGCCACCGTCGTGGGTCATTCTATGGGCGGCACCGTGTCACTCGGGGTAGCCCTGGACCATCCCGAGCGGGTTGAAAAGGTGGCGGTGGTGGGCTCCCCAATAGTGGGCGATGGGTTGGCGCTCTTTCTGCGACTGTCAGCGCGGCGTTCCCTGGCCAGCTTGTTCTACCAGATATTCCCCCTGGGCGTTCGCATCCTTTCCCCAATCTATGCGCGAGACTGGAAGACGTGGTACAAGATGTTCGAACGGGACGTCTCGCGCACGACGTTGGAATCATTCCACTACAGCATCGCCTCACTACGCCAGATAGACCTACGCCCGCGATTAGAGGAAATAAAAGTGCCGACGTTGGGCATCTACGGCCGGATAGACCGCATCGTGAATCCCAAGCAAGGCAAGGTCTTGGCGCTGAGCGCGCCACAAGCCGATGTACGTTACTTTGACAAATCAGGCCACTTTCCAATGTTGGACGAACCACAGCAATTCTACCGCACACTGGAAGAATTTTTGAACCACGTATGAACCGATTTATACAGCGGTGTGAGCGCAAGAGAGCATTGGTCTGAACCATCCGCCAGCCAGAGAGTCAACACCCCTATGACAGACGAATCCTTATCAAATAACCAGGAAACGGAGCAATTCTTTTTCCCAAACAAAATGGGGAGGATCATTCTTCTCGCCCTGGAAGAGGTTATGGGGCGCAATGGGGTGAACGCAGTTCTGAACCTGGCTCGACTTCAACAGTACATCGGGCATTATCCGCCGAACAACTTTGCCAACGAGTTCTCCTTCGACGAGGTAGGGCAGTTGCTACAATCGCTGGACGAGATGTACGGTCCTCGTGGTGGACGGGGGTTGGCGCTGCGCGCGGGTCGGGCCTGTCTCAGGCTCGGCATCCAGGATTTTGGGCCGATGCTGGGCATCGCAGATCTGACTTTTCGCCTCCTGCCCCTGGGGATGAAGCTAAAAGTGGGTTTCGAGGTACTGGCCCAGATGTTTAACAAATTCACCGATCACCTGGTACGACTGGACGAGGACGAACAGTATTACTACTGGATCATGGAGCGGTGTGGCACTTGCTGGGGGCGCAAATCCGATTTCCCTTGCTGCCACCTAGCGGTCGGCATCTTGGAAGAGGCGCTCTATTGGGTCAGTGGCGGCAAGAACTTTTACGCAGAAGAAGTCTCGTGCATTGCCGCCGGTGAGCAGACCTGCACCATTCTGGTTGGCAAACAGCCATTGGATTGAACAGGCGCATGCGAAAGATCATACTGCGGGACCATCGCAAGATATTTCCGTTCAACGAGCCAGCCCGCGAACTACGCATACTCAACAAACAGCTTTGGCTCCACCAGCGGGATGTTCTAGCGGCTTTTACCACGGAAGAGCGCGAAGTAGACTCACCGGCCGAGATCGAACCCAAGCGCGTGGAGACGCTGGTCTACCGGGACAATCTGTTCTTTGACCAGTATTTCGTGGACGAGTTCATCCAGCGCGCTCGCAAGCTGGGCAAGGCCTGTCGAGTCGCCTTCGAGTTGGACGACCGCGCGATCAACGCCCACGCCATCCACCTCCAACGGGGCATCCAGCGCGAGGGGGACAAGTATGTGGCCTACATGTGGTACTTTCCGCACGGCGTAGAGCCGAACGTGCGGCCGCTGGTGATGAGCACGAACGCGCACGAGATGGGCTATTACCACGTCCCGACCCACATGTCCAATGCGATGGGCGAACTGGTGTACCAGGTGCCCACCAAAGCGTTTTGCTCCATTGAGCACTGGGTGCATACCATCACCGCCAACGTCATCTTTGGAGTGTTTGCCCATGCAGCCCGTTTGGACCGCGAAATTGAGCATGACTCGAAAAAGAACTTGAAAATACTGTGGCGCTCTATGCTGGAGCGAAAACAGGTTCTCGAGTCATCAGAAGTGGTGCGCATAGGACGCAATTGCAGTATTGATCCCTCCGTCGTCCTCAGAGGGCCGACCTGGATCGGCGACAACGTCAGCATCGGGCCAGGGTCCGTCATAGATATCGCCGTCATTGGCAACAACGTGAGCATCGGGACGGGCAGCCAGATTCAAGTCAGCGTGGTATCGGACCGCTGCTTTCTCCCTTTCCGGGGCGCGCTCTTTATGAGTGTGATGATGGCGGATTCGATGCTGGCGCAAAATACTTGCCTGCAATTTTGCAGCATCGGGCGCGGCACCTTTATCGGCGCCGGCAGCACTTTTACCGATTTTAGCCTGGTGCCGGCCAAGCCCATCCGCGCCATGCACGAGGGGGAACCGAAGGAAACGGGTATGCCGGTGCTGGGCGGCTGTGTGGGGCACAACTGTTACGTAGGCTCCGGCATGGTGGTGTATCCGGCTCGCACCATCGAGTCGGACGTGATCCTGTTCGCCGCTCCGGGGAGACGTGTGCTGGATCGAACAATCCGCTACAAGGATAGCGATCACCTGAAACTTGAAGGTGGTGAAGCTTTGCATACCAGAATGTACGAACCTTAAACCTATCACGACGAGGGCGGGGAATGAGCAGTTTCGCTTGTGTAATTCATCCAGTCAGTCCCAAACAGGACGTGGCGCGCAAATATCCACTGCTGGCCAAGATATTGCCCACGCCACTGGTCCATTTCTTTTCGCGCTTTTGGCCGCCAGTCTATCTCTCTCGCATCACCGGAGTGCGCTCGGAAGCTACAGGAAAAGAGATCGAAGGCTGGTTGCTGGCCTGCCCGCTCACGGCCGAGCAAATGATGAGATTGCTAGCCCGGTCAGCTTATAAGAAAATCATCCAGACCGGAAGGCTGGCGCAAGAACTGGGCGCCGATATTATGGGATTGCTGGCTTTCACGTCCGTGATCGGCGATGGCGGAGTGACCGTTGCTCGGAACTTGAACATACCCGTTACCACTGGCCGCAGCCTCACCATAGCCGCCGCGGTCGAGGGGCTGGAAAAGGCGGCTCGCTATCAGGGTATCGAACTGGAAACGGCAACCGCGGCCGTGGTCGGGGCGACGGGCAGCATTGGCCTGGCGTGCTCCAAAGTGCTCGCGCCTATGGCGGGCGAGATGTTACTGGTGGGCCGGTCACACTCTCACCTGAAGAGGGCAGAGGCGCAGGTCAGGGAGAGCGGGGCGCGCAGGGTGCGCACCGCGACGGACATTGAGGCCATCCGCGAGGCCGATGTGGTGTTGAGCACTACCAGTGCTACCAGGCCGATCATCCTGCCCGGGCACCTCAAACAGGGCGCGGCAGTGTGCGACGTGGCGCTCCCACCGGATGTATCGCCGCGAGTGGCGCAGGAGCGAGACGACGTACTGGTCGTTGATGGAGGCGTGATGGACGTGCCAGGCGAGGCGGATTTTCACTTCGATTTCGGCCTGGCGCCCGGCAGAGCTTATGCCTGCATGGCCGAGACGATGGTATTGGCTCTGGAAGAGCGCCGCGAGAGTTATTCACTGGGCAAACAGATACAACCCGAGCGGGTGCGCGAGATCGCTGAACTGGCTCGAAGGCATGGCTTTCGTCTGCAGGATATAAGGTAATGACTGCCACTCATCGGCAGACAGTAAGGAGGGAATATGTCCCAGGGTAGAATGTTAATAGTAGAAGATGACCCCGACATCTCTAACATGTTGCGCATCTACTTCCAATCGCAGGGTTACGAAGTGACCGTAGCCCAACGTGGCGAGGATGCGTTAGACATGTGCCGGCAGCAGTTGCCCCACATCATCGTCCTCGACATTATGTTGCCGGATATGGATGGCTACGATGTGTGTCGCAACCTGCGGGGCAGCCTGCGCACCAGCCACATCCCCATTATCTTTCTGACCCAAAAGGACGAACGTTCCGACAAGATCCACGGTCTCGAGCTGGGCGCCGACGATTACATCACCAAGCCCTTCGACCTGGAGGAACTCAAATTGCGGGTCAAAAACGCCCTGGCCCGGGCGAAATACGAAAGCCTGACCAACCCCACGACCGGCCTGCCCAGCGGCAGATTGATCGAGGATCAGTTGCGACAGTTGATGCAGCGGGATGACTGGGGCATCATTTACGTGGGTATCCGGGGGTTCAATGCCTTTAGCGAGACGTACGGGTTCGTGGCCGGAGAAGACGTATTGCGCTTTGCCGCAATGGTCTTTGGCAAATCGGCGGACAGTGTCGGGACGTCCGACGACTTTATCGGCCACATCGGCGGGCACGACTTTATCATCATCACCCAGAAAGACGTGGTTGAGCCTACAGTGGTGGACCTGAGAAAACGTTTCGACGAAGGGGTGGGCGTGCACTATGATTGGCAAACGGTACAGCAAGGCTATATGACCGTGCAAGACGATGAGGGCAACGAGGAAAGAATTGACCTGATGATGCTTTCCATCGGCACGGTCACAGCCGACGACGGCCCCTTTGCCGACATCCGAGAGATCACCGAAGAGGCCGCCAGCGCTAGGCGCAAGACGCGAGAAGTAAGCAGCTAGAACCGATCGTGGCGTATTCCCTATTCAGATACGGTAAGAGCCTGTCACAGGACCTTAGAGGGCGTTAGGCATGACGACCGCATTGCGCACCGGTGAGCAGCCAGATCATATCTACAGAGAAGCACTGTGCAGCCTCCGGCGGGTGAGTAGCGAAATAAGCAGTACGCTGGACCTGGAGCACATTCTACACCTAGTTGCGGAAGAATTGATGCGTGTATGCCAGGCGCCGCGCTGTGCGATAGCGATTCGGGAAGCGACGAGCGGAGAACTAGAGTTGGCAATTTGTCTAGGTTATTCGGAGGCAGAAAGAACAGAACTCGGCGCGATGCTACGAACGGCAGCTACGCACCCCATCTGGGCAGAAGCGCTACACACCGGACGGTCGTCGCTCATCTCGAACGCAACTGAGGGGAGCGAAAAGGCCCACTCTACGCTCGTTACGCCGGTATTTTACTTGGGATCTCCAACCGGACTGATTATGCTAGAAAGCGATGAGGGTCCCCCGTTCAATCAGGGCGTACTAGAGTTTGTCGAGGGATTATCTTCCCAAATATCCATCGCTATTGGAAATAACCAGCGCTATGACACCCAATTGAAACGGAGCGAACTGTTGCGCCGCCGGGCAGACCAATTGGCGCTGGTTCTCGAAATCAGCCAGGCGTTACGTTCGGACCGCTCTTTGGAAAATATACTGGAAGAGATCGCCTATGCCATCCAAGAAAGTGTTGGGTTCAACTTGGTGTTGATCAGCGTGCTGGAAGGCGCCCCGCCGTGCCAACGGCGAGTGGCTAGCGCCGGCATACCCATCGCCGCCTTCGAACGCATGAAAAAAGTTCGACACCCCTGGGCGACCATACAAAAAGTGATGGACGAAAAATTTCGCGTCAGCCAGAGCTATTATATCCCCATGGAACAAAGAGGCGCCTGGCAAGAGCATCTGGACATATACGACCAGGAAAGTGACGACACGCCCCGCCAACCTGGTCGGTGGCATCCCCAGGATATGCTACTAGTTCCCCTCGTCGGGCCTAGTGGAGATACGCAGGGACTCTTGTCGGTGGACCAACCACGCGACGGTTATATTCCCAACCAGGCCGCCATCGAAGCGCTGGAAATCTTTGCCGGCCAGGCGGCGCTGGCCATCGAAAACGTCCGTATGGTGGAAGCATTGCAGCAGCGTGCCGATACATTGGCCCTGTTCAACGAGGTCAACCGCTCGGCCACAGCCAAGCTAGACCTGAACGAGGTTCTAGGCACCGTAGTCGAAATGGTTCCCCGCTTGGTAGAGTGCACTCGCAGCAGCATCTTTCTCCTGGATAGCGAGGAAAAAGAATACGTGCTCCGGGCAGCGCACGGCTCCACCTTCACACACACGCCGCCTCCCAGCTTTGCCCCGGACGAAGGGTTGTTGGGGGAGGTGACCAGGAGCGGAGCACCGTTGGCCGTTGACACTGCAACGCAAAGTCCGCATCCCATCCCAGGCTTCCCAGGAGACGAAGTGGGAACTATGGCGCTGGCTCCTCTTTCGGCCGGCAGCCAGGTCGTCGGTATCCTGTGCATAGGACGCCAGAATCACAGCTTTTCGCCAACCGAGTTGGCGACTCTTTCGGCGCTGGCCGACCAGGTGACCGTGGCGGTGGAAAATGCCCGCCTCTTTGACCAGGTGCGCTGTTTTTCGCAGGAACTCGAGCAACGCGTCGAGGCGCGCACCCAGGCTTTGGCCCAGGCGATGAAGAACCTGACCGAAGAGCGCGACCGGGTCGAAACGCTTTACCGCATCGCATCCCAGCTTTCCGCCAGCCTGGACCTGGACCGCGTGCTGAATCGCGCCCTGGAATTGGTCGTGGAGGCCGCGAACGCTGAGCGGGCGTCCATCTTGATGCTGAACCCGCAATCCGGGCAATTGATCTACCGCGCCGCGCTGGGAGCAAAAGTCAAGCTGCCGGTCGGCGGCAAACCCACCCGCTTCTCTCGGGACGAGGGACTGGCGGGCTGGGTGATCAAGAACCGTAAATCAACCATCGTGCCCGATATTCAGCAGGATCCTCGCTGGATAAAGTCGCAGAGCCGGAACAAAAAACGCAAGTACCGGTCGGCGCTGGCCGTGCCCCTTTTGGCCGGTGATACGGTGCTGGGCACACTGCTCCTGTTCCACACCCGGGAAGATTACTTTAACGAGGATCATCTGCGGCTGGTCGAAGCCGCCACCGCGCAGATCGCCAACGCCGTCAGCAACGCCGAACTTTACAACCTGATCCGCGATCAAACCGAGCGGTTGGGACGTATGCTCAAGGATCAACAAGTCGAGGCCGTCAAGAGCCAGTCCATCCTGGAAGGAGTCGCGGACGGCGTGATGGTGGCCGATGCCAACGGCAACATCATCCTGGTCAACGCGGCCGCGGGTCGCATCCTGGAACTGCCCCGCGAAGAGGTCATGGGACGCACTACCAGCGAGATGCTGGGCCTATACGGCAGTCAGGCTCAGGACTGGATGGAGACGATCAGCGGGTGGGCAAAACAGCCCGAGACATACGCGGTGGGAGAATATCTGGCCGCCCAGTTGGATACCGGAGATCGGATCGTCAGCGTTCACCTGGCGCCGGTGCTGACGAGCGACGAGTTCCTGGGCACCGTCTCGGTCTTTCGCGACGTCACCGCCAAGGTGGAGGCCGAGAAAGCCAAGTCCGAGTTCGTCTCCACGGTCTCGCACGAGTTGCGCACGCCCATGACCTCGATCAAAGGATACGCGGATCTGCTGATGATGGGAGCAGTGGGCGCGTTGACGAACAAACAACAAGATTTTCTATCCATCATCAAGGATAACGCCGACCGTATGACCGCACTGGTCAATGAACTGCTGGACATCTCACGCATAGAAAGCGGCCAGGTGGAAATTTTACCCACGGTGTCGAACGTAGGAGAGATAGTGAGCCGGGTCACTGCCATGATGAGGACCCGGGCCCAAGAAAAAGAACTGAACCTGCAATTGGACATACCACCCGATCTGCCCAACGTCTCCGCCGACGCCGATCGCGTGACGCAGATCCTGACCAACTTGGTGGCCAATGCCTGCCAATACACCCCCACTGGCGGCGAAATCACGGTGTTGGCCCGCGCGTGCGGCGAAAAGGTGCACGTCACAGTGCGAGATACAGGCATCGGCATCGCGCCAGAAGACCAGGACAAAGTATTCGACCGCTTCTTCCGAGCCGACACTCCCCTGGTGCAAGAGATATCGGGCACCGGGCTAGGGCTTGCTATCGTCAAATCACTGGTAGAAATGCACGGTGAACAAATCTGGGTAGAGAGCGAATTGGGAAAGGGAAGTTCCTTCACCTTCACTCTCGCCATCGCAAAACCCAAGCAAGCGAAATAACTGCATTGAGGCAAAAGTTGCACCGTTACACAGAGAGGCGCAAAGAAAAGCACTGAGGCTCTGCAACACACGTGTTGCTTTTACCGTAATGCGAAATAACCATAGATGTGATCTGCCTGCCCAAACAGCGACAATCGCGAGCGCCGGGCAGAGCCGGAGGAATTATGACAAAGATTCTCGTTGCCGAAGATGAAAGAGACATCCGCGAACTGATCGGATTCACGCTCCGCTTTGCTGGATTCGAGGTGGTGCTGACCTCGAATGGGGTCGAGGCCGTCGAAAAGGCCTCAGACGAGCAACCCGATCTCATCATGCTCGACGTTCGTATGCCAAAGATGACGGGATACGAAGCCTGTCGCCACCTGAAAGACAATCCCGCCACCCAGGCGATCCCGGTCGTCTTTCTTTCCGCCAAGGGACAGGAAACCGAGATCGAACAGGGCCTGGCCTCGGGAGCAGAAGAATATATCGTGAAACCATTCGCGCCGGACGAACTGACAAACCAGGTCAAGGAAATCTTGCGCCGGGCTCGAGTTTCAGAATAACGTGTGGGAACATTCTTGGTAAAAGTTCGACGATGAGTGCAGTAGTCATCAAAGAGGGCCTCGTTCACTACGAGGCGATCGGGCGCGGCCAGCCGTTGATACTCATCCACGGCTGGCTGGGGTCGTGGCGCTACTGGGTGCCGACGATGGAGGGACTTTCGGCCAGGTACAAGGCCTACGCACTCGATCTGTGGGGTTTTGGCGACTCGGATAAGCCTTCAGCTCATTACAACATTGATGCATACGTCGAACAACTCGTAAACTTTTTGGACAAACTGGGGGTCAAAAAAGCCCCCATCCCGATCGTGGGCCACGCATTGGGAGGCCTGGTCGCGCTACAGTTTGCCGCTCGCGCCCCAGAGTGGGTAAAGCAAGTGATGGGGGTAAACGTGCCGCTGGTAGGCGCGGCCATCAACCGACCGCTGGCCGGCTTTTCCGGCAACGGA
Organism: uncultured Anaerolineales bacterium; assembly: GCA_964393895.1. Lineage (GTDB taxonomy): Bacteria > Chloroflexota > Anaerolineae > B4-G1 > B4-G1 > B4-G1. Next base: position 3,360 of record CAYMWP010000132.1, on the reverse strand, counting down.
GACGCGCTGGCCAAGTTGGTGTCGCGGCGGGCCAACTTTGACGAGGTGAGTATGGAGACGCGCAAAGCGGATGCCAACGCCGTCACCCACAGTGTGAACTCGGCTCTAAAGCAAGACATACGCCACGTACTATCCCCCATCAACGTCCCCGTGCTCCTGCTATACGGCGAAAACGACCCCCTCATCCAGCCTCCACAGCCGGAATGGCTGCAAAACCTCGATGTCAACGTGCGTCCCTTCTTTATGGACGGAACGCAACACTTTCCCATGTTGGAGGAGCGAAACAAATTCAACCGCCTGCTGATGGATTTCCTCAATGCTGGCGACGACCTGGACTCGTTGGAACTAAAAGAGGAGTGGCAGCGTCGCCTCCGTTAGCCGCCAACCTATGTCCACCCTCCGCCTGCTGGCTGTCGCACGCAAGGAATTCCGTCACATCACCCGCGACGCGCGTACCTTTTTCCTCGTCACCGTAGCGCCGGCCTTCCTACTGCTCACTCTCTCTTACGTCTTTTCCTTCGACGTAAGCCACATAGACGTCGCCGTCCGCGACCTCGATCGCACCCCGCTCTCCCGCGCCTTTCTGGCTGCCCTCACCGCCGACGGTGACCTGACTATCGTCGCCCGCGTGCAGCGCGGGGAAGAGATCGAGCCCCTATTCACGCGCGGCATCGCAGACGTGGCGCTGACGATCCCTCACGGGTTCGCCAGCATGGCCCAGAGAGGCGGCCCGGCCGAGGTGCTGTGCGCTGTTGACGGCGCGGACGCCATCACCGCCAGCCAGACCATCGGCCTCTTGGAGAGCCGCGTGTCCGCCTGGACCACTGGCCTGCGCACGGCCTACACGATTGACAGTTTCGATGTCAGCAGCCGCGCCTGGTACAACGAGGCGCTCAAGTCATTGATCAGCATGGTGCCCGGCATGATGGCCGTCATTCTCTGTATGCCCGCCCTGGCGCTCGCCCTGGCGTTGACCCGCGAGGTAGAGACTGGCTCATTCGAAAACCTCATCGCCACCCCCATCCGGGGCGGCGAATACCTGCTCGGCAAGTTGCTGGCCTACGCGACCAGCGGCATGGTGAGCGTCTTCCTGACTTGGCTCGTCGCCACACTGTGGTTCCGCGTGCCCTTCCGTGGCGATTTCCCCTCGTTCCTGCTGCTCGCGGCCAACTATATGCTCGCGCAGTTAGGCATCAGCATGGTGATCGCCAACTTTGTCCGCAACCAACAGACCGCAATGTTCCTGATCCTGATGATCTTTTTCGTGCCCAGCTTTTTCATCGCCGGCCTCATCACCCCCATCAGTGACGAGCCTGTCGCGCGCGCCTTTGCCCTGGGACTCCCCACCACTCATTTTATCACCATCTGCCGCAGTGTGTTCTTGAAAGGACTGGGGCCCATCGCTCTCTGGAAGCCGGCCCTGACCCTGCTGGGTACGGGCATGGCGTCCCAGGTCATCGGTCTGCTACTGTTCGAGAAAAAACTCGCCTGACCTCCGCCGGACGTTGGACGTGGAACATCGGACATAACTATGCGCATCTGGAACCTGGTGTTAAAAGAACTCGTTCAACTCTCCCGCGATTGGTTGATGACGACCTTTATCCTCACGCTGCCCGTCCTGCAATTGATGCTGCTGGCCCAGGCCACCGGCTCCCGTATCTCTGATCTGTGCGTGGCCGCGCTGGACCTCGACCTCTCGAACTCTAGCCGCCAACTGATCACCGCGCTCGACAACAGACGAGAGTTGAACGTCTGCTATCACCCCGCCACCCTGGTGGACACGCGCCGCCTCCTCGACCAGGGAGAAGCCACGCTCGCCGTCATCGTCCCCGCCGGTTTCGGTGCTGGATTGGAAAACGTCGCGCGGATGCCGAGCGTGCAACTCGTCGCCGACGGGAGCAACAGCATCGCCGGCTCCATCGCCCTCAGCGGAGCTCAGGGAGCTATCTCTGCCTTTGTCACCGACCTGGCTGAAGAAACCGGGTTTCTGCCGCTTCGCTTACAGAGAAACCCCGTTTCTGTCGTTGACCTGCGCACTGTCATACGCTTTAACCCAGAGTTCGACTTGCGCTACTTTTCCATACCGGCCCAAGTGGGCTTTATCATCTACCAGGTGACGCTCACCGTGGCCTCCATCGGGCTGGCCCGCGAGCGGGAACTGGGCACGCTGGAGCAATTGCTGGTCGTGCCTCTGCGCCGCGTCGAACTGGTCATCGGCAAAGCGATCCCCGCCCTCATCGTCGGGGCGGTGAACTTTTTCTTCATGCTGGCCGTCGCTGTCTTTCTATTTCACGTGCCGCTGCGCGGTTCCTTGCTGCTGCTCTTTGTCCTGACCATGCTCTTTATCGCCGCCGAGATTGGTTACGGCATCCTCATATCTGGCGTCGCGCGCACACAACAGCAGGCCATTCTGTTCGTCTTTGTGCTGGCGATGGTGGACATGACCTTTTCCGGCTACATGGTGCGGATCAAGAATCTGCCCGGCGCATTGCAGGCCATCGCCCAGGTCGTCCCTTTCTATCACTATCTGACCATCATCCGCGGCGTCATGCTCAAGGGAGCCGGGCTAGACGTGCTATGGCCTCACGCTGCGGCGATACTGCTGTTGGGCCTCCTGATCGCCGCCGTCGCCGTGCGCAACCTGAGCCGCAGCCTGGACTAGAGTGGTCGTTTGGCTGGTAAATTGGGCCATTGGTGGTATATTATCCTCAGCGTAACTGCTGCTCAGGTGCCCGGCGCTTGTGGGTACCGATTTCGATGAAAATGGCGTCCTGCAAGTGCCGGGCACCTCTGATAAAACGCATTGAGGCAAAAGTCGCACTGTTACACAGAGATAGCGGATAAACAACATCCGGCAGAGAAGACGCAGAGATACACAAAGAAAAGCACTCTGAGCTCCTCTGTGTAACAAGCGTGTTACTTTGACCGTAATGCGATAAAACCTTGGGGAGGAACAATTAGCATGAAAAGTATCTGCGTCATCGGTGTGGGTTACGTGGGCCTGGTTACCGGCGCCTGCCTGGCCGACCTGGGCAACCGCGTCGTCTGCCTCAACCGCAACCAGCAAAAGTGCGACAACTTGAAAAAGGGCATCCTGCCCATCTACGAGCCGGGCCTGGAGGAGATCGTGCAGCGCAACTATGAGGCCGGGCGGTTGAGCTTTACCACTTCTTACGACGAGGCGATGCAGGATGCCGAATTCATCTTTATCGCCGTGGGCACCCCCTCGGGCGACGGCGGGGAGGCCGACCTGGCTCACGTCGAGGACGCCGCCGTCAGCGTCGCCCAGCGCATCCACCGGCCCATCGTCATCATCAACAAGTCCACCGTACCCATCGGCACCGGCGATTGGGTGGCCGA
>CAYMWP010000131.1:0-12789 GCA_964393895.1 uncultured Anaerolineales bacterium | reverse complement strand
CGGCCCGCCACCGGTTTTGAAGACCGGGGAAGCCACCGGGCCCCAACCACCCCCAGGCGCGGTAAGGATAGCGCAACTTGCCCGATTAGTCAAGTTGGTCGGGGACGATCAACCCCAACAACTCGTAGGCAATGGTGGTGTCGCTGTGTCCTTTGACCCCCACCACCTTCACAGGGTTGGCCTGCACCCGATCGCGCACCACCTCCCACGTATTACAGCAGAGAAGGATCTGCCCTGGCTCGGCGCACCCCTGCAAGTGAAAGCCCAGGTTGACCGGGTTGCCGATGGCGGTGTACTCCATACGACCTTCGGCTCCCACGTTGCCCACCACGGCCTCTCCCGTGCAGATGCCTATGCCCACGAAGAGCTGTTCCTCAGGGGTGATGTTCTCATAGTGAGCCTGGGATGCTTTTTTCAACGCCCAGGCCGCTTGCACCGCGCACCAGGCGTGCTCCTTTTCCTCCAGTAGCGGCGTATTGAAGAGCGCCATAACCGCATCGCCCATATACTTGTCCACGATGCCCCGATGACGGCGGACCTCTCTCTCGGCCAGGGCCAGGTAACCGTTGAGTACCTCGAAGACTTTTTCCGAAGGATGACTCTCGCTGTATTTGGTGAAACCTCGCAGGTCGGCAAAGAAAGCGGTGATCGTCCGCCGCTCCCCGTGCAGCCCCAGTTCGGCTAAATCGTCAGGCAACCGGTCCACCAACTCGTTCGGGAGGTAACGCCGCACCAGGGCGCTCTCTTTCTCGTGACGGCGTTTATCTGTGACATCATCCATCACGATTGCCACTCCCAGGTTCTCCCCCCCGCTGCCCCGCAACGTGGAAAGACTCAGGTTCAAATAAATCTGCTCTCCCAGGGGCAGGCGCGGGCTGATCTCGCGAACCATCCTGGTTCTGATGTTCTGGCTCACGTTCTCCATAAAAGTAGGCAGAGGGGTGTCGCACAAAAAGTCGAGCGCCTGCTGGTAATGGCGATTCACCACATACTGAGCCGAGACTCCCAATATCTCCTCGGCGGCCTGGTTGAAGGTGGTGATGACGTGCTGGGTATCCGTAGTGATGACGCCGCTGGCGATGCTGGCAAAGATATTGTCCATATAGTTCTTCATCGTGGCGATCTCGTCCCGCTGACGGCGCACGTTATCAAAGAGGCGGGCGTTATCCAAGGAAATGGCCGCCTGCCAGGATAGAGCGGTCAGCAGTTTTTCATCTCCCGCAGTGAATCCCTCCTCACCGGCCTTGTCTATCAAGAGGATAATTCCCAGCCGTCGCTCGGAGGTGCGCAGGGGGACGATCAAAAGCGGCATCTGCCGCTCCTCCTCGACAAAGTCGTTGACGATCAGGGATTTGCCGCTACGAGACGCCTCCTCCATTAGCGTGCGCGCCTCCAGGACAACCTTTACCAGCCTCTCCGTTGGCCCGATACTGGCAGCGATGGTCAGCTTTCCCTCCTCCTCCTCGTGGAGCATGATCACGCCCCACCGGGCCTGGATGAGTTTGTTCGACTCGACCAGCGTTCGCTGGGGAAGCTCGTTCACATCCAGGCAAGTGGCTAACGTGTCCCCCATATTGTAAAGCAGGTTGATCTCTCGGTAGCGCTCCAGGGTCTCCTGGGCAATGGCCCGTTTTGCGAGGGCGACATCGGCTATCAATTCGACCGCGTGTCTCGTCGTCGTCAGTGCGGCCCGCGTCCGGTCCAGCGCCGGTAATGAGCCGGTCGCTATGAGTAGCCCCGCCCATTCCCTCTCCACACAGATGGGAGTCGCCGTCCCTAGAGGCGTCTCCACGACCTCGGGTTGGTCGCAGGCCGCCGTTTGGCGCACGCTTTCCAGGATGGCTGGCGCGACGTGCTCGGGAAAGGAGCGGTAACTAGCCAGGAGATGGCCTGTCTCATCGCTCACGGCCAGGGAGATGCTTGGTCCCAACAGCGACGCGCAATCATGGAGCAAAGTCGCGAGCTGTCGGGGACGGATCAGTTTTTTTAGATCAATGTCTCTCTTCACTTGCCTATCCCCCATTCTCGATGACGCACTCGGTCTCCCGAGTTTCTGACCGTAGAGGCAAGGCGAAGGAAAAGATGCTACCCTCACCCTGCTCGCTTTTGACCCAGATATGGCCTCCGTGGCGCTCGACGATTTCCTTGCAGATGGCCAGCCCCAATCCCGTCCCCCTGGGTTTTTCAGTCAGTGTCTCCCCCGCCTGGGTGAACTTTTCAAATATCCGGGCCAGATCCTCGGCCTGTATGCCGATACCCGTGTCGGCGACGCTGATCACGGCCCAATCCCCATCCGAGAACGGTTGCTCGGCCAACGCGGCCCGATCTTTTGAGCCCGCTCTGTAGGACGGGGGGGTGGGGCCGTAGGTATGCAACGTTCCATCGTGCGCGTTCAGTGTCCAGCCGCGCACTTGTATACTGCCCCGCCCGGTGAACTTGATCGCGTTGGAGAGCAGGTTGATCATGACCTGGGACAGCCGGTCGTGATGACCGTGGATCGGAGGCAACCCCTGGGGAGGCAAATAGACCCGGATGGATAACCCCTTTTCCTGCGCCAGAGCAATGGTAGCAGAGACGGCGCCCTCGATCACCGCTCCCAGATCAGTCTCGTCCATCTGCCACTCCATCTGGCTGGCCTCCAGTGTAGCAATATCCAGCAGGTCGTTGACGAGTTGTGTGAGGCGCTCGCTCTCTTTCTCGATGATGGTCAGGTTTCCCAGGACACGCTCAATGACCTGGGCGGCCCGTCCGTCGGAGCCCAAGTGGGGGGAGACCGAGCGCTGCAAGTCCCGCCGGATCAGGTTGGCAAAACCCAGAATGGCGGTGAGAGGAGAGCGTAACTCGTGGGAGACGGCGGAGACAAAATCAGTCTTCATACGATCCACTTCGACCTCGTGGGTGATGTCCCGCAAAACCGTTGCCACGCCAGCGACCCGCTCCTCCTGCGCCGGGTCCAAGAGCGTTGGCCGGAGACGCATGGCGGTGGCGGAGGCCCTTAGTACCTGTCCGTCGGGCAATTCGATATCCCCGGTGACTACCTGGTCGGGTTCCTCTTGAGCGCGGGAGACGAGGGACTGCAGATCCGCCACAGGAAAACAGCCCGCCAACAAGAGGTCACGCAGCGAGCGATCTGGCGGCAGGCCGGCCATCTCCCGAAAGACCGGATTGCTCAAAATAATGCGCCCCGTGGGATCGGTCACCACCAGCCCATCGGCGATGTTGCTGAGAATAGCGTCCAGTTTACTCGATTCTTCCGTCAACTCTTGCGTTTTGCGAGCCAGGGCCCGTTTCTGCTGCTGAGCGTCCTGCAAGAGCCGGGCATTAGCCACAGCCGCCGCCGCCTGGCTGGCTACCGTTTGGCAGATCTCCCTCTCTTCGTCAGAGAAGGGCCGAGGCTGTCCTAGAGAAGCCAGGAGCAGAACGCCGATCAACTCACTTCGGGCCACCAGGGGCACCAGGAGCAACGAACCAAACCCCAGTGAAGAAACCGTCTCTTGAGAGCTCTCCGGTAGTGGGTAACTGGCGGCATCTTTGAACGCATAAGGAATACCCAATTCCATCGCCCGTCGTGCCGAGGGGGAGCTGGGGAGAGACAGCCGAAGGTCGCCAAGTTTGGGACTGGGGTGCTCGGCAATGATCTGACCGTGCCGCCCATCTCGTTCCAGTACGAGCGCGCCGCCATAGTCTGCGCCGCTGACCTCTACCACGTGTTGGACGGCCAGAGCCAAAATATCGTAAGCGTCCAATAAAGAAGTCAGGGTGGTAGAGACGCGATTGATCAACATCAGGTTGCGCGCCCGTAGCTCTAGTTCCTGGTTGGAAATCAGCAATTGCTCGGTCAGCTCGTCTCGCTCACGGCGCAGGCGATCTTCGGTCAGGGCGCGCTCCACTACTCCCAGCAGGTCTGCCAGGGCGAAGGGTTTATTGAGATAGTCCTTGACGCCCAGCCGCAGCGCCTCGATGACCAGCTCTTGCGATCTCCAGGCGGTCACTACTACGACTGGTACGTTCGCCTCGTGTTCGCGTAGGCTGTGGAGAACCTGTATACCGTTCATCTCTGGCAGGCGCAGATCCAGGAGAATCAAGTCCGGTCGTTCGCGCAGCGCCAGGTCCAATCCCTCGGCGCCGTCGCGAGCGACGAGGGCGCGATAGCCGTTGTCTCGCATAGCGGCGGTCATTATCAGGGAAATATCTGGTTCATCTTCTACGATCAGGATTTTCTCCCCGGTCACGAAACCATTCTCCCGAGACGAGATAGGCTCAATAGATCCACAAGTATGCAGATGTCTATTCGAGGTGATCGTTTTTTCACCACAGAGGCGCGGAGGACACTGAGACTTGTGGACATACTGAGGCCAAGCACTACACTCCAATACCTAACACATCGGTGGCGCGTTCGATGAGATAATCGGGGTCGAAGGGCTTGGTCATGTACTCGTTAGCGCCCACCTCGGCGCCATGCAGCCGGTCTATCTCCTGCCCTCTGGCGGTGAGCATAATGACGTGGGCGTGCGAGAGAGCAGCATCACTCTTGATAAGCTGGCATACTTTGTAGCCAGAGATGCCCGGCATCATCACGTCCACAATGACCAGATCGGGACGCTCGCTCTGGGCGACCTTCCAGGCTTCCTGTCCGTTGCTCACCGACAAAATTTCGACGCCGGCTCCCTCCAAGTCCTCCAGAGTCTGCTCCAGCAATGCTCGGATGTAGACCTCGTCGTCAACGATGAGAATCTTTTTAGACATATCTATCTACTCCCCAATTGCAAACGGTCACTTGCGCACTCCTGAAATGAGTATACACTAGCTGGCAAGCAAAGGCAAGCGAGCGCGCGCGCGCGCGATAAATCAGTTGACAGTTTCCCCCCTTCCGGCTACAATATCGCCCAGCCCACGCAAAGTTAGAGGGACACTATGAAAAAAATGACCAGCGCCGAAATTCGCGCCAGTTTTCTAGATTTTTTTGCCGCCAAAGAGCACACCATCGTGCCCAGCGCCAGCTTGGTGCCGCTGGATGACCCATCGCTGTTATTCACCAACGCCGGGATGAACCAATTCAAGGACGTCTTTCTGGGCTTGGGAAGCCGGGACTATACCCGCGTTGCTGACACACAGAAGGTCATGCGCGTCTCCGGCAAGCACAACGACCTGGAGGACGTGGGGCGCGACGGCACCCACCACACCTTCTTCGAGATGTTGGGTAATTGGTCATTTGGCGACTATTACAAAAAAGAGGCCATCGGCTGGGCCTGGGAATTCCTGACCGAGGTTCTGGAACTGCCCCAGGAACGCTTGTGGGCCACCGTCTTTGAGGACGAACTCGGTGAACTGGAAGCCGACGAGGAGGCGGCCGGATTCTGGCGCTCGGAGACGACCATCTCCCCCGACCACATTCTCTACGACGGCCGCAAAGAGAACTTTTGGGAAATGGCCGACACCGGCCCCTGTGGCCCGTGCAGCGAGATCCACTACGACCGAGGCCCCCAGGCCTGCGACTGCCAGGGAAAAGCCGATCACGTCTGCCGCGTCAACGGCGAATGTAGTCGTTTCGTCGAACTGTGGAATCTGGTATTCATCCAGTACAACAAAGACAGCGACGGCAACCTACACCCGCTGCCAGCCAAGCACATAGATACAGGTATGGGCTTTGAGCGCCTGAGCGCCGTGCTCCAGGGAGTAGATTCGAACTACAAGACCGACCTGTTCACACCCATCATCCAGCGCGTGCAAGAACTGGCCGACCACACCGATGCCCAGGTGGAGGAGAACATTGTCGCCTACCGCGTCATCGCCGACCATGGGCGGGCGGTCACTTTCCTCACCGGCGACGGCGTGATCCCCGGCAACGAAGGACGCAATTATGTACTGCGCATGATCCTGCGCCGGGCGGCTCGCTTTGGACGCAAACTCGGCTTCACCCAGCCCTTCCTGGCCGAGGTAGCCAAAGTCGTGATTGAGACTATGGGAGCACAGTTCCCCGAACTCGCGAGCCGCAGACAATTCATCCTCACCACGATCACCCAGGAAGAAGAGCGCTTCCTGCGCACGCTCGACCTCGGCCTGGCGCGGTTGGACCAGGTGCTGACCGAGTTGAAGGAGAAGCACGAAAGCAAGTTGCCCGGCGACGTGGCCTTCCGGCTCTATGACACCTTCGGTCTGCCGCTAGAGATCACGCGCGACGTGGCCGAGGAATACGGCCTGGGGGTGGACGAGGCCGGCTACCAGGCAGCTCTGGAAGAACAACGCCAGCGCGGGCGGCAGGCGGACAAGTTCGAGGCCCACGACGAAGAGACGCTAAAGCGGTACAAACAAGCTCTGGAAAACTTGCAAGAACAAAAACTATTGGACGGGGGCGGCGTTGCGCACGACCCCTATTCGATCACCGACATGGAGACAACTCTCGTCGCCATCTTGCGCGACGGAGAGCTGGTCGAGTCGGCTCAGGAGGGCGATCGGGTCGAGCTAGTGCTGCCGGAGACCTGCTTCTACATCGAGTCCGGCGGCCAGGTCTCTGACACGGGCTTTATCGCATCTTACCCGCCGGGAGAGACCGAGCCGATTTGGGAGATCGAGGTACAGGAGGCGCTCCAACCGGTCCCGGGGCTAATAGTCCACGCCGGCGTGGTTCGGCGAGGAGAACCACGAGTCGGTGACGCAGTCTGGGCCATCGTGGATCACGCGCGGCGCATGGACATCGCCCGCAACCACACGGCCACTCACCTCTTGCACAGCGAATTGCGCTACGTCTTGGGAGAACACGTGCAACAGGCAGGGTCGCTGGTCGCGCCGGACCGGCTGCGCTTTGACTTTACGCACCCCGCCATGCTGACCGAGGACGAGTTAGACTTGGTGGCCCGTTCCGTCAACGACGCCATCCTGGTCAACTACCCGGTACAGGTCACTGAAGAAGAGTACCAACGGGCCATAAGCGAGGGCATCATTGCCCTCTTTGGTGAAAAGTACGGCGACATAGTGCGCGTCTTGCGCATTGGGTGGCCGGACGAACCGTTCAGCCAGGAATTGTGCGGCGGCACTCACGTGGACGAGACGGGCGAGATCGGTCTGTTCCACATCCTCTCCGAGGAAGGAATTGGAGCGGGAGTGCGCCGCATCGAAGCGGTGACCGGTCGCGCGGCAGTGGACGTGGTGGAACGTCAGTCGGGCGCCCTGCGCCGCACGGCCGCTTACCTGGGCGTCTCGACGGACGAGGTGGAGCGCAAGACGTTGGGACTGCTGGACGATTTGCAATCCGCCCGCAAAAAAATCGTCCGCCTCCAGGAGCAATTGGCGCGCCGCGAGTTCGAAGCGTTACTGGAACAGGTCCAAACAGTGGCGGGAACATCGTTGTTGAGTACCCGCGTGACCGCGCCCAGCATGGAAGTGCTACGCGAGATGACCGACTGGTTCCGTGACCGGATAGGGTCCGGCGTGGTCGCCCTGGGCACAGTGCTGGGCGAGCGCCCGGCCCTCGTCGTGGCTGTCACTCCCGACCTGGTGGAACGCGGCGCAGACGCGGCCAAGCTGGTGCACGACATGGCCCGCACCGTCGGCGGCGGCGGCGGCGGTCGTCCCACCCTGGCCCAGGCCGGCGGGCGCGATGCCGGGCGGCTGGACGATGCGCTGAATCAAGCCCCCATTATGCTGAAGAAAATGCTGGAGCGTGAGGCGTAGGGCGCACATTCGCAATGGGACTCGGAACCTGCTCGATCGTAGAACTGGAATCGCAGGACGACTTTGCCTCTCTCCGGCGCCGGCTCGGCTGGTTGGGCCAGGGACGCGCCATACTCGTCCTGCCGTGGGACATACGCTTCCTGTCCCGCGAGTTGGACTTTGAACTGCTGCGACGCGAGGCCGAGCAGCGCCAACTGGAAATAGCCATCGTCTCTCCCGACTTTGAGCGGCGGCAGTTGGCCCGTGGGTGTGGGTTCCCGACCTTTTCCAGCGCCGACAAAGCACGAGAAACCGACGTATGGCGCAGTCAACCGCCGGAGCGAGTTGAGCCGCCGCCCCGCCCCTGGTGGGAGGAAGAGATTGATCTGAGCCCCCGGCCCGCTCGTCCCCGCGCCCCGTGGCTGAATTGGACGTATCTGGGGGTACGCATCCTCGCCTTTTTGCTGGCCCTGCTGATCGTCGCGGGGAGCGGCTACATCATCGTACCCAGCGGAGCAGTGACCTTGATCCCGGCCGGCGTCGAGTTCAACACCATCGTACCGGTATCGGTGGACCCCGACGCTGAGGCAATAGATCACACCGCCCGCATCGTGCCCGCGCGCAGGATCGGCGTTGAAGTCGAAGGTTACACCGAGGTCGAAACGACCGGCGTCGTCAACGCCATCGCGGGCCGGGCGACCGGTACTGCGCTGTTCACCAACCTGCTGGCGCAGAATTACACCGTGCCGGCCGGCACGGTCGTGCGCACCTCCTCTACCAGCTACCCCATCCGCTTCCGCACCACCGCAGAAGTCGCCGTCCCGGCTGCTGGACAAGCAACCGTGCCCATCGAGGCGCTGGACGATAACGTGGGTAACGTCGGCGCTTTCCAAATCAACCAGGTGGAAGGCGTAGCTGCTTCCGCCGTGCGGGTGATCAACCCAGAGCCGACCAGCGGCGCGGAACTCGAAGAGGTGCGCTCCGTCACCCAGGCCGATTATGACCGGGCGCGAGAACAATTGACGCGGCAGTTGCTCGACCAGGCATACGTCGAAATGGGCGACCTGCTGGAACAGAACGAGATTTTGCTCCGCCAATCATTACTCATCGTGGGAATTCCCAAAGAAGCGTACACCCACTTTGTCACCGAGCAAAGCGACAAAGTAGGGCTGAATATGCGGCTACAGGTGAGAGGATTGGCAGTGGACGTGGATAACGCCGAGGCGGTGGCTTATGCTGCGCTCGCTCGACGATTGCCGCCGGGATACAAATTGGTGGACGCCCATTTTGAACTAGGCGAGGTGGCCGAGGAAGACGTCGGCCCGGGCTGGTTCACTTTCTTTGTAACTGCTCGCGGCTATGCCGCTGCCGCGCTCGATGTCGGCGCGGCGGTTGATCTCATCCGAGGACAGCGCGTGGCTGAGGCCCATCGGCGCTTGCAAGCCGAGTTCCCGCTGGCTCAAGACCCACAAGTTGTCCTATGGCCGGAATGGCCGGAGCAGCTAAAGTGGCTGGAACGACTGCCCCTGCTCCCGCTGCGCATCAGTGTACGTATCGCTCCGCGAGATCCGCAAAACCAAGGATAAAAAGATCTAGCCACCGGCGCAGCAAACTCCCACTACCAAGACCGCCCGATGATCCAGGATTAAATATGCGTGTACTGGCACTAGACCCCGGTGAACGGCGTATCGGAATCGCCATCAGCGATCCGAGCGGCGCTGTGGCCCGTCCACTACAGACGTTAGTGCGCCGGTCGAAAGAGGAGGACTTTGCCTCCCTGGCCGCTCTCGTGGCCGAGCACGACGTAGAGTTGGTCGTGATCGGTCGGCCGCTCAGCCTGAACGGCACAGAAGGCCCACAGGCGCGCCGCAGCGCCCGCTATGGTCTGGCGCTGGCAGAACACCTCTCCGTCCCGGTCGTCTCGTGGGATGAGCGTTTCACGACGGCCGAGGCTGAGGAAATCGTACACCAAAATCGCGGAAAAAAGAGAGGCAAGGGTGAATTGGACGCCATAGCGGCCGCCGTGCTCTTGCAGAGGTACCTCGACGCCAAGAAACCTGGTTTTCTGTAAGCAAAGACGCTTCTGCTTCGCCCGGAGCGGCAAAAACCAGGTTTCTGATCCCAGGAGGAAAGATTTTGAAAAACATAGGCAGAGTTGTCGCGTTTGCCGTAACACTGATCGCCATCGTCGCTGCCATATACAGCATCGTCCTGTTCATAAACCGCTCCGCGCCTGGCGATGGTGGAGGCTCCATCGAGTTACCCGGCTTATCATCTCCTGACGATCTCCTGATTGGCGCCTACCTCGACTCTAAAGCAGCCGAGTTGGAGCGACCGGCCGGGGACGACGACACGCCAGTCGCTTTCGTCATCGAACCGGGAGAGACGGCGGCCGAGATCGCCGTCCGCCTGGAGGAAGAAGGATTCGTCTCCGATGCCGAGTTGTTCCGCCGTTACGTCCAATATCACCACTTGGACGCCGGTATCGAGGCCGGAGAGTTCACCCTGCGCCAGACGATGACCATTCCAGAGATTGCCCAGGCGTTGCAACGCGGGCAGCGCCCGGAGCAGGTGATAACCATTCAGGAAGGGCTGCGCTTGGAGCAGGTCGCCGCAGAGGTGGCGGAACAGACGGATATACCACCAGACGAGTTCCTGGCGCTAGTGACGAGCGGGTGGCGCGACAGCGGTCTCTCCTTCGGTTTCCTGGCCGATCTGCCCCCCGACACGACGCTCGAAGGATTCCTCTTCCCCGAGACCTACCGCCTGCCCGAAAATCCCACCGCCCTGGATCTCTTGAGCCGCATGTTGGAAACTTTTGACGCCCGCGTCCCCGCCGAGATGCAGGCGGCGGCCGCCAACCAGGGGCTGAGCATCTACGAACTGGTCACGCTGGCCTCCATCGTCGAGCGCGAATCTGTGTTGGACGAGGAACGGCCCCTCATCGCCGGAGTCTACCACAACCGGCTGGAGGAAGGCTGGTTTCTGGGTGCTTGTCCCACCGTGCAGTACGCCCTGGGCGCGCCTGGCAACTGGTGGCCCCAATTCACGCTGGAGGCGACAGAAGTAGATTCGGCCTACAACACTTACCACAACTTGGGCCTTCCGCCAGGGCCCATTTGCAGCCCTGGTTTGGCCTCGATCCAGGCCAGCGCATACCCCACCGAGACGGACTTTTTTTTCTTCCTCGCCGACTGCACAAAGAACGACGGCAGCCATCTCTTTGCCGTGACACAGGAGGAGCACAACGCCAACTACCACATGTGCGGCGGCGAATAGGTGCAGGATGCAGGAGGCAGGACAAAGTCTTGCCTCTCGCTTCCTGCCTCTCGCCTCCTGCCTCCTGCTCCTTGCTTCCTGCTCCTTCCCCGGAGGCGTTCGGCCATCGGTCAAGATCGGACTGGTGGCCCCATTCGAGGGACGCTACCGCTACGTCGGCTACGACGTCATCTATGCCGTCAGACTGGCGTTGCACGAGGCCAACCATGATGGCGGAGTGGCGGGCTACAGCGTCGAACTGGCGGCCTACGACGATGGAGGCGATCCCTCGATGGCGACCGAGCAGGCCCGCAAATTGGCCGCCGACCCCGCCGTCGTTGCTGCCATCGGTCATTTTCGTGAGGAGACGACCGGCGCCGCTTTGAGCGCCTACACCGAGGCTGGTATCCCCCTCGTCGCGCCAGTGGTGCTTGGCCCGGCGCTCGCTCAGGGAGAGGCGACAGTTTACCTGCCAGGGCCGGCAGTTGGAGAGATAGCGGTCGAATGGCTGCGCCGTCTCGACGAGTCAGAACTTGATCGCGCTGCGCTGGTGACCGGAGGTGGGCCATTGGGAGTGGCTCTCCTGGAGCGCGTGGCCCTACCGGTCATATTGCTGGAGAACAAAAGTTGGCTGGAAGAGATACGGGCATCTGGCGTGCAGGTGGTCTTTTGCGACGCCGACCCGGTGACTGCGGGCGGGGTCATCACGACGTTACGCGAGGCCGGTTGGGAGGGGACTTTTATGGGCGGCCCGGAACTGGCCGCGGCTGACTTTGGCGCTGTAGCGGGGGCGGCCGCCGCAGGAGCGCTCTTCGTCACGCCTTACCCCTTCCCACAAGACGCGCCTGGCGGAGCGGGCTTTGCGGCCGCCTACGGGGCTATCTCTCACCACGCGCCGCCGCCCGGCCCGCTGGCGATCCCGGCCTACCAGGCGACCTGGACACTGATCGAGTCGCTGGAGCAAGACATTGCCGCCCACGGCGAGCCAACGCGAGAGGGAGTCAGCGCGGCGCTGGCGGCGCTGGAGCACGGCGCGGTGACGTTCTACTGGTACCGGATTGGCGCAGATGGAATAGCGCAACTCGAAGCGACCCGACCATAACGTCCTGAGAAGCCACAGTAGTAGGCGGGTATGGCAACCGTGGGTCGCACGCAATCCCCGCGGAGCGATTTTGGATCTAGCGAGTCTGCCGAAGGACACCAAGCAAGCAGCACAGCTATGACGTTTTTACCAGGTTCTGTGGCTATTTGTGGCTTTACCTTTGTGTTCTTGGTGTCCTTTGTGGGTTACTACTCAGGTCTGAGCGCGTGCCAGGCTGAGTAGTTAAAGTTGGGGGAAAAGTAGGGCGGAATGCCATTCCGCCTTACATTACCCCGGTTGTAAGTGTTCAGGTCATTCGTGTTGTCAACCAAAGAGCACGAAGGACACCGAGCAAGCAGCACAGCTATGACGTTTTTACCAGGTTCTGTGGCTATTTGTGGCTTTACTTTGTTCTTGGTGTCCTTTGTGGTAAATAAACATCCCCCTGAATGCTTACCTGGCGATAAAGGCGGTTGAACGATGTGTCTCAATTCGTTTTTTTCTAAATTCGCTGTAGTGTTCCGCCCAATCTAACATTGTCGTTTTAGTGTGCCGGTTTGCACGATACTAAAATAGCGGTACAATATCTTGACTCTACCTTTGGAGGTCCGTAACCACGGATTCAGAGGAAAGCAAGTGTATTGCCGCAGCGCCCCAAAACCAGGTTTTTTGGGGATATTCCCGCAAACAGATCAAGTTTGAGCCCAAAGTGGGCGCTGTCCCATAGAACCGTTGAAAAACCTGGTGTATTTGTTTACCGGGGTTCCTCTCCTCATTATAGCCGAAGTGAACCTCCGATG
>CAYMWP010000130.1:0-12802 GCA_964393895.1 uncultured Anaerolineales bacterium | reverse complement strand
ACCAGGTTCACCTTCCCCCGGTAGCCGTGGGCCAGGAGCCAGGCCAGCACGTCCTTGTTGTCGCCGTGGAAGAGGAGGTTGTCGCCCGCCCCCCCGGCCCCCCTCCCGTCCGACGGGAGGGGGGAGAAGCACTCCACCAACTGGGCCGGGTAGGCGGTGACGTGATCCAGCGGCCGCTTGCCCACCCAGTGGAGCATCGGGCGGCCCTTGGCCTCGGCGATCTCTACGGTTTTTTGATCAGCCATACGCTGTACACTCCTCGATAAACGCGCTTTCTCACTTGGGGAAAGCGTCGTACGCTTCCTGCAGGAATTCTAAAAACGCCTCGGGTTCCAGGTCAAAATCCTCTTTTAGCCTGATGATGATACGTGCTGTTGCCTCGTTGCGCCGTTGGATAAACACCGAGCTGGGCAGTCCCAGCTTCTCGGCCATTGACTCTTCTTTGTCAAATTCCTGGATGCCGAGGCGTTGGGCGATATCCTGTAGCTGAAAAGCGCCGGCGCGGATCAAAAGACGCAGGCGCAGCATCGTAGAACGCGTTTCAATTGTGAGCCAGTTATAGTTGCCCACCCTGTAGGCGACGTAGAACTTTTGATTCCAGCGCGGCCCGTCCACCTCAAAGTTGTCGCGGACCAGGTCGTCGAGCCGCAGCATCATCTCCCTGGTCGTCGGGCTGCACCGCTTATCCAGGTGCCAGCTGCGGCCATCCTCGATCCAGGGCCTCACCCCATCGCCCGTTCTCGAACGCCCGGTGTCGCTGAAGCGGCTCACCGGCAGGGGGATGATGGTCTGGGGTTGTAGGAACAGCGTCTTGCCCTCGCGGTACGCTTGGATCTCGATCACCTTGATGTCGATGTTGTGCTCGCGCAGCCACAGGGCGACGCTGCCCAGCTTGGCCCGCACCTCTGACCCCACGACGATGATGCGCTGGTCGGCGTTCAGGTCCGGTACCTCATCCACGCCGGCTTCGGCGCAGAACTGCTCGAACATCTCGTTAAAGTTGAAATTCGGGTCGCCCGCCTTGCCCAGATGCGAGCGCGCCTGGTTCTCAAAGTCCTGGTACGCCCACTTGGCGATGTAGCTGGCGTAGCGCAGCGCCTGGATATCGACCGGGTCCTTCAACGCCCCGCGCTTCAGCTCGATGACCACGGCGTTGCCCTGGGCGTCCAGGGCCAGAACGTCGAGCCGGTCACGGATGTCGGGGATCATCACCTGCCGGCCGATGATAAGCAGATGTTCCTCGAGCAGGGCGTGATTGGCGACGATCCAGTCCTCGAGGTGTTCCTCCAGGAGGTTTTCCTGCCTCAGCTCTGTCTCGGCCACCTGAACGGGTCCCGTGTCCGTCACTTTCCAGATAGGCATCGCCCTATTCCTCCTCTATGAACTCCCTGGCCGGCGCCAACTGGTTGAACGCCACCTCGTCGCCGGCAAAGATCATCTCGTACTGGAGCCGCTCGGGGTTGAGCCCTACCCACTGCTGCACGGCGAGCGCCTTGCGGCCCTGCTTGCCATCCACGTCGTCCTCGCGGAAGCGGGGGTCCTTGATCTCCACGATATAGCAGCGGCCATCCTTGCGCCGGATGATGAAATCAGGGCTGTAATAGTGCCAGCGGCCGTCGGCGCCCCTGTACTCGACGTAGAAATCGGTCTTGCGCGGGTCGTGCAGCCCGCCGGTGAAGTAAATGTCCTCCACCTGGTCGGGCGTGACGTTGATCGCACCCAGCATCTGGGTGAAAAAGCTCTGCTCCGGCTTGGAGTCAAAGTTGTAGGGATCGTAGTGGAAGCCAAAGTCGCCCGCGTTGCGCGCCTTCCACTCCTCCCAGCTCAACAGCAGGTGCTCCTTGCTCTTCTGGTAGGTGATCTCGGCCGTATAGACCACGTCGCCGGCGTCGTCCTGCGCCTCCTCGAACCCCTCCGGCTTGACCAGCGCCAGGGCCACCTCGACCTCTTCCTCCTCGACGCGGTAGCGGCGCGTCTGCGCCTCGACCTGGGCGGCCAGGGCCGGCAAATGCGCCTCGGGGACGGTCCCGCCGTCTCCATAGATGCGCCTGAGCTCGCCATAGACCGCCCACACGTCCACCCGGTAGACAGCGGCCAACCGCGTGGCGGCGGTGTAGAGATCGGGGCCGGGCACGGCATAGACCGCCTGCTCCTCGGCCGTCTGTACTAACACCGATGCCTTGCCGGGCTGCTCCTGGGGGGTATAGGTCTTTTTCACCAGCACGGGCTCGGCCGCGACGTCGGGCTTTTCGAGACCTGACAGGTCTCCCAGACATGTCAGGTCTTCCGGCACGACGCGGCGGACGAGCTTGGTGATCACCAGTGGGGGGATATCGAGCTTGCGCACCACCAGCCGGGCCGTGCCCGTGTTCTGCCCGGCCCGGTTGAGATCGGCGATGGTCTCGCCGTAGGTCTCCTGCAGCTGCTGGTCCAGCGCGCCCCGGTTGTCCATCGAAAGGTAGATGCGCGCCTTGTGCGTGTTCCCCGGCACCTGCCGCAGGCAGCGCGAGCTGGCCTGCAGCACGAAATTCTGGCTGCGCTTGAGCTTGCGCGCCAGGGCGCAGGCGAACAGGCTGGGGCAGTCCCAGCCCTCGGTGCCCTTGTTGACCAGCAGGATCACCCGGTGAGGCGAGTGGGGATCGTTGAGCCGGTTGAAGGAGTCGACCTCGGCCTCGGTGGAATTGGACGTGTTGCGCAGGACGATGTCGAGCGGATAATCCAACGCCATCAGCGTCTGCTCCACCACCGGGCGCAGCTCGCGCAGGTCCTTGGTTTGCGGAAAGTACATCGCCAGCTTGGCCGGCGCGCCGTTGGGCAGCGTCACGTCGCCGTAGGCCTGGAAGAAATCGCGCACCACCTCGGCCACGAACTGGTCGGCGTGCTGGTTGTCGAAATCGTAGGCGTGGATGTTGCCCTCCACCGACTTTAGGATGTCGTCGCGGATGCCCTCGGAGAGGCCGTACCAGATGACGACGTCGCGCAGGAGTTGGCGCTCATAGTAGGGGGTGCCGGTGGTGTTAACCACGCAGATCACGTCGGTCTTTTCGTGCAAATAGTCCACCGTCTGCCGCACCCGCTTGAGCTGCTTGCCCACCTCGCGGCCGTAGGTGTGGTGCGCCTCGTCGGAAAAGACGCCCAGGTTGGGCAGCGAGGCGATGGCCATCAGCCGCAGATTGGCCTCCTCCTGCGACTGCAACTCCCTGAACTCGAACTCGAGCTGGGTCCAGGTGTGGTGGCGGTAGGAGCGCTTCTGGATGCGGATCTTTTCGGTGTTGGTGACCACCAGGTTGTAGCGGCTGCCGCGGATGACGGGCAGGTCCTGCTCTCCCTCGCGGGTAAAGATGAGCTTGTAGGTGGCCTCGAAGGGCTGGTACAGGCGCGGGGGGAGGATCTTGCCATAGTCCACCTCGGCCAATTCGCGCAGGCTCTCCAGGATGGTCAGCCCGGGCGCAAAGACGAGGGCATTCTGGATGAAGGGGCAATCATCGCCCGGATACTCCAGCGCCATGGCAAACTCGGTGGCCACGATGGCCCCGATGAGCATGGTCTTGCCGGCGCCCATCGCCAGGGCCAGGATGTAGCTGGGGTAGTCGAGCACCAGCGTCTCGTGGACGCTCTCCAGCTTGTGGGCCTTGACGAAATCTGCGTCCTCGCGGACGCGATCCCACAGGGCGTCGATACCACCGCCGCCCATCAATTCATTCATCAGCCAATCTTTGATCTCTTGTCTGTCCAAGCCCAGCGCGGCCAGGATTTCCATCCCAGGATAGTACTTCTTGTAGAGATCAAAGATATGCGGCGTGTCCTCCACCAGGCGCAGGTACCAATAGGTCTCCAGCGCGCGGAGCTGCACCTTGCGCAGATAGCGCAGGCTGCCGATCTCGGGCAGCGTGGCGTATTCGAGGATCTCGGCGATGGCGGGATAGTCGCAGGGATAGCCGGCTTCCCGCCAGGTCATCACGTTCTGTTGGATCAGTTGGTAGAGGTGGGACATGAGTGTTGTCCTTGCCTGGACTATTATACCACAATTTAGACCTCCGAGGTCTTTTGGTGCCGCGGAGGCATAAAGAACTAGGGTCAGATGTCGTGGACGCCGACCAGGTCCATCCCTGCCGCCTGCAGCACCTCTCGCGCCGCTGCCGTCTCAGTCCGTTCTAGCCGCAGACAGACGCCGCAGTCGGAGCTGAGATGGCGTGGGACGGGGATCATCTTGCAGGCAACCCCGGCCCGGTGGAGGAGTTTTTCCGCCCGGATGGCGTGGCTGGTCGAGTGTACCAGGATGACGGCGTACTGATGACCGGTCATTTTGCCTCCTGCGCCAGTGCTGCGACCGCGCTCACGGCCTTGTCTACTTCGTGGGCGGCGTTGAAGGCGCCCAGCCCAAAGCGTACCGTGCCGACCGGGAACGTGCCCAGCGTTTTGTGCGCCGCCGGCGCGCAGTGCAGCCCCACGCGGCACAGCACGCCATACTCGTCGTCCAGCCGCAGTCCCACCTCGGAAGGTTCCATCCCGGCGACGTTGAAAGAGACCGTCGCCGTCTGCAACTCGGCGTCGTGGCCGCCGTAGACGGTCACGCCGGGGATGTTTTTCAGCCCGCCGATCAGCCGCCGGGTCAGCGCGACCTCGTGGGTGCGGATCTGTTCCACACCCCGCTCCAGCACCCAGCGCACGCCGGCTTCCAGCCCCGCCAAACCCACAGCGTTGGGCGTGCCGCTTTCGAACACGTCGGGCAAAAAGTCGGGCTGCTCCTCGTGCTCGGAGCGGCTGCCGGTGCCGCCGCGTATCAGCGGTTCGATCTGCGTCTCGTCCACCCGCTGGCCCACGATCAAGCCCCCGGTGCCCATCGGCCCGCCGAGCGACTTGTGGCCGGTAAAGGCCAGCAGGTCAATCAGATCGGCTTGCATATCGAGAGGATAGGCCCCGCCGGTCTGGGCGGCGTCCACCAGCAGGAGCAGGCCGCGCTCACGACAGATCGCGCCCACCTCGGCCACCGGCAGCAGCGTGCCCACCACGTTGGAGGCGTGGTTGAGGGCGACCAGCTTTGTGTCGGGCCGGATGGCCGCCTCCACGTCGGCGGGGTCCAGCACGCCCTGCGGCGAGCACGCCACCACCGTCACCCGGACGCCACCTGAAGAAGGTCCATCTTGCCGCTCCAGCGCGCGCAGCGGGCGCATCATCGAGTTGTGCTCCATCGAGCTGGTGACGACGTGGTCGCCGGGACGCAAGTAGCCGCGCAGCGCCAGGTTGAGCGCCTCGGTCACGTTCTTGCCAAAGGCCACGCGCAGCGGGTCGGGCGCGTTGAACAGCTCCGCCACTGCCTCACGGGCGTCGTAGACGATGCGCCCGGCCTCAACCGCCCGGCGGTGGGCGGCGCGGCCGGGGTTTGCTCCCACATCGCTCAAAAAGTGCATCATCGTCTCGGCCACGCCCGGCGGTTTGGGCCAGGAGGTGGCCGCATTGTCGAAATAAATCATCTCGGCCTCCCAAGGTGCCCGGCACCAGAACCGGTGCCGGGCACATGTAGCGAGTCATCACCCTACAAAGGGCCATTCCGATGGCGCACTATTTTGTCAGCGTCAATTTGAACTCGTCTCCTGCTTCCTCCACCCGTACCGTGCAGCCGAGCTTTTCCGCCGCGCGCCGCACGTTCTCACGCGAGGTCACGGTCTCTACCAGCACCTCGATGGGGAATTCGTCCGTCCCAATGGCCTGCCGGGCCAGGATGACCGGTTGAGGGCAGGAAAGTCCACGAGCATCTACTTGTTTTGTCATTGGAATACCTCCTCTAATTCTTGTCGCGCATAGTGAAACCGATCACCAGGCAAACAACCAGCCCCAGGATCACGGCGGCCATGCCATACGGGCTGATGCCGCCCACCTGATTCACGCCCTCTACCACGGCATCCGGTTTACCGGCCAGGGCAAAGTTGTGAGACAAACCCGCTCCCGTGATCATGCCCAGGACAAAGATTCCTGCATCGCTATCCCCCTCGCCGGCGAGGAAGAGCTGCCGTCCGGGGCAGCCGCCGGCCAGGGCAAACGCGAGGCCTGCCAGCGCCATCCCCAAAAAGTTCCACAGGTGGCTGCTGTGAGCCACCGGCTGGCCAAAGACCCCGACCTTGAACTGCCCCAGCGCCAGGTTGGTGATGAAGGCGACCACCACCAGCGCACCCAGACCGCTGATGAGGTGCGTGTCGCCCATCAGGATCACGTCGCGGATGGAGCCCA
This sequence comes from uncultured Anaerolineales bacterium, assembly GCA_964393895.1. Classification (GTDB taxonomy): domain Bacteria; phylum Chloroflexota; class Anaerolineae; order B4-G1; family B4-G1; genus B4-G1. Next base: position 6,574 of record CAYMWP010000130.1, on the reverse strand, counting down.
TGGTGCAAAAGCGGGTGCGCTGAGCCAGGAAGCCGATCACCAGTCCCACAACCAGCGAGATGAGCAGCGGGGCGGCCATCGAACCGGGACCGCTTTCACTGAAGAACAGGGCGCTAGTCTCGTTGGCCTTCACCCTGAAGACAAGCAGCAGCAGCAAGACGATCATCACCGCCGGCATGATCCAGCCGACAGCGGGATAGGTCTTGTGGGAGCGGCCCAGGTTGTAGCCGGATTTGAGGAACAGCACGCCGACATAGATGCCGACGGCCAGCCCGGCCAGCCCCAGGATGGCGTTCAGGTCGCCGCCGGTCAGCCGCAGCAGCGCTCGCCAGGGGCAGCCCAGGAAGGCCAGCGCCCCGATCATGGCAAACACCCCCAGCACAAAGCGCACGATGGGGGCGGAGCCGGCGCGGGCCTTGAACTCGCGAAAGGCCAATGCCGCGACTGTCGCGCCCAGCACAAAGCCGATGATCTCTGGCCGGACGTACTGGACGACGGCAGCGCGGTGCAGCCCCAGCGCCCCGGCGATGTCCCGCTCGAAGCAGGCCACGCAGATGCCCATGTTGGGCGGGTTGCCTAGCTTTTGCAGGAGCGGGGCCAGGACGCCGATGACGGCTCCGGCAAGTATGATGCCCCAACGCGAGGCAAAGAAACGGGTAAGACGTTCGGACATGGTAAAACCTCCTCTAGGAAATAGTCTCCACGCAGCCCAATGTCCCGACGACAATGGGCCACGGCGTGGGCGTCCACCGAAGGTGGATATGCAAAACCGCCGCCGGCACACGCCAGCGGCGGCAGTTCCCCCACGGGAGGATACACGTCCAAAGCTCAGGGCGGGGTCACGCCACCGCCCCCTGGCGTATGCAAGCCGGCCTGCGGACGCCAACCAGCGTCCCCAGGCTCTGTTCAGGTTAGGCGGTGGTATGACACTTTCATTGTTCCTCTCAGTTTCACTCCAAACGCGGGGAGTTTACCACAAAACACGGAATGGCGCAAGCTCGCTTTTCGATCAGGCCAGCACTGGTCACGGCGATTGCGGTCGGGGCGCTTTGATAGAGCGATCGCTGAGCCGCAGGAGCAGCACCCCGGTCAGGATCAGCCCTCCGCCCAGGATCTGGGGGAAGGTCAATCTCTCGCCCAGGAAGAAGAAGGCCAGCACAGCCGCTATCGCTGGCTCCAGCGTGGCGATCAGGTTGGCCGTGGTGGTCGGCAGGTAGGCCAGGCCGACCGTGTAGAGGCCGTATCCGCCGAGGGTGGGGCCGACCGCCAGCAGCGCCGTCAGCCCCCAACCCAGGCCAGCCTCGCGCCATCCTGCCGGGCCGGCGGTCAGCGGGCGGGAGAGCCAAAAGAGCGTGTCGGCCCGTTGCGCCAGCAGCAGAAAGACCGTGGCGAACGCAAAGGTGTACAGTGTGGACGTCCAGGGGTTGATGCCTTTGTCGGACGAGACCTTGCCCAATATACCGTAGATGGCGAACAGCGCGCCGGTCGCAAGGCCGCCGAGGATGCCGAGCGGGTTGACCTGCCAGGCGGCTGGGCTATACGCGCCGGAGGCGAGCGCACAACCGGCAATGCTCAGCAGCACTGCGCCGATCTTGAGCGCGCCCAATCGTTCGCCCCACCAGCGCCACCCGGCCAGGGCGGTAAAGGCCGGCGAGCTGTGGATCAACACCGCAGCCACCGCTGCTCCGTTGAGCGCGACCGAAGTCATCCACAGCGCGTTCAGGGCAGCCAGCGTGAGGCCGTGAGTGGCGCAAAGCAACACGTGCTGCTGTTTCATACGTAGCTGGGGTCGGGCTATCATAGTGAGCGCCATCCAGAGGGCCGCCACCACAAAAAAGTTGCGCCAGAAGGCCAGCACCAGCGGCGGCGTGTGGAGTTGCCTGGTCAGGTAGCCGATAAAGATGGTCGTCGTGGCCCACAGGAACGTGGAGGTAAGGGCGATAAGATAGCCACGCCCGGGAGCGGCACTGTTGGGAGTATCCATCGGTCTCAATCCAGCAGTAGCACCTGTACCCGCGCGCCGGCCGGCGCGTGAGTCCAGTCTTCGGGGATGATCGCCAGCCCGTTCGCCTTGACCATCGAGCTGAGGATGCCCGATCCCTGCCCGCCGGTGAGGTGCGCACGGTACTCGCCCGCGCGCTCCTCGGCGCGGACGCGCAGGTAGTGGCGGCGTTCGTCCTTGTGTTTCACCTCGTCCATCAGCGTGGCCTCGATGGTGGGCCGTTCCCGCTCTGTCACCCCCAGCATCTTGAGGATGACCGGGCGGACGAATATCTCGAAAGAGACCATCGCCGAGACCGGGTTGCCGGGCAGGCCCAGAACGGGCACGTCGCCGATGCGTCCAAAGGCCAGCGGCTTGCCCGGTTTCATGCGCACTCGCCAAAAGTTTATCTCTCCCTCGGCGGCCAGCACCTTTTTCACCAGGTCGAAATCGCCCATTGAGACGCCACCGGAGGTGAGGAGCAGGTCCACGCCTTGCGCCAGCCCGGCCCGGATTTTCTCCGTCAGTTCTCCCACTCGGTCGCGCGCGATACCCAGCAGGACAGGTTCACCGCCATACTTGATGACCTGGGCCGCGTTGGAGTAGCTGTTGGCATTGCGGATCTTGCCCGGCGCGGGGGGGGCGTCAATTTCCACCACCTCGTCGCCGGTGGCCAGGATCGCTACCCGGGGCCGGCGCGTCACCGGCACACGCTTTTGCCCCAGCGCGGCCAGCATGCCGATCTCTGGCGGGCGGATGAGCGTGCCCCGTCGTAGCACCAGCTCCCCCCGGCGCACGTCCTCTCCGGCGGGGCGGACGTAGTGGCCCGGCTCGACCTCGGCCAAGACGTTCACCCATTCTCCCTTGGCTTCCGTATCCTCGACTTTGACTATAGCATCGGCGCCGGGCGGGATGGGCGCGCCGGTCGTGATGCAGATGGTCGTGCCCGGGGACACTTCTTTCTCGGAAACGTAGCCGGCCGGCACGCCGCCGATGACGAGCAGGCGAGCGGGGGTCTCAAGGCTGGCGCCGGCGGTGTCTTCCGCCCGTACCGCGTAGCCGTCCATTGATGAGTTGGCGTGCGGCGGGATGTCCACGCCGGCGGTGATGTCCTCCGCCAGGACGCGGTCCAGCGCCTCCAGAATGGGCACTTCTTCCGGCTCCAGAGGGTGGAACTCGCGCAGTACCAGCTCCAGGGCCTGTTCGACACTCAACATAGGTTCACTCATCTCCTTTGCCCCTCTGCTCCCCCGCTCCTATGCTCACTCCTCCACTCCGCCCCATCCGCCCACACCTCTTTCTTCCATAGGGGCACGATCTCCTTCAGCCGGTCAATCGCGTAACGGAGAGCGTCAAACGTCTCAGACCGGTGAGCGGCCGAGAGGGCGATGACCACAGCAACTTCCCCCACCTCCAGCCGCCCCACGCGGTGGACGATGGCGACTTCTCGAATCGTCGGCCAGCGCTCGCGGATCTCGGCGCCGATCCGGCGGAGTTGCTCCTCGGCCATCTCCGGGTAGGCCTCGTACTCCAGGTACTGTGTTTCTCGCCCGTCCGTCTCGCCGCGCACCACGCCGACGAAAGTGACCACCGCCCCAATGGCCGGATCACCTAGTGCGGAGACGAGCGCGTCGGCAGATATGTCCTCGGTCGTGATTTTGAAAATGCCCATGGTCTGATCTCCAGTCTCCAATCTCTACCCTCCCCCCACTGGCGGCAAGCAGGCCACCTCATCCCCGTCGTGCAGCTCGGTCTGCATACCGACGTAGGCGCGGTTCACGGCGACGCTGAGGAAACGGGCATAAGCGCGCAGAACGGGATATTCCTCCGTTAACAGCTCAATCAACTTGCCCACCGTTGTCCCCGGCGGGACCTCCAGCTCAATCTCTCCTGTGCCCAGCACCTCCCTCGGCGCGGCGAAAAATCTCACTCGAACGCTAATCTCCATTCTCCAATCTCCAGTCCCCACTCTTGCCCCCGCTCTTGCGCACCAGCCGGATGTTGCCGATGCGCATGGTCTTTTCCACCGCTTTCGCCATGTCATAAATCGTCAAGGCGGCGACGCTGACCGCGGTGAGCGCCTCCATCTCCACACCCGTTTGGCCCCGGCAGCGCGCGGTGGCTGTGATTATAACGCGATATTCCGCCTCGTCAATCTCAAACTCCACCTCCACCTGAGTGATGAGCAGCGGGTGGCAGAGGGGGATCAGGTCGGGCGTGCGCTTGGCGGCCATGATGCCCGCCACCTGCGCTGTCGCCAGCGCGTCCCCCTTGGGCGCACCGCCCTCGGCGATGAGGCGCAGCGTCTCTGGGCGCATGCTCACCTCGCCTTTGGCAATCGCTACCCGCTCCGTGTCCGCCTTCCCGCCCACGTCCACCATCCGGGCGCGGCCTTCTTCGTCCAGGTGCGTCAACTCCATACGCTATCCTCCAATCTCTGACATCACGCGATTTTCCGGCCTCTCCCACTCGTCCAGGCGATGGTGGGCCGGTTTGCTCTCGATTCCCTGCAGAAGCAGTGCTTTTATCCTCTCCACGCCCGCTCCCTGGCGCAGGGGCGCGCGCAGGTCAATCTCCCGGTCCGAGAGAAGACAGGGCCGCAGTTGACCGTCGGCGGTGAGGCGCAGCCGGTTGCAGCGAGAGCAAAAATGCTCGCTGATGGGCGTGATAAATCCGAGCGTGCCACTTGCCCCTGGCAAGCGGTAGTAGCGGGCCGGCCCATTGCCGGCGCTGACGCTGGCCGGCTCCAACGCTCCCAACACGGTCTCGATCTTTTCCCGAATCTCTACCGCCGTCACCACACGCTCTCGCCAATCAGCGGCGACGCCATTGCCCACCGGCATCATCTCGATAAAGCGGACATTCCACTCTACTTCCATCGTCTTCCGGGCGAAATCAACCACCTCGTCGTCGTTCATCCCGCGGATGACGACGGTGTTGATCTTGATCGGTTCCAGCCCCGCCTTCCGCGCCGCCTCTATCCCGTCCAGTACGTCTTCCAGGCGACCCAGGCGCGTGATGTTGTGGAAGCGGGCCGGTTGGAGAGTGTCCAGGCTGACGTTGACCCGCTGAAGGCCCACCTCGGCCAGTTCGGCGGCGTGGCGCGAGAGGAGGATGCCGTTGGTCGTCATCGCCAGGTCGTCAATGCCGGGGATGCGGGCCAGCATGCGCACCAGTTCCGCGATCCCCAACCTGACCAACGGCTCGCCGCCGGTAAGGCGCACCTTGCTGATGCCCAGCTCGGCCGCCGCCTGCACCACCAGCTCGATCTCTTCGTAGCGCAAGACTTGCTCGTGCGGTCGCCATTCCACCCCCTCCGGCGGCATGCAGTAGATGCAGCGCAAGTTGCAGCGGTCGGTCACAGAAATGCGCAGGTAGCTGATGGGGCGATGACAGGTATCAAAGTGAGTCATGGTCAAATTCCAGGAGACCCCTGGGGTTTCAGAAACCCCAGGGGTCTTTTAAAATATGTGTACAGCCGAGGCTTTGAAAGCGATGTAGATTTCCAGCCCCTCCCTCAGCTCCATCTCCTCCAGGGAGCGACGGGTGATGGCACAGGTGAAATTGGGAGGGACGCGCGCGGTGACATAGGTGAGCGTGCCCCTAGCGGCAATGTCCACGATGCGACCGCGGAAAGAGTTGCGCGCGCTGGAGCGAAGCGGTTCCCGGGAGATGATAATGTCCTCCGGCCTGATCGAACCGTGCGCCCGCCCTGTCAGGTCGGTCACCACGGCTATTCTTATCCCGTCGAGACTGAGTGCCTGGTGACCATCCTCGCCAGAAAGGACTTTTCCCTGAAAGATGTTCCGCGTACCCACGAAGCGAGCCACGAACTCGGAGGCGGGCTTTCGAAAGATCTCCTCCGGCGAGCCGACCTGCACGACCTGCCCCTCGTTCAGGACGGCGATGCGATCTCCCAGCGCGATGGCTTCCTCGAAATCGTGGGTGACGTGGAGCGTGGAGGCGCCCAGCTCCCGGTGGAGGCGGGCCAGCTCTCGCTGTAGCCCCTCGCGCGTCTCCGGGTCGAGCGCGCTCAGCGGCTCGTCCAGGAGCAGGAGCCGCGGCTCGACGGCCAGCGCCCGGGCCAGCGCCGCTCGCTGCTTCTCGCCTCCGCTCAGCGTGTCGGGCCGGCGGTGGAGCAGGTGAGCGATCCCCAGCAGAGCGCTGATTTCCGCCACGCGCTTTCTGATGACCTCGCTCTCCTGCCGCTGCATGTGGAGGCCAAACGCGACGTTCTCCTCCACGCTCAGGTGCGGGAATAGCACATAGTCCTGGTAGACGAACCCAATGCCGCGCCGCTCCGGCGGCGCGGCCGTGATCTCCTCGCCATCCGCGAGGATGCGGCCCCTTTTGGGCCGGTACAGGCCGGCGATGGTTTCCAGTAGCACCGTTTTCCCCGCGCCCGTCGGGCCGAGAACGACAAAGTATTCGCCAGGGGCGATATCGAGACCGATCTGGCGCAGGTGAAACTCGCCCAGGTCGATCCACAGGTCTGTGACCTGCAAGCTGCCGCGATTGCTCACGCCGCGCCTCGCTTCCGCCCGGCGGTCACGCGCAGCACGGCAAAGGTCGCCAGGCAGATCAGGATCATCA
>CAYMWP010000129.1:0-12996 GCA_964393895.1 uncultured Anaerolineales bacterium | reverse complement strand
TCGGGCAGGAATTGCATCTCGATGCGCAGCGTCCCGTGCCCCTGGCAGGCCTCGCAGCGCCCTCCCTTGACGTTGAAGGAGAAGCGGCCGGGCTTGTAACCGCGAATCTTGGACTCGGGCAACTCGGCGAACAGTTCGCGGATGGGGGTAAAGAGATTGGTGTAGGTGGCCGGATTTGAGCGCGGCGTGCGCCCGATGGGTGATTGGTCAATGTTGATGATCTTGTCAACCTGCTCGCTTCCCTCGACATCGTCGTGCTCGCCGGCCGGCTCGCGAGAGCCGTGCAGTATTTGCGCCAACCGCCGGTACAGTACCTCGATCAGCAGTGTAGACTTGCCCGATCCAGAGACACCCGTGATGCAGACCAGCTTGCCCAGGGGGATGCGCGCGTCAATGTTCTTCAAGTTATGCTCGCGTGCCCCCCGGATGATCAGACTGCCGCCGTTTCCCTCGCGCCGCTGGGCGGGTACGGGGATTTTCTTACGGCCAGAGAGGTACGCCCCGGTCAGGCTCTCCGGGCAACCGAGCACATCGTCGAGCGCACCGGCGACGACCACCTCTCCGCCGTGCTCGCCGGCCCCCGGCCCCAGGTCCACGATCCAGTCGGCGGCCTGGATGGTCGCCTCGTCGTGCTCGACCACGATGAGCGTGTTGCCCAGGTCGCGCATTTCCTGTAACGTGCGGATGAGGCGGGCGTTGTCGCGCTGGTGCAGGCCGATGCTGGGTTCGTCGAGGACGTAGAGCACGCCCATCAAGCGCGAGCCGATCTGCGTCGCCAGCCGGATACGCTGCGCCTCACCGCCGGCCAGCGTCGCGGCGGTGCGGTCCAGCGTCAAATAGTCCAACCCCACGTTGACCATGAAACCCAATCGGTCGTGGGCCTCTTTGAGGATGCGCCGGGCGATGAGCCATTCATTATCGGACAAGAGACCAGGTTTTTCGGTGAGCGGGGGTGCTTTTGCTTCACCCGAAGCGGAAGAAACTTGGGCTCCCTGGAGTCTATATCCCGACAACTCGTCGAGCCACGCCAGCAGCCGGCTCACCGGCCAGGCGGTGAGCTCGTTGATCGGTTTGCCGGCCACCAGAACTGCCAGCGCCTCCGGGCGCAGGCGCGCGCCGTTGCAAGTCGGGCAGGGGCGGCGAGTCATGAACTCTTCGATCTTGCCTCGGACGTAATCAGAGTTCGTTTCCTGGTAACGGCGTTGCAGGTTGGCGATGATGCCCTCGAAGCGGGCCAGATACGAGTTGTGGCGTCCGTCCTGGCCGACGTAGCGGACGCGCACGCGCTCGTCGCCGCTGCCGTACAGGATGATGCGTCGTTGGGCTTGGTTCAACTTGCGCCAGGGAACATTGGTAGGAATGTCGAAATGTTCGCAGGCGGCCTTGAGCAGTTGCCAGTAGTAGCCCTCCTTGTCCTGGATGTTCCAGGCGCTGATGGCGCCCCCTGCGATGCTCTCGTCATGGTTGGGCACGATCAACTCGGGGTCGAGCTCCAGCCGCATGCCTAGCCCCTGGCACTCTGGGCAGGCGCCCTGGGGTCGGTTGAAAGAGAAGGTGCGCGGCTCGATCTCTGGCAGGCTGATACCACAGACGGGGCAGGCCAGATGTTCCGAGTAGAGTACGTCCTGAGGTGGATCGCTAGATAGATCGTTGATGAGCACGACGCCGTCGCCCATTTGGAGCGCGGTTTCTATCGAGTCGGTCAGGCGTGAGCGGAAGCCGTTCATCTCTCCCTCCGGCTTCTCCGGGATGATGAGCCGATCCACCACTGCCTCGATCGTGTGCATCTTGTAGCGGTCGAGTTCGATCTCTTCATCCACGTCGCGCACCACGCCGTCCACCCGCACGCGCACGAATCCCGCCTGGCGCACGTCCTCAAAGATGGCCTGGTGGTGACCTTTGCGTTCCCCGACCAGTGGAGCCAGTACCTGGAAGCGGGTGGCGGGCGACATGCTCATCACTGCGTCCACGATCTGTTGGGCCGATTGCTTGGCGACCTCGCGACCGCAGCGCGGGCAGTGGACCACACCGATGCGGGCATAGAGCAATCGTAGGTAATCATAGACCTCGGTGACGGTGCCGACGGTCGAGCGAGGGTTGTGGGAGGCGCCCCGTTGGTCAATCGAGATGGCGGGGGAAAGCCCCTCGATCTGGTCCACGTCCGGCTTTTCCATCTGACCGAGAAACTGGCGGGCGTAGGCTGAGAGGCTCTCGACGTAGCGGCGCTGCCCCTCGGCGTAGATGGTATCAAAGGCGAGCGACGACTTGCCCGACCCCGAGATGCCGGTTACGACCACCATCTTGTTGCGCGGAATTCCGACGGTGATGTTTTTCAGGTTGTGCTCGCGCGCGCCGCGCACGACGATCTCGTCTTGCGCCAATGCTCCCCTCCCCAGTGGTAGATGTTCGGTAAAGGTAACTGCTTAGTCGGACACGGATGCACACGGAAAACACGGAGTGTAAGCGAGGCGACAAAATCCGTGTACGCAGCCCGTGTTGATCCGTGTCCCATTTTACTCTCGGTTTGAGGCGCAGCTTTGTTAGGCAGTTACTGGCAAAAAAGTATTGTAACATATTTCGGGGAGTAGGGCAAAATGTGGGCGGGTGAGAAACCCGCCCTACGGTTGCGCTATGGTCTATGGAGGCTATCAGTCCGGGAAAAGTGGTACGAAATCGAATTTTTCCACGTCCACCAACCCCTGGTCGGTCAGCTTGAGCGCCGGGATGACCTCCAGCGCCAGGAACCCCAGGGCCATGAACGGGTCGTGCAGCGAGGAGCCAAGTTCCCTGGCGGCTTTCGTCAGTTCGTCCATTTGCCGCCGGACAGTCTCCACCGGCCGATCGGACATCAACCCTCCAATGGGCAGCGGCACGGAGGCCAGTACCTCCTCTCCGGCGGCGGCGACCAGTCCACCGCCCAGGTTGCCGACGGCGTGGGCGGCCATCATCATCGAGACGTCGTCGCAGCCGGCGATGGTGAGGTTGTGGGCGTCGTGACCCACGCTGCCGGCGATGGCGCCGCGCTTTAGGCCCAGTCCGCGCACGAATCCCAGTCCCACGTTGCCGCTTTCCCGGTGGCGCTCGATCACCGCCATCTTGAGCAAGTCGCGCTCCGGGTCGGTCACCGCCGTTCCTGCCACTACCTTTACCCTCTCGATCAGGTGCTCGGTGACGACCTGGTCCGGCACGACGCCGATGACGCGCACGCGCTCGCCGCGGGCCGGGATGGCGAGGTCGAGTTGCTCCCAAGCCACGTGGACGGTGTTGCGCACGTTCGCGTCATCCACGGCTGGTGTGGGCCACTCGCCGGCCGGCGCGCCATCCTGAGCGACCAGCGCCCCGCCGGCAAAGACCATCTCGGCGCAGAAGTCCTTCAGGTTGGAAAAGACGACCAGGTCGGCCCGCCGGCCCGGCGCAATCGCGCCCCGGTCGTGCAGGCGAAACCACTCGGCCGGATTGAGGGTTGCCATCTGGATGGCGGTGATGGGGTCCAGCCCCTCGGCCACCGCCAGGCGAATGAGATAGTCCAGGTGCCCCTCGTCCAACAGATCGGCCGGATGGCGGTCGTCGGTGCAAAAAGCGCAGCGGCGGCTGTTCTGCGGAGTGACGGCCGGCAGGAGCGCGCGCAGGTTTTTGGCGGCGGTGGACTCGCGGATAAAGACGTACATCCCCAGGCGCAGCTTTTCCAGCATCTCGTCGGCGGTCATACACTCGTGATCCGAGCCTGGGCCGGCACCGGCGTAGGCCTGGAGCCACTTGCCACTCACTGCTGGAGCGTGTCCGTCAATGACGTGGCCCTGAAAAGCGACCAGCTTTTCCAACGCGCCCGGCAGCCCCAGCACCGCCCCCGGCACGTTCATAAACTCGGCCAGCCCGATGACGCGCTCCAGATCGGCTAAACCGATCAGGTCGGCGGCCGTCAACTCTGCTCCGGCGCTGCCCAACGGCGTGGCCGGGACGCAGGAGGGCAGGTTGATATAGACGGTCAGCGGCAGCCCTTTGGAGGCGGCCAGCATATAGCGGATGCCAGCGGCCCCGGCTACGTTGGCGATCTCGTGGGGGTCGGTGACGGCGCTGGTGGTGCCGCGCACCACGACGGCGCGGGCGAATTGGGGCGGTGTCACCATCGAGGACTCGACGTGTACGTGAGCGTCAATCAGGCCGGGGCAGACGTAGCGGCCGCCCAGGTCTATTTCTTCCTGGGCCTCGTAATCCGGCCCCACGCCGACGATGCGCTCTCCGGCGATGGCGACGTCGGTCTCGATGATCTCGCCGGTGAAAACGTTGATCACGCGCCCGTTGCGGAGCGCCAGACTGGCGGGTTCGTCTCCGCGGGCGATGGGGAGAAAGTGGGATAGGTTCATTGCGATACCTCCGGTGGTTGGTTAGCAGTTCCGTAAACTGGCGAGCGGAGATAACGGGGATGTCTCCGACTTGCCCCAGGCAGGTTGGTATCCACCACAGCGCGCATTAATTCTCTCGTGTCTCGCGGATTGCCTCGTTCACTAGACCGGCAGCTTTTCAAAAAGCCGATAGCCGGTGCTGCGCCAAAGCGGTAGAAGAGGTCTGCGTGTTCCATTTGCGTATCTCGGTGCTTATCTATTCCCTGCTCTCTTTACAAACTGTCCCTGTCCTTCCTGCCCTGTGAACTGTCCGTCAAGGTAGATGATCTGCCCGCGCGAGATGGTCGCCTCGACCCGTCCCTGTACTCGCATGCCCTCGTAGGGGGTGTAACCGGCCAGGTGATGGAGGTTTTCGCCGTTGATCGCGCTTTCCGGCGCTGGATCGTAGACGACGATGTCGGCCTCTGCGCCGGGCCGGAGCGCGCCCTTGCGCGGCCACAGTCCCCACAGCCGGGCCGGGTTGGCGGAGAGTAACCTGACCAGTTGAGGAAGCGTCAGCTCGCCCTTGGCCACGCCGTGAGTGTACATCAGGGGCAGCAGGGTTTCAAGCCCCGGCAGGCCGCCGGGCGTCTGGGTAAAGTCGTCCTGGGCAGTTTTTTGTTCTTTCGTATAGTCGCAGTGATCGGTGATGATCAAGTCCACCATCCCGGCCTCGACCGTAGCCCACAGCTTGTCTGTCTCCTCAGGGGCGCGCAGAGGCGGCTGGAGGATGTAGTGCCACGGCTCCGGCCCCTGGTAGGCGGTGGCGTCCAGCAGGAGGTACTGGGGACAGGTCTCGCAGGTGGCGATCTGCCCCCCGTCCCGCGCCTCGGCCACCAGCGCGACGGAGCGAGCGGTGGAGCAATGGCAGATGTGCACCGGGCAGCCGGCCGCCTCAGCTAGGAAGAGGACTCGCTGGACGGCCTCCTGCTCCGCCAGGGCAGGCCGGGAGCGGCCGTGATTGCGCCAGCCGGTCTCCCCGGCGGCGACCAGCGCTTTGGTCTGTGCTGTCACCAGGGCATCGTTCTCGCAGTGGACGAGCGGCAAAAGCCCCAGGTCGGCGCAGGTCTCCATCAAGCGCAGAATGGTGGCGTCGTCGGCGTAATAGTTGGGCCGGTAGGTGGTGTAGAGCTTGACGCTGGGCGTGCCCAGTTCCACCAACTCGGCCAGCTCGCCCTCACGGCCTGGCGGCAGGTCTGTGACCATCACGTGGAAGCCATAGTCAATCACTGCGTCTCGAGCTTTCTCCAATCGCGCCTCGACCGCCTGGCGCAGCGTCTGGCCGGAGAATTGGGTGGCAAAGTCCACCACGGTGGTGACGCCCCCGCAGGCCGCGGCCCGGGAGCCGGCGAACCAATCGTCTGGGGTACGGTAGATGCCGGTGTCGAGCGCGATGTGAGTGTGAGCATCTATGACGCCAGGGAGGACGTAGCAGCCTCTGGAGTCAATGACGCGCGTATCGTGGGCCACCGGCAGCCCGTGACCGATGGCCTTGATGCGTTCATCCTGCACCAGTAGATCGGCTTCGAGCACCCCTTCAGGAGTGACCAGGACGCCGTTTTGGATGAGTAGAGTAGTGGAATACTGGCTCATATCAGCAGCTCCCGCGCGATTCTGTTGTGCCGCTCGACCACCGGCCCCAGGTCCACCGTCAGAAGGCGACCATCCTCGACAGCGACGCGGCCATTGATGACGGATAGATCCACCCGCTGGGGCGAGCAAAAAAGCGTTGCTGCCAGCGGGTCGTGGAGCGCGCCGGCATAGTCCAGCCGGTCGAGGCGGAGGCCGATAAAGTCGGCGGCCTTGCCGGGGGCCAGTTGGCCGATGTCGTCGCGGCCCAGCACTTGGGCGCCGCCGCGCGTCGCTATCCACAGCGCCTCTTTTGCGCTCAATCCGGCCGGGTCGCCGGAGACGCGCTGCAAGAGCATTGCCATCCGCGCCTCGGCCAGCATGTGAGAGGAGTCGTTACTGGCGGAGCCATCAACCCCGATTCCCACCCGCACGCCTGCATCCAGGTAGGCGCGCACAGGCGCGATGCCGCTTGCTAGCCGCATGTTGGAGCTGGGGCAGTGGCAGACGCCCGTGCCTGTCTGAGCAAACAGCGCGATCTCTTGCTCGTTCAGGTGAACGCAGTGGGCGTGCCAGACGTCGTCCCCCACCCAGCCCAGTTCCTCGGCGTACCCCACCGGGCGGTGACCGAATTTACTCAGGCAGAACTTTTCCTCATCCAGGGTCTCTGCCAGGTGAGTGTGCAACTGCACGCCATAGGAGCGGGCCAGCGCCGCTGCTTTGCGCATCAGGTCAGGTGTGACGGAGAAGGGAGAGCAGGGCGCGACGACGATGCGCAGCATAGCGCCGGGAGCCGGGTCGTGGTAGGTCTCGATGGCCCGCTGGGTGTCCTCCAGAATGAAATCCTCATCCTCGACGACGCTATCGGGCGGCAGGCCGCCAGCGCTCTCCCCCAAGCTCATTGAGCCCCGGCAGGGCTGGAAGCGGATGCCGATCTCTTGCGCGGCGTGGATCTCGTCGTCAATGCGGTAGCCACTCTCAGGGGGATAGATGTAGAGGTGGTCGGATGCGGTGGTGCAGCCTGAGAGCATCAGTTCGGCCAGCCCGACCAGCGCGCTGGTGTAGATCGCCTCTGGGGCCATCCTGGCCCAGATGGGGTAGAGGGTCTTGAGCCAATTGAACAACGTGGCGTCTTGTGCGGCGGGCACGGCCCGCGTCAGCGTTTGGTAGAGGTGATGGTGGGTGTTGACCAGCCCTGGCAGGAGGATCATCCCGCTGGCGTCAATGACTTGGTTGGCTGCGGCGGGCAGCTCGGCAGTTGGCCCGACCTGCTCGATCATGTTACCTCGCACGAACAGGCCGCCGCCAGGGATACGCTGTTGCTCGTCGTTCATCGTCACCAGCAGGTCGGCATTCTTCAAGAGTAGTGTTTTCACAGCAGTACCTCCTCGTTGGCTTTTACCGCAATCTAACCGTCCTTCGTTTCGGAGATTGCATCGGAAGCCCGCCATGCTTCGCTCGCGGTTTTGGCTTTGCGTCTTTACGATTGTAGCACATCTCTTCGCAGAAGACAAAAAAGCGACCGGGTCATCGTGACCCTGGTCGTTCTTGCGGTCTGTGTTTGGCGGGTTACGGCAGGTTGCCCGCATCTCACCGCAGGGACGCGGAGGGCGCAGGGGGATGATAGGAAATGGCCCTAACTCGGCGCTCTCTGCGCCTGGTGATGAAATGCAATCACCAGGCGCCGGTGCAGTTGACAATAAACGCAAGTAGGCTATAATTGCGACACAATTTAGGATAACAAAGTGTTGACCGGGACGAGTACCGTCCAGCGAAGGTCCAAGAGAGGGGAGGCCACAGGCTGCGAGCTTTCCCGACCGGACGGATGGGAAAACCCCCCGGGAGTGGGACCCTCAAATCGCAATAGTGCGAGAGTAGGGGTCTCCGGGATGGCCCGTTACAGCCACGAGAGAGCCACAGCGATGCGTTGATTTCTCAATTCGTTGTGGAACTTGGGTGGAACCACGTGGGATGACCCCCGCGCCCCAGGGCGTGGGGGTTTGTGTATGTGTAGGGAGGTGATCGAGATGGCCGATGATGAAACTGGCACTAGCAACACGTTCTGGTGCACTGTTGGTACGATCACCATTTTTGAGGAGGAAAACAATGTCCGAGAAACATAACCATAAAGATGATTACTTGCACCGTCTGCGTCACTCGGCCTCGCACGTGATGGCTCAGGCGGTCCTGGAAAAGTTTCCCGAGGGCAAAATTGCCATTGGCCCGCCCATCGAGAATGGCTTTTACTATGACTTTGACCTGCCCAGGGCCCTCACGCCGGAGGATCTGGAGGAGATCGAGAGTCGTATGCGAGAAATCGTTTCCGAGGGGCACGATTTCGTCTACCGGGAACTTGACGAGGAGGAGGCCCGCCGCATCTTTGCCGATCAGCCCTACAAGCTGGAATTGATTGACGACATTCTCTCGGCTGGGACGGATGAGGCGGCCCGCCAAGAGCGGCCCGCAGGCGAGCCGCTGGATGAAGCATCCAATCTCTCGATCTACCAGAGCGGCTCGTTCACTGACCTGTGCCGGGGACCGCACGTGGACAATACGGGCGAAATCAAACCCAATGCCTTCAAACTACTCAACGTGGCTGGCGCCTACTGGCGCGGCGACGAGCGCCGCCCCATGCTGCAGCGCATCTACGGCACAGCCTGGAAAACCAGGAAACAGTTGAAGAAACATCTCCAGTGGCTGGAAGAGGTCGAGAAACGGGATCACCGCCGATTGGTCAAGGATCTGGACCTGCTTAGCTTTCACCAAGAGGGTGGGGCGGGCCTGGCTTACTGGCACCCCAAGGGCGGGCAGATGCGCGTGCTGATCGAGGATTACTGGCGCAAGCTCCACTACGAGGGAGGGTACGACGTCGTATTCACGCCGCACATTGGGCGCGCGCAACTGTGGGAAACATCGGGGCATCTCGACTTTTACAAAGATGGCATGTACGCGCCGATGGACATCGAAGGGCAGGAGTACTACATCAAGCCAATGAACTGTCCGTTCCACATCCTGATCTACAAATCGCGGATGCGCTCATACCGCGATCTGCCCCTGCGCTGGGCCGAACTGGGTACGGTCTATCGCTACGAGCGCAGTGGCACACTGCATGGCCTACTGCGCGTGCGCGGCTTTACGCAAGACGACGCTCACATCTTTTGTACGCCGGAACAGGTCGAGGACGAAATCTTGCGCGTGTTGGATTTTAGCCTGAACTTGCTGCGCGGCTTTGGCTTTGAAGAATTCAAGTTCGCTCTGAGCGTGCGCGATCCCAAGACGCCGGAAAAGTATGCCGGTGATGATGTGATGTGGGAACAGGCCGAGACATCGCTGGTCGAGGCCCTGGAGGCGCGTGCCTTGCCCTACGAGCGCATGGAGGGCGAGGCGGTGTTCTACGGCCCCAAGATTGATATCTATGTCAAGGATGCGCTGGGCCGCACCTGGCAGTTGACGACGATCCAGTTCGATTTTAACTTGCCCAAGCGGTTCGACATGACGTACGTAGGCGAGGACGGGAACGAACACCGGCCTTACATGGTTCACCGGGCGCTGTTAGGCAGCCTGGAGCGGTTCTTTGGTGTACTGGTAGAGCACTATGGCGGCGCTTTCCCCGTCTGGCTCAGCCCGACGCAGGTCGCGCTCATCCCCATCGCCGACCGCCACGTGGAGTACGCTTACGCTGTAGCCGACCGGTTAAGAGCGGCCGGACTGCGGGTGGAGGTAGACGACTCGGGCGAGCGTATGCAGGCCAAGATCCGCGATGCTCAGATGGAGAAAATCCCCTACATGCTCGTCATCGGTGATCGAGAGATGGAGGCCGATCAGGTAAATCTGCGTCAGCGTGACGGAGACGTTCCGGGAGCTATGTCTGTGGACGAGTTTCTGGCGTTGGCGCAGGAAGTGGTGACGGAGAAACGACTGCTCTGACAGAGAATGGGCCGAGATGATTTGACACCTTTTTGTAATTGTGTTATCATCCCACCGTGTGCACCCGTTGTCTCACCCAGTAGGGAGGTAGGCCGAAATCAAGAGAAAAAGAAAGTATAGCGTGGACAAGCGAGCCAAGTATCGTATCAATCATCAAATCCGAGTTCCCCAAGTCAGGCTCATTGGCGCAGATGATGAGCACGTGGGTGTTGTTTCATTATCTGAGGCACTAAAGATTTCTAACGATGCGGGGTTGGATTTGGTAGAGGTGTCGCCGAACGCGGACCCTCCCGTCGTCCGAGTGATGGATTATGGCAAGTTCCTGTACAGGCAGGCAAAACAGGAACGAGAGGCGCGCAAGGCGCAGAAGCAGATCGAGGTCAAAGAGATTCGCCTGCGTCCCAAAACGACCGATCATCACAGGTCCTTCAAGGTCCGTGACGCTCGAGGTTGGCTGGAAGATGGAATGAAAGTGAAAGTGCGCATCCGTTTTCGGGGGCGTGAGATCACCTACCCAGAGATAGCCGTCGAGCAACTGGAAGGGATCGCCGAGGAACTGGCTGACGTATCGGTGATCGAACAGAAGCCAAACCGGGAAGGGCGCACAATGTTGATGGTTTTAGCGCCTGCGAAGAACAAATGAGGTAGAAGAATGCCAAAGATCAAGACCCATAAATCAACGTCCAAGCGGTTCCGCCGGACGAAAGGTGGGAAGGGCAAGCTGATGCGTACCAAGCAGGGCAAGTCCCACCTGCGGCGCAAGAAGGACAAACGGGCCAAACGTCTCTACGACGAGATGCTCTCCGTCGAGTCGAAAGGGGTGCAAGAGCGCGTGAACCGTCTGGCGCCATATCTGGGAGAAAAGGGGAAATAGTGCTGTGAGAGTTAAGGGAGGAGTCAGGACACGGTATCGGCATAAAAAGATTCTGCGCCAGACCAAGGGGTACTGGGGGACGCGCCGTAGGTTATTCCGTCGGGCCAACGAGGCCTGGATGAAGGCGCATTGGTACGCCTACCGCGACCGGCGGAACAGACGGCGCGAACTGCGACGGTTGTGGGTCACGCGCATCAACGCAGCGGCGCGGCTGAATGAGCTTTCGTACAGTCGCTTTATTCACGGATTAAAGCAGGCCGGAGTGGAATTGGACCGCAAGGTCCTGGCGGACATCGCCGTGCAGGATGCGGAGACGTTCGCCCAGTTGGCCGAGTTGGCCAAGGGCGCGGTCTAGATTTCTCGCCCACCGCATCGCAGTAGATAGGCGGTGCCAGGCCGGGCAAGATCTTTCAGACCGGTGCAAGAGAGTAAATGAGAAACCAGGTTTTTCTGTAAGCGAAGGCGCTTCTGCTTCGCCCGAAGCGACAAAAACCTGGTTTCTTTCCCGAATTATTGAGCAGATACAGCGGGGGCCACCCAGCCCCCGCTTTTGCTATTTCTGGCTCAATCGCACGCTCAGCCCGCTGTGCCGTTCCCGCACCTTGTCGTTGCGCACGGCGATGCCAATGGCGCGCCGCGTCCCCACCAGCACAACCAGCTGCTTGGCCCGCGTGATCCCGGTGTAGAGGAGGTTCCGTTGCAGCATCAGATAGTGTTGGGTCAACATCGGCATCACGACGGCGGGGTACTCGGAGCCTTGTGATTTGTGCACCGATACCGCAAAGGCGTGCATCAATTCGTCCGCTTCTCCCCAGTCGTAGACTATCGGCTGGCCGTCTATCGTCACCGTCAGTGTTTGCTCCAGCGCGTCTATCCTTGTCACGCGACCAATGTCCCCGTTATAGACGTCGCGCAGGTAGTTGTTGCGCACCTGCATCACTTTGTCGCCCACGCGAAAAATCCGCCCGCCCAGGCGTTGCTCCGGGCGGTTGGACGCGGGTGGATTGAGGGCTTGTTGCAGGCGGGCGTTGAGGTTGGCGACCCCGCACGCGCCGCGGTACATCGGCGCCAGCACTTGTAACTCGTCCACCGGATCCAGGCCAAACTTGCGCGGAATCCGTCGCTTCACGATGTCCACCAGCAAATCGGCAGCTTGCTGGGGGTCTCGTTGGGAAAAAAAGTAAAAGTCGTCGAACTCGTTGAGGATGGGGAATTGCCCGCGGTTGATGCGGTGGGCGTTGATTACGATACCGCTGTCGGCAGCCTGGCGGAAGATAGTGGTCAACTGCACGACGGAGGCGCGACCGGAACGGATGATGTCTCTCAGGACGTCGCCCGCGCCGACGGACGGGAGCTGATCCACGTCGCCGACGAAGAGGACGTGCGTGGATGGGTCAACCGCCTTGAGCAGATTGTTGGTCAGCAGGAGGTCGAGCATTGAGGCCTCATCTACGATGAGGCAATCCGCTGGCAGAGGGTTTTCCTCGTTGCGGCGGAATCCATCCTGCGGTGAGTATTCCAGCAGCCGGTGGACTGTCTTGGCCGGGCGGCCCGTGGCTTCGGCGAGACGTTTAGCGGCGCGGCCGGTGGGAGCGCAGAGGGCGTAGTGGCAGTTCATTGCCTCGAGCGCCCCGATGATGGTGCGCACGCTGATGGTCTTGCCGGTGCCAGGCCCGCCGGTGAGCACCGTCACTTTGTGGGTCAGTGTCGCCCGCACGGCCTGCTGTTGTTCGGGCGAGAGCTCGATGGCCGAGTTCCGACTGAGCTGCGCCAATAGCCCGTCCCAATTCACGCTGCGGAAGGGGAGCAGGCGGGTGGTGGGGTTTTCGACCAATCCCCGCACCCGGTTGGTGACGCCGATCTCGCCATAGTAGAACGGGGCCAGGTAGACGGCCTGCTCCTCACGCACCTGTGAGGCGGAACGATGTGCCATCTCGTTCAGCGAGGGGTAGATCAACTTTTCGCGGCGCACCCTTTCCTCGGCGTCCAGGTCCTCGATGGCTGTTCCGACCAGGTCAGAGGAGACGGTCAGCAGGCGGGTGGCCTCCTCCACCAACTCTTCCTCCGGCGCGTAGACGTGGCCCTCGTCGGCCAACTGGCTCAGGGCATAGGCCACACCGGCTTGCACGCGAGAGGGTGCGTCGGGCGGCAACCCCAGGTCGCGGGCGATCTTGTCGGCGGTCTTGAAACCCACACCCCAGATGTCGCGGGCCAGCCGGTAGGGATCCTCCTGCACCACTTGCA
>CAYMWP010000128.1:0-13187 GCA_964393895.1 uncultured Anaerolineales bacterium | reverse complement strand
AGATCGTCGCGCCTGCCGTGCCTCGATTATGAGAATTTGGATCTACTGAGTCTGCCTGATTACCCCCAGATCGAATACATCCTGGCCCTGCACGAAGGAATTGCCGTCGGCATGGCCGATGCCTACGCTCTCGCCACGGGAAAGGTGGGCCTGGTCAACCTCCACGTCGCGCCTGGTCTGGGCAACGGTTTGGGGATGCTCTTCAACGCCCTGGAGGGGTGCTCGCCCGTCGTGGTGACAGCGGGCCAGCCGGATACGCGCCTGCGGCTGCGCGACCCCCTGTTGAGCCACGACTTGGTCGCCATGGCTGCTCCGCTCACCAAGTGGAGTGTCCGGGCTGAGCGAGCTGACGAGCTACCCTTACTGCTCCATCGAGCTTTCAAGATTGCCAGGGAGCCTCCTAGTGGGCCGGTATTTGTCGCTTTACCCGTGAACGTAATGGAAGAGGAAAGCGACTTTCCCCCACTTTCTTCCACCTGTTCGTTTGCCCTCACTCGGCCGGACCCTGTAGCTTTGGCAACGGCAACCGATCTCTTGCTGGCGTCACGCGAACCGGTGATCGTCTGCGGCAATGGCGTGTTCCGTTCCGGTGCTCAGGATGAACTGGTAGCTGTGGCCGAGTTGTTGGGAGCTCCCGTGTGGAACACGCTTTTGACGTCGGCGGTGAATTTCCCCATGACCCACTCTCACTTCCGAGGCGAACTCGCCGATAACTACGCACAGATCCGGCAACGTCTGGGGCGGCCCGATGTTGTGCTGCTGGTGGGGGGACATTTCTTTCGCGAGGTTTTCTACGCCGCTCAATCCCCCTGGCCCGAAGAAGCTGTAGTCATCCAAATTGACGCGGCTCCACAATCCCTGGCGCGCAACTTTTCCGTCGCGGTGGGGTTGACCGCTGATCCCAAGACGACCTTGCGAGAGATCCATAGCTCGCTCGTGGCCCAGGCTACGGAAGAATTTCTCGCTGCCAGCGCCGCCCGCCGCGACGAACAGGTACGGCTGAAAGCCCAGGAGCAGCGACAACGACGAGCCAGGCTGGAGAGCACCTGGGACTGGCGGCCGATGACCACTGCTCGCCTGGCGGCCGAGTTGAAAACCGCCTTGCCCTCAGATGTCGTCGTGGTCGGTGAAGTGAACACGGGCCGCGCGGATCTCATCCACACACTCCCTTTCGAGCGGCCTGGCGACTATTACGGCTCGCGCGGTGGCGGCATCGGCCAGGGGCTGCCCGGCGCCCTGGGCTATCACCTGGCTCATCCTGACCGTCCACTTCTGTCCATCTCTGGCGACGGGTCGTCGCTCTACAACATCCAGGCCATGTGGACGGCCGCTCACTACCGGATGCCCGTGGTGTTCGTCATCCTGAACAACCGGGCATACCAGATCGTGAAAGACAACCTGGATCGCTACCGCGACTATTTTGGGTTGCATGGAAGAGAGGGGTACCCTCACCTGGATCTGACCGACCCGGAGATTGACTATGCAAGATTGGCCCAGGGCTTTGGCGTGCCGGCGCGGCGGGTGGTGGAGCCGGCAGAGATCGGCCCGGCCATCCGAGAGGCATTCGCTGGCGACAGCCCATATCTGCTCGAGGTGCCGGTTCAGGCCTGAACACGGGAGACCGCTCGCATACATCGGCTGTGTATCGCTTCGATAATTCGGAGAAAGAAATCAGAAAGAACACGGACTTTTAGGATTAAGCGGATTCTTATCACGCTCGAGTTGGCCGATTGATCCGCAAATCCTGCGCATCCGTGTTCTTTTGCTGGTAGCGAAAATAACCCGCAACCCTGGCAAGATTGGTGCGTATATAGATTGCCTGGAAATACTCGGGCCGGGTGGGAGCGCGCGCGTGACCGACGAAAACGAAAAAGAAAAGGAGTGGATTCAACAGGCGCGGGAGGGTGACCAGGTCGCAT
Organism: uncultured Anaerolineales bacterium; assembly: GCA_964393895.1. Taxonomy (GTDB): domain Bacteria; phylum Chloroflexota; class Anaerolineae; order B4-G1; family B4-G1; genus B4-G1. The sequence goes on along the minus strand of CAYMWP010000128.1, from coordinate 11,268 downwards.
TTGGTCGCCTGGTCGTGGCTTACCAGACGCCCGTCTATAATCTGGCGTATCGAATGTTGGGCAACTCGGATGAGGCCGAGGAGGCGGCCCAGGAGACGTTCCTGCGCGTTTATACAAAATTGCACACTTATGACCCGCAGCGCTCGTTCAGCTCTTGGATACTGTCCATCGCCTCTCATTACTGCATTGATCGGCTGCGCCGGCGGCGGATCAACTGGCTGCCGTTCGAAGATGAGTTTGCTGCTCCCATACAATTTACCAACAGCAAGCCCGGCCCAGAGGCGACAGTGGCGCAGCGCGAGCGGGAAGACCAGGTACAACAATTGCTGGCCTCCCTCTCGCCCACTGACCGGGCAGCGATCACGCTGCTCTATTGGTACGACCATTCATACGAAGAGATCGCCGAGTCGCTGGATCTGACGGTCAGCGCGGTCAAATCCCGGCTCTTTCGCGCCCGGCGCGCCCTGGCCAAGGAAATGGAAGGAGCTGTGCAATATGCGATGTAAACAGGCTGGACAAATGATGTCTGAGCGGCTGGATGGTCGCCTCGACAGCGCGGAGAGAGCGCTCCTGGACGAGCACCTGGCTGCGTGCGATTCCTGTCGGGGCGAGTGGCAGAGTCTGCAAGCGCTCGATGTCCTGTTCGCATCCGCGCCGATGGTGCAATCTCCGCTCCGCGTGCGCGTGCAGGTGATGACGCGCCTGGCTCGCCGGGACCAGGCCCGCCGCGCAGTCGTCGGAGGCACGGCGCTGACGCTGGGGACGGTTTCGCTGGCGCTGCTGGCGCTGGCCCCCATCCTCTTGGGCCTCGTGAGCGCGACCGGCATCCTGCCCGTCCTCCTCAGCGGCGGCCCGGCGACCGCTGTACAATTGCTCGCTTTCCTGGGATCGGTGGGGCGCGCGCTGCTGGTCCTGGTGGAGACCATCGCCGTACCCCTGGCCTTTTTGAGCCTGTGTGGTCTGGCGATGGTATTGACTTTGAACGGTCTATGGATAGGCGCAGTGCGCCGCGTGCGTGCAGTGCGGCGCTAGATAAACGAATAGAGTGTGTAAGATGAAGAAATATGTCGCGATTGTATTGGCGGCGCTGTTGCTGCTGGGCAGCCAGATTGCGTGCGACGAGCCGTCGCCGCAGGTGCCGGACATCGGAGTGCCGACTATTGAGGTTGGAGAGATGCAGGATAAACGGGAAGCGATCCCCCTCGAGGGTGCCGAGCCGGTCGTCGTAGAGCTCGTTTTCGGCGCGGGAGATCTAGAGATTGAGGCCGGGGCTTCCGAGCAACTCTTCTCCGGTCACTTTCGCTACAACGTCGAGCGTTGGGAGCCGGAAGTGACCTACGCCGACCACGTGCTGACCATTGAGCAAGGCGGCGCCGACGAGGAATGGGGATTTCCAACCGGGAACACTCGCAATGAATGGGAGTTGGAATTCTCGCCCGAGGTACCGCTCGACGTGAGCCTTAAAGTCGGCGCCGGCCAGGGCGACCTGGACCTCACGGGGCTGCAACTCGCGGGGCTAGACCTGGACCTGGGTGCGGGCGATTTCACGGTGCAATTTGGCGAGCCGAACGGGGTCGAGATGGGCGATTTCACGTTGGACGCCGGCGCCTCGAGGTTGGAAGTAGTCGGAATCGGCAACGCCAGCCCGGAGATGGTAAAGGTGCAGGGCGGCGTGGGTAACATCACCCTGGACATGACCGGAGATTGGTCTCGCTCGGCCGACGTGCGCGTCACGGCCGGCGTCGGCGCTCTCACCTTGCGACTGCCTGACGACGTGGGCGTGCAGGTTGACGTGGAGGGAGGACTCTCTCACGTGAATGCGTCGGGTCTGGAGCGCGATGGCGACGCTTATGTCAACACCGTCTTTGGCGAGGCGGAGGTAGAATTACGTATTGAGGTTACGACGGGGGTGGGCGCATTGCACCTGATTCAGGTCTCTGACTGAGCGTAGGACGAGGCGGATTGTCCCACCTGCGGAGGAAAATTATGGGCAAACGATGGATTATCTGGCTGATCGCACTACTGGCATTGGGATTGTGCTTCTCGCCTGCGCCGGCGCTGGCAGAGGGCAGCCCGCCTGGCGACGGCGGCATTACCGTCTGGGGCGAGGACTATACGCTGGAGGAAGGCGAGCGGCTGGACGGCGACCTGGTCGTCTTTGACGGCGACGCGACCCTGGAACCAGGCAGCCGCGTCGCAGGCTCTGTCATCGTCTGGAACGGCAGCGCCGAGGTGCAAGGTGTCATTAAAGGGGAACTGGTCGTCTCCGGTGGAGACATCTACCTGGGCGATAGCGCGCAGGTGAGCGGGAATGTGGTGTGTAGTTTGGATTGCGATCTCGATCGAGAGGACGGGGCGCAGGTGGATGGCAACATAGTCGAGGGCATCCCCCTGGGCGAATTTCCCTTCGACCGCTGGCACGGCATCCCGGTCCCCGTTCCTCCCTCTCCTCCTAATTTTTCGATCTCTGGAGCAGGGAGGGCGCTATCCTGGGCGTTCAAGGTGATACGAGGCGTGGCCTCGGTACTGGTGGTCTCTGCGGTGGCGGGATTGGTGGCCCTGATCTGGCCGCAGCAGGTAAAGCTAGTCGGGCAGGCCGTGGTCGAGTCGCCGGGGGCCAGCTTTGGAATAGGGTTGCTGACAGTTTTTGCCGCCGTGACGCTCGCCATCGCCTTACTGGTCACCATCTGCTTCTCGCCAATTGCAGTACTGCTCGTGCTCGCCCTGGGCGTGACCGGACTGTTCGGCTGGATTGGCGTCGGCGCGCTGGTAGGCGAGCGGTTGATGCAATCGTTCAATGCCCGCACAGCCGCGCCGCTGTGGGCTGCTGGAACAGGAACGCTGGTCATCACATTGGTTATAGCGGGGCTGGACGTACTGCCTTGCCTGGGTGTATTAGGAATGTTTCTGACCTGCGTCCTGGGCTGCCTGGGGTTGGGTGCCGTGGCGCTGACTCGCTTTGGCACGATGGCTCACACGCCGACACCGCCGGTAGAAGCACCCGCACCTTCCGATGCCGACACGTAAGGCAAATTGGCAATTTACCCTCATTTGAGAACCCGGTAGTCTCTCCGTGAGTGTTGGTGGGCCTGTTTAGTGAGAAATCCACCGCAAAGGTGCACAGAGCAAAGGTGCACAGAGCAAGGGTGCACAGAGCAAGGGTGCACAGAGCAGGGCGCAAAGAGCACCAAGTTCTTTGCGCCTTGGCGGTTAAAGTTGTTGCCTCCACGGTTACCAACACTCGAGAGGGGCACTACCAAGAACTGGAGGACCCTCACCCGCCGCCCACGAGGGGCTAGGCTCAATACCGTTTAATTAAGGACAGGCAGCAAACCCACACTCAACCCATTTGAAACACACCCTTATATTCTGACTTGACGCGCATGATGACCCCTCCCCCCAGCACGATTTCGCCGTCGTACAGCACCAGAAACTGGCCTGGCGTGATGTCGCGCTGGGGCGAGTCGAAGTGCACGTTGACTTGCCTGCGCGGCAGTGGTGTCGCCGTGACGCCGGTGGGGCGCGCCCGGTAGCGGATCTGGGCCGTGGCGCGGAAAGGTAACGGGGGCGTCTCACCGCCGACGTAGTGCATCTCTGCGAGGACACATTCGTCCCTGCCCAGTTCCTCGGCTGTCCCGACGGTGAGGGTGTTCTCGTCCGGCTCAATGGCGAGCACGTACAATGGTTCTGCCGCCGCGATCCCCAATCCCTTGCGCTGCCCGATGGTGTAGGCGGGCAACCCTCGATGCTGACCCAGCACACGCCCGGAGGTATCGCGGATGGGGCCGGGCCGGAATAGGCGCGGAGACCGCCGGGCCAGGAAGCGGCGATAGTCACCGTCGGCCAGGAAGCAGACGTCCTGGCTCTCCGGCTGCTCCGCCACAGGTAAGGCGCGCTGGCGGGCGATCTCGCGCACCTCCTCTTTGGTCAAGTCGCCCAGGGGAAAGAGGATGTGCCCCAATTGCTTCTGGTTCAGGGTGTGCAAAAAGTAGGATTGATCCTTCTTGGGGTCGCGCCCGCGAAGGAGCTGGTAGCGGCCCTCGGCCTGTCGCACGCGGGCGTAATGCCCCGTAGCCATAAACAGTGCGCCTTGCGCCAGTATTCGCTCCAGGAGAAAACCAAAGCGGATGGTGCGGTTGCAAGGGATACACGGATTGGGGGTGTGTCCGGCTCCGTACTCGGCGACAAAGTAATCCACCACCTGGGTCTTAAAATCAGCCGTGGCGTCAATGAGAGAGAAAGGGATGCCGAGTTGAGCGGCGATCTGCTGGGCGCGGGCCACTGCCTCGGGCGTGCAGCAGCGGTTGGCGCGAGCGTCACCTGGCCCAGGTTCGGCCCACGGTCGCAGCATCGCGCCGGCGACCTGGTACCCCTGCTCGACCAGGAGCGCGGCGGCCACGCTGCTATCCACGCCGCCGCTGAGGGCGACGACGACCTGCGCCTCGCTCATCTTTTGCAGGTTGGCCCGCGCGCCCGTAGACGTTCGACGATGGGCGGCAGAACCTCTAGAACGCGGGCCACGTCGGCCCCGTTGTTGGCGCGTCCCAGAGTGATGCGCAGGCTGCCGATGCCCCACTCTCGTGGAACCCCCATTGCCTTCAGCACGAATGATGGTTCCGCTTCACCCTCGGCGCAGGCGGCGCCGGAACTGACCGCGATGCCTTCCAGGTCGAGATCTAGCACCACCGACTCGCCCTCTACGCCACAGAAGACAAAGCTGGCGTGGTGGGGCAGGCGGGTCTTGGGGTGGCCTGTCAGCCGGCTATCTGGGATGGAGTCCAGGACGCCACTGATGAGTTGGTCGCGCAGGCGGCGCAGGCGAGCAGCCTCTTCCACTCGCTCTTCCTCCGCCAACCGTAGCGCGGTCGCCAACCCCACCGCTCCGGCGACGTTGACCGTGCCGGGGCGTCGCCCGCGCTCGTGCTCGCCGCCAGTGATGGCGGGTACGAGCGCCGTATCGCGCCGCACGTAGAGCAGGCCGGTCCCCTTGGGGCCGTAGAACTTGTGGGCCGAAAGGGCCATCAGGTCCACGTTCATATCGTCCGGTTCCAGCGGCAGCCGTCCGGCGGCCTGCACCGCGTCGGTGTGGAAGAGCACGCCCAGTTCGCGGCAGATGCGCCCGATCTTGACCATCGGCTGCACCGTGCCGACCTCGTTGTTGGCCATCATCACACTCACCAGCACCGTGTCCGGTCGGATGGCAGCCTTCACGTCGTCCGGGGCCACACGCCCACGTTCGTCCACTCCCACGCGCGTGACCTCGAAACCGAACAGGTCGCGCAGTTGGTCCACCGTGTGGCCCACGGCGTGGTGCTCAATGGGTGTGGTGACGATGTGGTTGCCGCGTCCGTTCTGGCGGGCCTCCCAGGCCACGCCCCGCAGCGCCAGATTGTCGGCCTCGGTGCCGGAAGCAGTAAAGACGATCTCGGAATGACGGCAGCCCAGCACGTCGGCGACAGTCTGGCGCGCTCCCTCCAGCGCGCTGGCGGCAGCCTGACCGAAGGCGTGAGATGATTCGTTGTTGGCGAAAATTTCGTTCCAATAAGGGGCCATTGCCTCGACCACCCGTGGGTCCACGGGCGTGGTGGCAGAGTGGTCCAGGTAGATGTGACTTTCGGGTGTGTTCATAGGTTATCCTCTGCTAGGGCAATCGCCTTTGTAACTGCTCAGCTTGGTAGCTATTTAGACCTCGGAGGTCTGGATAAAAGCGGTTGCCCTATCCTCTGCTCTGATTGAAGCGTATTTTAGCACGTGGCGAGGAGGGTGTCAACGGGCCGGCGGCGAGCGTATCACGCTGGGGACAATGGCCCGCCGCCACTGCGCGGAGCTGTTAAAAACAGGTTGCTCAAGTGCGTTTCTAACGCACCTGTGGTATCATGGCTTTAATAAAATTCTAGTCTTGTGTACACCCACAGACAACTACCATTGTGTAAACTGAGGCTGTAGATAAATTCATAGCGATTGAAGCAAACATAGGGGTAATTCCATAAAGCGAAGGGGGTAGAGATGAAAAAGCTACTGACCCTGGCAGTTGTGCTATCTGCACTCCTCACTATCTGGCAGGCTGAACTAGACGACAACCATGCCTCGGCCAGCGCCAATCCTAGCAACGATCCAACGGCACCCCAACCAGATAGCGGCAGTGTCACGGCCCACAAGTTCAACGACGCCAACGAAAATGGCTCGCAGGATGAAGGCGAAACCGATATCCCGGGTTGGCTGTTCCGGCTCTACAAGCTCGACGATGGCCTACAGCTAGTCGCGGAAGGTGTCACCGGGCCCGATGGCGACGTGACCTTTAGCGGCCTGGCGGCCGGTCGCTACAAGCTATGGGAAGAGCTGCCGGAGTGTTGGTCGCCCACCATCCCAGGAGGCCATTACTGGAACGGCGGCTATTACTTTGTGGGAGACTTGAGTGAAGGCCAACAGGTGATTGCCTCCTTTGGCAACGCTTACACCTGCGCGCCTCCGCCGGAGACCTGCATTGATCTGGTCAAGACTGGCCCCGAGAGCGCCTATCCCGGCGATATCGTCACCTATCACTTCTGGGTGCACAATTGTGGCGACGTCATTCTCGCCGGTGGCGCTCACGTCTACGATCTACTGTTTGGAGAAGACGCTATCTGGGACGGCGACTTGGAACCTGACGAAATCCACGAATTCGACATGGTCTACACGTTGCCCCAGGATCTGTGCGATGGCGTCAGCGGCAACACCGAGTTCACCAACGATGCCTGGGCCATTGGGCATCCTCCCGGCTTCCCAGAGGTCAGAGACGACGATAGTTGGACCATCGGCATTATCTGCGGGCCGGAGCCAAGCCCTTCCATTGCCCTCGAAAAGTCCACCGACGGCGTGGACGCAGACACAGCGCCGGGCCCATATATCCTGGTAGGCGACCCCGTTAACTGGGAGTACGTGGTCACCAATACCGGCAACGTGTCGCTGACCGACGTGGTGATAACAGACGACGTGCTGGGCGAGGTTTGCGCCCTGGACACGCTGGCGGTTGATGAATCTCGGGTTTGCGCCGTCAACGGCGCTGCCGAGGCCGGCCAGTATGCAAATATCGGCACGGCCACCGGCCACTATGACGACGTGCTGGTCAGCGACGAGGACCCCAGCCACTATTTTGGCGCCAATCCCTCCATTGAAATTGAGAAGCTGGTCTCGGTGGACGACCAGGCCACCTGGCTCGACACGCCGCCGGTTCCCCAGGTACTGGTGGGCAGCGACGTCTACTTTAGACTAACAGTCGCCAATAGCGGCAACGTTCCCCTCACAGAGATCGTCCTGAGCGATCCCTCCTACGACGTGAGCGGCTGCGCCATCACTGACCCACTGCCGGCCGGCGACTTTTTCGAGTGCGTCATCGGGCCTTTCGCGGCCGAAGAGGACTTGCAAACCAACACCGCCCACGTTACCAGCCGCTACAGCGACATCCACGGTGAGATGAGATACGAGGACAGCGATCAAGCCAGTTACTTTGGAGCCAACCCCTCCATCGCCATCGAAAAGTCCACCAACGGCGCGGACGCCGATACAGCTCCAGGCCCATACATCCTGGTAGGCGACCCCGTTAACTGGGAATACGTGGTCACAAACACCGGCAACGTCCCACTGGGCGCTATCTCGGTCACCGATGACCAAGTCGCCACAGTGAACTGCCCGCAGGACGGGTTGGAAGTTGACGAATCAATGACTTGCACGGCCAACGGCGTCGCCGCAAGCGGCCAATACACGAACATTGGCGAGGTCATCGGCTACTATGGCGCCGTGTCAGCCAGCGCCCAGGACCCCAGCCATTACTTTGGCGCTGCTCCCTCCATCGCCATCGAAAAGTCCACCAACGGTGTGGATGCCGACGCCGCGCCCGGTCCCGAGATCCCGGCGGGCCAAGAGGTGGAATGGGAGTACACGGTCACCAACACCGGCAACGTCATACTGAGTGACGTGGCGGTCACGGATGACCAGGGCCTTGCCGTGAGTTGCCCGCGAACCGTCCTGGAACCAGATGAGACGATGATCTGTTCAGCCAGCGGCGTCGCCGAGGCCGGCCAGTACGAAAACCTCGGCACGGCAAGTGGCACTCCCCCGGTCGGCGCCGTTGTCTCTGACAGCGACCCCAGTCACTACTTTGGCGCCATGGATGCCTCTATCACCGTCGAGAAGAAGATCAGGGTCACGTGCAGTGGCGAGACAGATTGGGAGAAGGCGGATACAGAGCCCGGCCCCACGGTAGTGAAAGGCACAGATATTTTCTTCCAGTTCACCGTGACCAACACCGGCAACGTCCCGCTGACCAACATCACCCTCGCCGACGACTATCCCGGCTTTAACGAAGCGATAGCCAGTGAATGTGGTTACATAGATCAATTGAGGGACCCAGATGAGCCTCTGCTCCCCGGCTGGTCATTCGATTGTACTATTGGCCCTTTCCCGGCCGAACAAGGCCAGCACGCCGATACTGCCACCACCACAGGGGGCCAAGGTGGAGAGACCTATAGCGACGAGGATAGCGCCCATTACTTTGGCGTTGCCGTTGACGTCGAGAAATACGTCTCGATTGACGGTGACGCGTGGTTCGACGCCGACGAAATGGAAGCAGGTATGCCCGAGTTGGAGGCGGGAGAGAGCGTCTGGTTCAAGTTCGTGGTCACCAATACCGGCAACATCCCCGCCACCTTTGTCACGCTCAGCGATGACCACTTTGACGCCGAAATCAACGCGCAATGCACAGTGCCAGGTCAATTGGACGCCGGTGCATCGTTCACGTGCCAGATTGGGCCGATTGAGGCTGTGGTGGGGGTGCACACCAACACCGTCACTGCCAGCGGTTACTACGTGGACGCCTATTGCCCGGGCGAAGCCACAGACACCGACCAGGCTCACTACCTCGGCATAGAAAGAGCCGAGGAAGAGGATGACCGGCATTACGTCTACCTGCCAATGATGCTCATCTCGACACCCGCACCACCGCCACATCCGCCTATGGGGCACATACGTGAGAGGTAGGTGGTAATGTTCCTCGGCAGTTTAGATAACCAGAGGTAAGCGTTCAGGGTATCATCTCAATAAACCGGGGTAATGTAAGGTGGAATGGCATTCCGCCCTACTTTTCCCCCAACTTTTTGAGAAGACCGTTCAGGAGATGATCCAGAAACCAGGTTTTTCATCAACCCATCCCCGGTTTGTTGAGAGCATACTACCGAGCGGCTGAGCGGGCACTGCAAAGGCACTAGGTCTGAAGGTCGAAGGAAAAGGTAGTGCCGCGCTTAGGCTCGCTCTGCACCCGAATCTCGGCCCCGTGCTGGGCCAGGATGGTGCGCACGATGGTCAGGCCCAGGCCGGTGCCGATAGCCGCCCGCCCGGCCGGCTCGCCGCGATAGAGGGGATCGAAAATGTGGGGCAAATCGGTCGCCGGGATACCCATCCCGGTGTCGCTGACGTTGACCTGCACCAGACCTTTGTCTTGATTGGGAAACAGTCGCACCGTGATCCGGCCGCCGGTCGGTGTGTACTTGATGCCATTATCCAGCAGGTTGATGAAAACCTGGCGCAGCCGGTCGGCGTCGCCCAGCACGCGGGGCAGCTCAGGGGCAGCTCGCAGTGTCAGTGCGACGCCCTTTTTCTCGGCCGATTGCCACAGGGCTGAGAGCGCCTCTTCTGCCACCGCCTGCAGGTTGACCGGCGCCAGCGGCGGTGCGCTCAGATCCAATCGAGAGAGCGTCAGCAGATCCTCCACTAGCCGCGCCAGTCTCTCGGACTCGCCGGTGATGAACTGCTGCGAGCGGCGCCACAGCGCCTCCTCCTCGATGGAGCAACTGGAGAGAATGTCGGCGTGGCCCATGATGGCCGTCAGCGGAGTACGCAGTTCGTGGGCGATGGTGTGCATCAGGCGGCGGTAGATCTCGGATGCCACACCCGTGCTCCTTTTTTCCTCAATGAGCGCCAACACGCCTCCACCTCCGCCTAACGCAGTCGCCTTGACCCACAGTCGAGAGTTCTCGTCAGACAGGGCGGTGATCTCTAGCCCCTCTCCCTCGCCGGAGAGCGCCACCCTTTCCACCAGCGATAGAACAGAGGGAGGTAGTTTGAACGGGCGCCCCGTTCCCCTCAGCCAGCGGCGAGCCTGCCCGTTAGCCAGCGTGACCCGGCCTTGCCCGTCGGCCAGCAACGCCCCGCACGGCAATGATTCCAGCAAGGCCGGCAGCCAGGGGATAGCGGAAGGAGCAAGTGGGGGCAATCCCTGGCGGTCGCCCGTCGAGCGACGGGCCAGCAGCCAGACTCCCGCCGCCACCAGCAGGCCGAGGAACAAGAGGATGGCGACGACACCGGTAAGGGATAGGCTCACAAGCGGTTCGTTGGACATCCGGCTACACCTCCCCGGCGGCGAACTTGTACCCGATGCCGCGCACCGTCAGCAGGTAACAGGGATGGCGCGGATCGGGTTCCAGCTTGCTCCGCAGCCGCTGGACGTGGACGTCTACCGTGCGAGAGTCGCCCAAATAGTCATAGCCCCACACCCGTTGTAGCAGCGTCTCCCGCCCAAACACCCGCCCCCGGTTGCGGGCCAGCACCACCAACAGATCGAACTCCTTGGGGGCCAGTGGTATTGAGCGGCTCTCCACCCGCACTTCTCGTCCTGCCAGGTCAATCTCCAGTGAGCCGATTCGCAGGCGCTCGCGGTGTCTTGTCTCTCTCCCGCTGTGAGCCAGCCTCAATACAGCACGCACCCGGGCCAACAACTCCCGGGTGTTAAAGGGCTTGGTGATATAGTCGTCGGCGCCCAGTTCCAGTCCGACGACCTTGTCCACGTCCTCGTCTTTGGCGGTGACGATGATGATGGGGATGTAGGTCTCACCGCGGCGAATCTCGCGGCAGACCTGGAGCCCGTCTATCTCGCCGGGCAGCATCAGGTCCAACAGCAGCAGGTCGGGAGCGTCATCCTGGACGTAGGACAGCGCCTCTTGCCCGGTCCGCAACCAGGCAACCGTGTACCCTTCCCGCTCCAACGCCGTGGCGACGAAAGCGGCGATGGCGTCGTCGTCCTCTACGACCAGAACTCGCGCGCTCACCATGCCCTCCCCTAACCGCCCTACGGCTATGGTAGCATATCATGATGTCAAAGTCAACACCCGGGCAATCACCAAAGTGCAGCGATGCATAAATTCGTTCCGCTTTGCGCCGGCCCGCACCGCGGGCTGATTCTCAGCCATAGAAGAGGCGGCGCTAGGCCCACAAATTGGCCGAAAAGTGCCCTAAGTG
>CAYMWP010000127.1:0-13190 GCA_964393895.1 uncultured Anaerolineales bacterium | reverse complement strand
CAACCCCGGGCACCATAGATGTCTGCCGGCGCGCTTTACCCGGTAAACAAATACACGTGACGTTTCACGCTTGGCGAAGGAGAACTATGACCGCAAGTCCCCCCATCCGCGTATTGGTAGCCGACGACCACCCGGTGGTGCGCGAAGGTCTGAGCGCCATCGTGGACGTGGAGGACGACATCACCGTCGTCGGGCAGGCGTGGGATGGCGCCGAGGCGCTGCGCCAGGCCCGCCAGCTGCGCCCTGACGTGGTGCTGATGGACCTCAAGATGCCCAACGTAGACGGCGTCGAGGCCATCGAGCACATCCGCGCCGAACTGCCGGGTACTCACTTTCTGGTGCTGACCACCTACGCCGACGAGGAGTACATCATGGCCGGCATCCGCGCCGGCGCGCGCGGCTACCTGCTCAAGGACGCCTCGCCCGACGATCTGGTACGAGCCATCCGCGCGGTGGCGCGTGGAGAGTCGCTGTTGCAGCCGCTGGTGGCCGCCCGCGTGCTGGACAAACTGGGCGAGATGATGATGGCCGGCGAGTCCCCGTCCCTCAAACCCGCGCCTGGTGAGCATCTCACAGCTCGCGAGCGAGAGGTGTTGCGCTTGCTGGCCGGCGGAGCGCGCACCCGTGACGTCGCCGAGGCGCTGTTCATCTCGGAGCGCACGGTCAAGACCCACGTCGCCAACGCCATGCATAAACTGGACGCCAACACCCGCGCCGAGGCGGTAGCCAGGGCGATCCAGTTGGGATTGCTTTCGGGAGATGAGACGTAGGCGCACTGCCCAAAAGTACTACCCCACAACGTCAAAAAGTACCAGGGACCGGTCGAAAGATCGGTCTTTTTTCTTACCCGGTCGGCATGTAGGGACGATGACAGGCCGCCTGGTTTCTGCTATCATCATAGTGTGGTGTCGTGACTGCCCAGCGAGGAGGGGAGATGATCGCACGCCAGATTCTCATCGCGGACGACGATAGAGTGTTCCGCGAGGGGCTGGAAATGGTCCTGAGTGATTACTGCGACCGCGTATTGACCACGGGCAACGGTCCCGAGGCAATAGACCTGGCAGCTTTGGCGCTCCCCGACGTGGCTTTGATCGCCCCCGAAGAGATGGGTTTGGAATCCGCGCGACAAATCAAAGCCCGCTGGCCTCAGACGCGCGTTGTCCTGCTCTCGGTGTTCGACCGCTACCTGGACGCGGCCCTGGAGATCGGGGCCGACGGCTATCTGTTGAAAGGATGTCCGACGGAAGAGTTGCTGGCAGCGATCCGTCGCCCGGCCGGCGCGGCTGAGACAGTCGAAACGAGAGAAAGGAGGGTGACTATTGGAGAATAGCTTGAGCAAATCTTGCGGGGCACACAACTTTTAAATATAAGGAGGAAAAAAGATGAAGAGAGTAGGCTATATTCTGATCGTCGTGACGATGTTGTGGTTGGCGGCCTGTACACCGACGCCGACCGAAGCGCCGACCGAGGCGCCGGCCGAAGCAACCGAGGCGCCAGCCCCCGAAGCGACCGAAGCGCCAGCCGAAGCAACCGAGGCGCCGGCCCCCGAGGCCAAGACGATAGTCATTGGCTTTACATCTTCGCTGACCGGCAAACTCGAAGTTTCGGCCGGCCGCCAGGCCAAGGGCCTGGAATTGTGGAAGGATCAGGTGAACGAGGCCGGCGGGATCACCTTGAGCGATGGCACGGTCGTCACGTTCGAGTTTGCCACCTACGACGATGAAAGCAGCAAAGACCGTGTGCAGGAACTGTACACCCGCCTGGCGACCGAGGACAACGCCGACCTGCTGATCAGCCCGTACTCCAGTGGCCTGACCGCGGCCGCATCGGTGATCGCCGAGCAATATGGCAAGGTCATGATCACCACCGGCGCGGCCGCCGATTCCAACTACCAACAGGGCTACACCCAGGTCTTTCAGATCTATACTCCCGCCAGCCGTTATCTGACCGGCGCGATAGATCTGTTAAAGCTGTTGGATCCCGACGTCACCAAACTCGCCATCGTCCACGAGGACGACACATTCTCCACCGGCGTGGTGGAAGCCGCCAAAGAATACGCCGAGTCGTTGGGCTACGAGATCGTGATCTTTGAGGGTTACGCCAGCGACACGACCGACTTTGGCCCCTTTATCAACAAAATCGAGGCCACCGGCGCCGAGGCTATTCTGGGCGGCGGCCACATGACGGACGGCAGCACGTTCGCCCGCCAGGTGTACGAGAAAGGCATTGACACTCAATTCTTTGCCCTTCTGGTGGCCCCACCGGAGCCTGACTTTGCCGAGTTGGGCGAGGCAGCTTACGCCGTCGTCGGCCCCAGCCAATGGGAGCCTCTGGCCGCCTACACCCCCAAGTCGGCTGAGGAAGCTGGCCTGGCGTGGTATGGCCCTCTGAGCGACGAGTTTGTCGTAGCCTACGAGGCCGCCTATGACGAGGAACCTTCCTACCACTCCGCCGGCGGCTATGCGGCCGGCGTGATCCTCCAAAAGGCCATTGAGGACGCCGACTCTACGGATCCCGCCGCCATCAAAGCCGCCCTGGACAACATGGACGTGTTGACCTTTTTCGGCCACATCAAATTCGATACCACGGCCGAGGCCCACGGCCTGCAAATTGGTCACTCTATGGTCTACATCCAGTGGCAGAAGGACGCCGATGGTAACTTGATGAAGCAGGTCGTCTGGCCGCAGGAAGGCGCTACGGCCGAGACCATTTACCCCGTACCCTAGTCGTTCAGCGAATACCCCCGCAGGCGTGCACATCTGCGCCTGCGGGGATATCGAACGTCAAACGTAAAACGCGACTTTCCCTACGCATTACGTTTTGCGCTTTACGTTTAAGGAGACATACTATGGAATTCCTATCATTTCTGGTTGATGGTCTGCTGCTGGGGTTTGTCTACGGGGTGGCGGCCATAGGCATGTCCCTCATCTGGGGCGTGATGAAAGTCATCAATCTGTCACACAACGTGCTCATTGTTTACAGCATGTTCGGCGTATATCTGCTGTTCAATAGCCTGGGAGTGAACCCCTATCTGGCGATAATCGTTATGGCAGTGGTGGGGTTGTTGATGGGTGTCTTGATTTACACGGTCGCCTTGCATCGAGTGATCGAGGCCCCGCAACTATCCACACTGCTGGCCACTTTTTCCGTCAGCATGATAATGACCGGGCTGGCGACGGCCATGTGGACCAACTCTCCCCGGAACGTAGATTTTTCTCTGGGCAGTCTCTCGCTCGGTCCGGTTACTCTGCCGGGCACCCGCGTGGTCGCGGCCCTGGCAGCCGTTCTGGCGGCGGCGGGTCTGTTCCTCTTCTTGTACCGCACCCGGCCGGGAAGGTACATCCGCGCGGTGGCGAACAACCGGGCGGCCGCCGAAATGGTCGGCGTGCCTTCCAACCAGATACTGGCCCTCAGTTTTGGACTGGGAGCGATGGTCGCCGCCATTTCCGGGGGATTGATCGCCACGTTTTTCCCTTTCAACGTCCTTTCAGGTATGAACTACCAGCTCAAGAGTTTCGTCGTCTGTGTGCTGGGAGGGCTGGGCAATCCCCTTGGCGCGCTCATCGGCGGCTTGATCCTCGGCACTCTAGAGGGCATCATCCCCATTTTCATGGAGACATCATGGGTGCCGGTATTTGAGTTCGGTTTGTTCGTCTTTATAATCATCTTTCGGCCGAGCGGCTTGTTTGGAGCGAAACAATGAAAAACTGGCAAAAACACCTGGGGTTGCTGCTCCCCGTACTCATTATCGTGGGCATTGCGTTAGGGGTAAAGATCACGGGTAAGCCGGCCACCCGTGAGACATTCTTCACCGTTCTCAAAGCTATTGCCCTGGCCTCCAGCCTGAACATGATCCTGGGTTACACCGGATACGTCAGCTTTGCTCACATCATATTCTTTGGCCTGGGAGGCTACGTTGGCTTTTACTTGATCAGCGCGCAAGGCTGGTCGTTGTGGCTGGCCATGCTGGCGGGGGGGATGGCGGCCGGCGCGCTGGCTTTTCTTCTGGGCAAGGCCATCTTGCACTTGCGCGGCGCCTATTTTGCCCTGGCGACCATCGGCGTCAACGCGGCCATGCAGGCTTTTGTCACTAACTTTGAACCCTTCGGCGGTCCCATCGGCATGAACCTCAATTTTCAGGTCTACCAGCAATATGGCGGCGCTGCCCAGGCGTTGGAAACGGCTTTCTACGCCCTGGCAGCGATCGCCCTGGTCGGCGTGATCGTCAGCTATTTGATCAGGACGTCCAAGTTTGGGCTGGGACTGTTGGCCATCCGGGAGGACGAAGACGCCGCCGAGGTGATGGGCGTGGTCGCCCCTAGCGCCAAAACCTGGGCCTATGTCATCTCTGCCATCATCCCTGGCATAATTGGGCCACTGTTCTTTTTCAAGAACGGCAACGTCGAGCCTGGGGATGCGTTCCCCTTGCAATCGTCCATCGAGCTGATCGTGATGGTCATGCTCGGTGGGCAGGGGACGGTGCTGGGGCCGATCCTGGGCGCGACGGCGTACCAACGTATGCGCGGCTACCTGCTGACCAGCCCCATATTCAAGGACATCCAGCTCTCGGTCGCCGGAGCATTGCTCTTGCTGATCGTGCTGTTCGTACCGGCCGGGGTCGTCGGCTGGCTGCGTAACCGTTTCCCCATCTTACGGAGGGTGCTCCAATGACGCGGACAAACGACATCCGGCGGATAAACGACATCCGACCGATCTTACAGGTAGAAGGGGTATCCAAACACTTTGGAGGGCTGGTCGCGGTTGATAAGGTGACCTTTGATCTACCCGAAGGTCAAATCCTGGGCTTGATCGGCCCCAATGGAGCGGGAAAGACCACCCTTTTCAACGTGATCAACGGGGTCTACCCGGCCACGGAGGGCCGCTACTTCTTCCGGGGAAAAGAGGTCACTGGCTCCAAGACCTACCAGATGGCTCACCTGGGGCTGGCCCGCACCCACCAGGTCGTAAAGCCGCTGGACGAACTCTCGGTGCGCGAAAACGCCATGGTGGGCGCATGCTTTGGTCACAAAGACTATAACCTGTCCCACGCTGCCAGGGTCGCCGACGAGGTGCTCGAGTTTGTTGGTCTGGCCGACCGTTCGGAGCAACTGGCCGGCAGCCTGAACGTGGCGCAGAAAAAGCGGTTGGAGATGGCGCGCGCTCTGTCCGCGCAGCCCTACCTGCTCCTGCTGGACGAGGCCCTGGCCGGGCTCAACCCCTCCGAAATCACCGCCATGCTGGATACGATCCGCAAAATCCGTGACCGGGGCATCACCATCATCATGATCGAGCACGTGATGCACGCCATCATGAACGTCTCGGAGCACATCCTGGTGTTGAACTTTGGAGCACTGATCGCCGAAGGTACGCCCGAAGAGATCGCCAACAACGAGCAGGTGATCGAGGCTTATCTGGGCGATCCCAAGTTGGCCGAACGGTTGATGCAGCGAAACGATAACGGGGGATGAGACCCATGGCGATATTGGAAATTCGTGACGTAGACGCCGGTTACGGTGAAGTGCAGATTCTTTGGGGAACCAGCATGACCATCGAGGAGGGCAAATTGACCTCACTCGTTGGGACAAATGGGGCGGGTAAAACCACCCTCTTGCGAAGCGTGATGGGCCTCAACCGCCCCTGGGAGGGATCTATTTGGTTTAACGGGGAAGACGTGACCCGTCTGTCCCCGCACGCCAAGGCCGAGCGGGGTCTGGTGCTGGTGCCCGAGGGGCGCCAACTGTTCACCGACATGAGTGTGGCCGAGAACCTGGAGATGGGCGCCTCGCCCAAACGGGCGCGCCCGCACGCCAAACGAAATCTGGAGCGTGTCTTTGAGATGTTCCCACGTCTCAGAGAGCGCAAAGATCAAATATCGGGCACCTTGAGCGGAGGCGAGCAGCAAATGCTGGCCGTGGCGCGGGGCATCATGGCCGAACCCGTCGTCCTGATGATGGATGAGCTCTCGCTCGGCCTGGCGCCCGTTTTGGTGCTGGGCCTTTTTGAAACCCTCGGTCAATTGAAAGAGGTCGGTCTCACCATGCTGTTGGTGGAACAGAACGTGCAGATGGCCCTGGCCGTGAGCGACTATGCGTACGTCCTCGCTGAGGGGCGGGTCGAGCTGGAGGGTGCCAGTCGCGACCTGGCGCAAAACGAACACGTGCGGGAGGCATATCTGGGTATCTGAGGTCCCCCTCCATCGAATAACCTCGAGCTGCATCTTTTGGCATTTTGGGGCGCTCCCAACACAGTCGCGCTGCGTCTGGGGGCGTCCTGTTTCTCTATACCTGTGAGGTGTGACACTGGCAGTCACAGGCATATATCACTTGTGCTGCCACTACAGCTATGCTATGATGGTATGGGGTCGAAAACCCATCCTCACCTGCGGAGGGTGACGGTTTTCCATAACCAACACTTCTTCAGAGTCTTGGCTACTCGACAATGTTAGATTTCGTATCTTGAAAGTGACGCTCGTAGTGCGCCACGAAACGCAGTGGAGTGGCGCAAGACCGCACTCCGTTACACTCCGTGCGTGACTACGAGCCGAATGTAACGTTGTCGAGCTACTTGCCCTACAGTTAGTACAGGCTTCCGTAAATCCGTACCGAGTTCGTTGTGCCGTTGCTGCCCAAAAGGCTAGTTTACGGCGTAAAACCACGGTTCTGGCAGGTTTTTGCCGTCAACCAACCCGGAGCGAATTTGCGCATCGGTGTAGTTAGATTTCGTATCTTGAAAGTGACGCTCGTAGTGCGCCACGAAACGCAGTGGAGTGGCGCAAGACCGCACTCCGTTACACTCCGTGCGTGACTACGAGCCGAATGTAACGTTGTCGAGCTACTTGCTCTACGGTTAGTCGAGAGTGATCGTTTTGAGGAGGCAGTCCTATGAAAGTGACTACAGAGGAACTACTGGCCAAGGCCAAAAAGCCCGCGCAAGACGCCATGCGCATGCATCCTTTCTTCCGGGGCAAGATACAGACCACGCCCAAGTGCGTCATCCGTGGCATTGACGATTTTGCCATCTGGTATACGCCCGGTGTGGCCGCTCCCTGCCGCGCCATCCACGAGGACGAGGAATTGGTCTACGAGCACACTAACAAGGGGAACACCGTCGCCGTCGTCTCCGACGGCACCCGTGTGTTGGGGTTGGGCGACATCGGCCCCGCTGCCGGGCTGCCGGTGATGGAGGGCAAGGCGCTGATCTTTAAATACCTGGGTGGCGTGGACGCGGTCCCCATTTGCCTGGACACCAAAGACCCCTACCGCATCATGCTGGCCGTCAAGCTCATCCAGCCCTCCTTCGGCGGCATCAACCTGGAAGACATCTCGCAGCCCAAGTGCTTCCGTGTGCTCGACATGCTGCGCACTGACCCCGAAGTCAAGATCCCGGTCTGGCACGACGATCAGCAGGGAACGGCCACCGTCATCCTGGCGGGGGTGATCAACGCGCTCAAGATGGTGGGCAAGCGGATGGAGGAGGCCAAATTCGCCGTGATCGGCACCGGCGCGGCCAACGTCGCCACGATGCGGCTGCTCTTGGCCAGCGGCGTCCCGTTCGGCAACATCGTCGCCTGCGACAGCAAGGGCATCCTGCACCCGGAGCGGGAGGACATCGCACGGCGCAAGATCGAGTTCGTGGACAAGTGGCGCATCTGCCAGAACAGCAACGGCGAGGGGCGGCGCGGCGGCGCCAAAGAGGCAATGCGCGGCGCCGACGTCTGTATCGCCGCCAGCAAGCCCGGCCCGGGCACGATATTGCCGGAGTGGGTGAAGGGGATGGCCGACGACGCCATCGTGTTTGCCTGCGCCAACCCCATCCCCGAGATCTGGCCCTGGGAGGCCAAAGAGGCCGGGGCGCGCATCGTGGGCACGGGCCGCAGCGACTTTGGCAACCAGATCAACAATTCGCTGGGCTTTCCCGGCATCTTTCGGGGCGTGCTGGACGTGCGGGCCACGACTATCACTGACGAGATGGCTATCGCCGCCGCCCGCGAATTGGCCCGCTGCGCCGAGGAGCGGGGAATCGAGGACGATCACATCCTGCCGACGATGGCGGATTGGGAGGTCTTTCCCCGCGAGGCGGCAGCGGTCGGCATGAAAGCACAGGAGCAAGGTGTGGCCCGCCTGAGCTTTTCTCGCGACGAGTTGCTTGCTGTGGCAAAAGATACTATCCGTCAGGCCCAGGATATGACTCGTTTTATGATGGAGCAGGAACTCATTCCGCCCGTACCGGCGGAGTGGTCCCGAAAGGAGGAATGACAATGTATGATCTGATCATCGTCGGCGGCGGGCCGGCCGGCATCACTGCCGCCACGACAGCTATCAACCAACGCTTGGAGACGCTCATCATCGCCGAGCGGTGGGGCGGCCAGACCACTTATGCCATGCAACTGGAGGACACGGAAGGCCGGGACACCATCACCGGCGAGACGCTGCTGGATGCTTTCCGTCGCCAGATAGACTATCTGGATTTTGTGCGCAATTTCGATACTGTTACCAAGTTGACGCCTGTAAAAGACCACTTTGTGGCGGAGACTGTGCGGGGCCACCACTACGAGGGACGAACCTTGATCATGGCGACCGGCGCCAAACCGCAGCGCCTGGGCGTCCCAGGCGAAAAGCGTCTGGTCGGCCGGGGACTGAGTTATTCGGTGGATACCCACGCCGGTTTGTTCCTGGGCAAAGACGTGGCCGTGGTCGGGCAAGGACGCCGCGCCCAGTGGGCCGTGGCGAGCCTGGCCCACAAGGCGCATCGGGTCTATCTGCTGACGTGCGAGCCGCTGGTGACGACCCCGCTGGCCGACAAACTCGACCAGATCGAGAACGTAGAGGTCATCAGAGACGCGAGGGTGCAGGAGGTGGGCGGCGACGCTTTCGTCGAGTACATCGTGGTAGAGATGCCCGATGGGGAGATGCGCGAGATACCGGTCAAGGGGGTATTCGTCAAATTGGCGCGCACTCCTAACTCGGATATGGTGCGGGAGTGGGTAGATTGCGACAGTCGCGGGCACATCGTCGTGGATTCATACTGCGCCACCAGTTGGCCGGGAGTGTTTGCCGCCGGCGACGTGACTCACGTTTCTGAGCAGATGTTGGTGCACATCGGTGAGGGCACCAAGGCGGCCATTTCGGCCTGCCACTATCTGCTGATGCGTTGATAACGTTTTCCAAGACAAAAGCTCCTTCGGAGTTGATTCGATCTGGAGGAGCTTTTTTTTCTTTCTGGCCAAAGGCGGGAGCTTTCCGTTGTTGCGTGTCGAAGAGTGTTGATGTATACTGGATGTGGAGTTGATATTGCAATGAACAAGCGGCGAATACCGGATTAG
The DNA here is from genome assembly GCA_964393895.1 of uncultured Anaerolineales bacterium. GTDB lineage: Bacteria > Chloroflexota > Anaerolineae > B4-G1 > B4-G1 > B4-G1. The sequence goes on along the minus strand of CAYMWP010000127.1, from coordinate 3,868 downwards.
TACGGGAGTTAACCGTGAAACAATATAAGCAATTGAGCCTTGCTGGTATGGAAGTTGAAGAACCTGTACCGCCGAAAGAAGGCGACGGGATTTATGCTGGCAAGGATTTGGGCACGTTTAAGGATAGCTTGCGCGCCCCCATTCACAGATGGTTCAAATATCCAGCTGGATATTCTTACAAGTTTGTAAGGGCGAGCTTTGAGCAGTTTGATATTTCTCAAGGCGATTGGGTTTACGATCCATTTTCGGGGACAGGTACAACTTTGATCAGTGCAAAGCGACTAGGCGTCAATGCCTATGGTGTCGAGGCTCATACCTTTGTTCATTGGGTGGCTGAAACCAAGTTGTATTGGGGTTTTGACCTGGATGAACTGCACCGACAACTCAACAGTTTGTTAAGCCGTATTCATTGGTTTATCCAGGACAATGTGGGCACGGTATCCCTCGATGGTGTTTTTCCAAAACTGGTGTACAAATGCTATCACCCCGATGACTTGAAAGAGTTGTACCTGCTGCGTGAATTTATTATACAAGAAATATCCGACAGCCACTTGCAAAACTTTTTAAAACTTGCATTGACCAACACACTGCGAGAGGCGGCCGCCGCTGGTACTGGATGGCCCTACATTTCCCCTCGCGCCAGCAAAGACAAACCGGCTAAAGGCGCTTTTGGTGTTTTTGGACAGGTGATCCAGGATATGCTTCTCGACTTGAGGGCAGTTCAAGCTCAGACACCCGAGGCATATCCCGAAATTTTTAATGTCTTGGGCGATTCGCGTGAGAGGCAGAGTTTGGCAGATGGACAAATCGACATTGCCCTGACTTCACCGCCTTATCTGAATAACTATGACTATGCTGATCGAACCAGGTTAGAGACCTACTTTTGGGGAATCACCAAGTCTTGGGGGGAGATTACTAGAAAGTACAGAGACAAGCTAATCACGGCTGCAACTACCCAAATCAGGCGCAGTGACTATAACGTTGAAAAAGCACTTAGCCAAGAAGTGCGAGAGGCGGCTGCCGATGTTTATGAAACGCTGCAACCAAAAATATTGCAGTTAGCGGAACTTCGACTGCAAAAAGGCGGTAGGAAAAGTTACGACTTGATGGTTGCGCTTTACTTTAACGATATTCTCCAGGTAATGAGAGAAACGTATCGCGTGTTACGCCGCGGGGGAAAGTTCTGTCTAGTACTAGGTGATTCTGCTCCCTACGGCATCCATGTGCAGACTGATAATCTAATTGGCAAACTAGGACTTGGCCTGGGGTTCAACAGGTTTGATTATCACAAATTGCGAACGCGCGGGGGCAAGTGGAAGGATAATCCACAGAGACATCGTGTTACCCTACGCGAGGGTGTTATAGTGTTGACCAAGTGAAAGGGGGACTATGGTACGCAGACGATTTAGGCAAGAGGATGGCAGTACGAGTGCGTCTAGCAAATTTGGTCAGATGATAGGTGAGGCTTTTGAACAAGTTGTCATTGCCCTTGTAGCCGACTACCTAGAAGAGGCGTATCCTGACTATGAAATATTGGAACCGAGTGAAGGCAAACAATTGGTGACGTTAAAGATGTTGGGTGGGTCATCACGCCAACTTGATACTGTGATAGCAGCATGTGGGTCAAATACTCCCGTAGCGTTGCTAGAAACTAAATGGCTTAAGGACGCACGCCATCATAATGATAAGGGTGCCTGGATCCTGCAACTGAGAGAAGTCAAAAAACGATATGCAACCGTCAGAGGCGCTGTGGCTGTCTTGGCCGGATATTGGACAGAAGGTGTTGGCATTGTGTTGATGTCTGAGGGAGGCATCAAGATGGTGCTGGTTGCCACTGATGAGGAAGTATACAGCACCATCCAACCACATCTTGACGAGTTCTTGGGTAAAAACAGCTTTGGTCTAAACGCCAAGGAAATGCGCAAACGCTATCCTCGTCCCTGGGACTTGGCAAACTGCATAATTTGGCTTGAAGAAGAAAACAAGCTAGGCCAGATTGCGGAAAGTTGGTTGCGCTTTGAAAAACAGGGGAAAGACGGCGAACTGGTGACGGGTAAGGAATTGGTCAAACAAGCAGTTGATGAATTACTCGTACCATTACCTGACGCGCCGTGCATTCAAAAGTTTGCCATCTCACTACAAATTGATACAGGTAACGTGATATACGAGGAATTTACAGATGTTGAGGAGTCATTGGAGTTCATCCGCGCTCACTTTTGTAACCCCGAACAAATTCTCAAACGCATAGCGCCGGTTGTTAGCAGTTAGATCCGACGGAGTGACATAGCAAGTTGATAATTGGACGATGGAGGAAAAAATATGCTGGCACGCGCCCGCAACATCGAAGAACAACTGGCCGCCTGGCGGCGGGACATCCACATGCATCCCGAGCTCGGTTTCCAGGAGACGCGCACCGCGGCCCGCATCGTGGAGGCGCTGGAGCCTCTGGGCTACCGGATTCGCACCGGCGTCGGGCGCACCGGCGTGGTGGCCGAGCGGGGCATCGGTCACCCCATCATCGCCATCCGCGCCGATATGGACGCGCTCCCCATTCAGGAGGCCAACGACGTCCCCTACGCTTCCCAGGTTCCCGGTGTGATGCACGGGTGCGGCCACGACGCCCACGTCGCCATCGGGCTGGGCGTGGCGACGTTGCTGGCTGAGGAGCAGTTCCCGGGCACGGTGCGCTTCCTCTTCCAGCCGTCCGAGGAGGTGGGAGACGAGGAGGGGGTCAGCGGCGCGCCCCGCATGGTGGAGGACGGCGCGATGGAGGGAGTGGACGCGGTGCTGGCCCTGCACGTGGACGCATCCCTGCCTGTCGGCGACGTCACTGTTGGCACAGGCCCGGTCTCGGCCGGAGTGGATAGCTTTTTCGCCGCCGTCATTGGCAAGGGGGGGCACGGGGCGTATCCCCACGATGTGGTGGACCCCATTTACATCTCCGGGCACGTGATCCTGGCCCTGCACGGTATTGTCTCCCGGCGGTTGCATCCGGTTGAGCCGGCGGTGGTCAGCATTGGCGCCATTCACGGCGGGCAGGCGGAGAACGTGATCCCGGAAAAGGTAGAGGTGGCCGGCACCGTTCGCTTTATGGATCCAGAGGTGCAGGAGCAGATCCACGCCGAGATCGAGCGGGCGTTGGAGATCGCGCGGACGTTGGGCGGCGATTATGCGCTCCGCTTCGAGCACGGCGGCTCGCCGATGGTCAATGACGCCGGAGTGACCGATCTCGTCCGCGATGTCGCTGCCGAACTGCTGGGGGCGGAGCACGTCCTGCCGCACGAGATGGAGATGGGGGCCGAGGACTTTGGTGCTTTTTCCAAGTTGGCTCCCGGCGCGATGTTCATGCTGGGCTGTCGCATTGAGGGAGATGAGCGCATGCCCCACAGCCCCCGCTTTGACATTGACGAGCGCTGCTTGCCCATTGGAGCCGCCATCTTGACCGAGGCAGCCCTGCGCCTCTTGCGGCGGGGAAAAATCTAAACAAGGTGACCGGCGCTTAAAATCGGGGCAAAACAGCGCATTTTCGACGTGAAAAGTCGGTCAAATTGAGATACGAACCCGCCCCCCCGGACGGGGGCTAGGAGCCTTGGGTATTCTTGCGTCCCAACTCTTTGAAGATACTCGAGATCCAAGTGCCGGTCACCTCACCAATCACACCAGACTGAGCCAAATTGGATGGGGGTGTTTCAGGTGGGTTGGAGGGTATTCTGTGGTACCCAGCGCCGCCTGTTCACGCGGCGCTGGGGGCTTTACGCGCCCTCCCTCGGCCCTTTTGCGGATTGACCCTCCAGCGGCCTGCCGCAGCTTTCCATGTATTGCTTCAGATGGAATTGGACAAATGCCCCACTTGAGTTAGTATACAGAC
>CAYMWP010000126.1:0-13269 GCA_964393895.1 uncultured Anaerolineales bacterium | reverse complement strand
GAACATAGTTTGTCCACAGCGGACCAACCTGCGCTCGAAGAGACACAGGTGTTACAACTCGCGCGGATGGTGCGAGATGCGGCACATACAGCCCAGGTTCCACAAGACGTAGAATGGGCATGGGATGGGGAAAGGTTTTATCTGTTGCAAAGCAGGCCGATCACATCGCTGGTGGGGCAAAAGATCTACTCAAATCGCATGGTTTCCGAGATGCTGCCAGGGCTCATCAAGCCGCTGGTGTGGTCTGTGAGCACAACCAGTAAGTTGAAGAACGTGTTGGGCCGTATATTTACCGAGATGATCGGGCCGAACGACGTAGATTTCATCGCGCTGGCCCGGCGCATTCATTCCCGCATCTACGCTGACACCACGCTGCTCGGTCATCTACTCGAGAGTATGGGGCTGCCAGCCAATTTCTTCGAGATCATGTCACGGGATGAACACGCAGAAGGACACCATCCACCATCACTGACGCCGAGGATGATCCGCACCATGTACCGCCTCGGCCGTTTCATCTGGCACAACTCCCGGGCGGTGAACGAGATTGCCCGTTTCATCGGACGGCACGATCAAGCACTCGAATTCTACCGCCGGGCGCAGTGGGCCTCGGAATCCTCCCAGGTTTTGCTCGATCACGTGGATCAACTGACCAATCTATACAGCGAGACGATGTGGTTCAACTTTATCGGCCCGCTCAACATGATGGCCCGCAACCGCATGCTGAGCCACATCGTTCAACGCTGGGCTCCGGACGTGCCGCCCAGCGACCTCGTGCGCGGGCTCATCGGACTCAAGTCTCTCGAATCGAACCGGGAGCTAATGAAACTGGCGGCGCAGGCCAGAACCCTCGATTCACAGCTGCGATCCCTGTTAGCCGAGACCGATGACGAGACGATCCGACGAGAGCTTTCACAGACTGAACCGGGGCGCGATCTGCTGACAGCCTTTGATGCCTTCTTGGAACAGTACGGTTTCCTCAGCGCCAGTGGAACCGACCTCTCACGGACACCGTGGAGCGAGCAGCCTACCCTCATCTGGCATACCATTGGTCGAGCGATCAGCACCGATATGAAAAGTAAGGCGGAGGATGCGCTGGTAATACGGGAGTCGACCCAAGCGCAGGTGCGGGCCAAGTTGAGCTGGCCGATGCGGGCCATCTTCGACCGCGTCCTGGCTTCCACGATCACCTACATCCACCTGCGAGAACAAAGCAGTTTCTTGATCTCTGAAGACTCGTTCGAGATGCGGCGAATTTTTCTGGCTCTGGGGGACCATCTGGTAGCGCAGGGGGACCTTGAGCATCGAGAGGATATCTTTTATCTAGAACTGGATGAGGTGCGGCAATTGGTAACGGGCGCACTGAGCGCCGATGACGCACAAGAGCGCGTATCCACGCGGCGAGCAGAGATGGAATACGATGCCCAGATCGAACTGCCGAGTACGATCTGCGGTGATCAATTCCAAGTGTGCGTGATCCAACTGCCGGAGGATCAAGAGTACCTGGTCGGCATTAGCGGCAGCTCTGGGGTGACGCAGGGGTATGCGCAAGTTGTGCTGGATCCATCAGAAGCGCCGATGGTCTTGACCCAAGAGGATATACTGGTGGTGCCATTCACCGATATGAGTTGGACGCCGCTGTTTTCTGTCGTCGGAGGCGTGGTTGCCGAGACGGGTGGACTGCTCTCCCACAGCGCCATTGTAGCACGGGAATATGGCTTGCCCGCCGTCGTGAACGTCAAGAACGCAACCCGGTTCATAAAAAATGGGCAACCCATTCTGGTGGACGGTATCAACGGACGGGTCTACTTGAATCATAAATGACGGATAGGAGGAACACATGGAACTGGAGCTTGGTATCATCGCTGCTGTCGTCGGGTATCTGGTAGGATCTATCTCGTTCGCGCGTGTGATCAACCGCATCGTGGCCCCCGAAGAAGCGATCACTGGCATGTCCATAGACGTATCTGGTCGCGAGGAGAAGATGGAAGTGAGTGCCGTAAGCGGCACCGCTGTTTCGATGAAACTAGGGGCCAAATATGGTGGGCTGACTGCGATATTGGACATTTTGAAGGTGGCGCTGCCGGCATTGGCCTTCAAGCTCCTATATCCAACGTCACCCTATTTCCTCGTCCTGGCCGGGGCGGGGCTCCTCGGCCACAACTGGCCGCTGTATCATCGTTTCAAAGGGGGGCGCGGTATGTCGGCGATTTACGGCGGATTCCTGGTCGCCGATTGGATCGGAAGTCTGGTCACCGCTGTCGTCGGCATGGTATTCGGACTGGCCGTGCTCAAAGACGTGGTGGTGTCTTACCTGGCCGGGCTGTGGCTGATGATCCCCTGGCTCTGGTTCCGAACGCACGACCTGGCTTATGTCGCGTATGCGGTCTTTGTCAACGTCATCTTCATCGTGGCGATGATACCTGAGATCAAGAAGGTCATCGAACTCAGGCGCATGGGCGCAGACCAGAGCGTCTCAGCGGGTATGGATGCAACACCGATGGGGAAGATGATGAAGAAGATGGCAAACCGCCTCGGCCTGATGAAAGAATAGTCACGATGAACGATCAGGGGCCGGGTGCTGCGCAGGTTGCCAGACAACCGATCATCATACTGGGTGGGTTTCTCAGCTTCCCGCTTCTTTACTGTGAAATGCAGGATGCCTTGACGCAGTTGACGGGAGCATCGGTTTCGGTGGTCGAGATACAGAGCGTGGATTGGGTACTCGCCAGTTTCGCGCCAGGCTGGATCAGGCTGCTGCGCAAGCTCGATCGGGCCGTGCGGGAGGCCGCCGGCCGTTCAGTGACAGGGAAGATCACCCTGATCGGCCACAGCGCCGGTGGGGTTCTCGGGCGGCTCTACCTCAGCCCAAGGCCCTTTCTCGGACGCACGTATCCTGGGTGGGACCGAGTGGACCACCTGATCACCCTGGGTAGCCCCCATTACAGCCGGCCTCGGTGGACTCACGGCGGGGCGATGTCCCGGTGGATAGAGAAACGGTACCCTGGTGCATTCTTCGCCCCCCAGGTTCGGTACACGTCGGTAGCAGGAAAACTGATACGGGGCAACAGGCAGGGATCACTCCGGGAACGCCACGTGTACGCCTTCTACGAGGACATCGGCGGCGAAGGAGCGGCGTGGGGAGATGGCCTGATACCGGTCGCGTCGGCCCTGCTGGGCGGGGCGCAACAGATCGCGTTGGAGGGTGTGAGCCACTTCACCGGGTTTGGCGGTCCGTGGTACGGCGCAGCCGAGGTAATTCCCCGCTGGTGGAACGGTGTCAGGAGCGGCAATCCATCCACCTGAAACAGCGAGGGACGGCCGGCGGGAGCGTGCAAAATGAGGCGAACGCAGCACGGCGCAAACGCCTGGCTCGAGTCATACAACGGGGAGAGAGAAAGTTATGTTTGACCGGATCAAGCGCTGGCGGTTAGGTAAACATCACGGCTACGAGACATTTTTCAAAGAACAAGATCGACGTCCAGCGGGCAAGCCGGGTATCATCCTGGCCGATATCGGAATGCCGGAGGCGTATGAACCCGAGTTCTACATCAACTACATGGACCACGTGTTTCGCTACACGCTGCCACCATTTCTCCAGCGCATTGTGCTAGCCGACCGGGGCATCGCGCTGATCGATCCACAGAACCCACTGGCCCGGGAGCCATTCGATCCACGCCAGTTGGTGGATATGCACGGTTCCTTCACCAATCGAGAGGGCCGGCCATACGTCGAGTGCGACGTGATCTGGCGTCCGCCGGGAATGAAAAAGAACCCGTGGGACAACGGATATTTTCTCTACACAAGTGAGGGAAAAGGTGGGGCGCCCGACGTGTGCCAGAAGACGGGCGCCAAAGTGGCCGGCTGGTACTTTGGCCACCTCCTTCCAGAGCGGAAGATAGCCTGGGCATACCAGTGCGGCCGGGTCTACGAAGAAGCGGTAGGTGTGCTGCGAGAGCGCCTTCCGCAAGCCGAATTCCGTCACGCTTGGTACGCCTACGAGGACTCGATGCGCCAGGCGGTGGAGGAACTGTTGACGGCCGGCTGTAGGACGATCGTCTATCAGTGTTTCTGCAACCCGGTCTACTCTGATTTTGAAGAGTACGCCTACGCCATGCCAATGGTGCAAAAACTTGTAAATGGACGGGCCAAGGTCATCTATGCCGACCAGTTGGGCAACCAGCCGGCGCTACGCGAGGCCTACGTGCAGATCATCCGCGATCGTTTAGCGCAGCTGCCCCGCCACGCCAGTGTCCTCTTGATCCTGTCCAAACACGGCCATCCCTTCAAGAAGGAGACCCAGGATGCGCGAGGGCCGGAGTACCGTCAGCCGCTGGAGGCCGAGGCGAGTCGCGTGATGGAGGGGCGGAACGGGCAGTGGGCGTTGGTCTGGAGCGACGACGAGTACGCCGACGAATACTGGGACCCCAAGAACATCAAATTCGAGACCCGCGCCGCCTATCGGAGGGCCATTGACGAGGGGTACGACTATGCGCTGGAAGTGCCCACGGACTTTATAGCCGAGAACACCGATCTGATGATCCTGCACGCTATGAAAAAGTTCAGCGCCTTTGCCGGGTACGATCCCCATGCACCGATTCCCTACCCCGACTGGGAGCAGCCACTGGTACGCACCTTCCGCGACGGGAAGACAACCGGCATCTATGCCGGCTGCCCGGTTGGGCCGTACCGCAGGTACGTGGTGGACGCGACGGTAGCCTCGGTCTTGGATGCTCTATCAGGTTGAGGGTAAGAACATGCTGGTGAGAGTCATTCACACACAACACTAGCACACGCTGTCAGAGTACGCAAATAGGAAACCACTACACGGAGGTGAGGAATGGCGTCAGTGCCGCTGATTGAGCTTCAAGACATAACCAAAGTCTACCAGATGGGGCGAGTGGAAGTGCACGCAGTGCGCGGTATATCGCTAACGATCAAAGCGGGGGAAATCATTGCTATTATGGGCCCTTCCGGTTCCGGCAAGTCCACGATGATGAATATCCTCGGCTGCCTCGATCAGCCAACGTCAGGTCGGTATGTGTTGGATCAAAAAGACGTCAGCCATTTGAATGAAAATCAATTGGCCGAGATTCGTAATCGCAAGATCGGGTTTGTATTTCAAACCTTCAACCTCTTGGGCCGCACGACGGCTTTCCAGAATGTGGCTTTGCCTTTGATCTACGCTGGTGTGAGCAGGATCGAGCGGCACCGACGGGCGCAGGAGGCACTGGAGGCGGTCGGGCTGGCCGATCGGATGAGCCATACGCCGATGGAACTTTCCGGCGGACAGCAGCAGAGAGTTGCGATTGCCCGTTCACTGGTCAACAATCCGTCCATCATCCTGGCCGACGAGCCGACAGGAAACCTGGACAGCAAATCAGGTATTGAGGTAATGGAGATCCTGCAAACTCTAAACCAAGAGCGGGGAATCACCATCGTATTGGTGACCCACGACCACCAGATCGCCCAGCATGCCCGCCGTATTGTACATTTGCATGATGGACATGTCACACGGGAGGAGACCGTGGCGGAGTCGCGCTCTGTCATAACTGATTAATCGCGTTGTAAACCAGCGACGGAGACTGGCAGCGCTTTTGGATGGGAAGGAGATCTAACGATGGCTGAAAAGACCAATCATTGCCAGCCGGATGGGAAGCGAGACTGCACTATCCGCTTGGGGATAAGCACCTGCCTGCTGGGCGAGAACGTGCGCTACGACGGCGGGCACAAGCTGGACCGTTTCCTGGTCCACACCCTCGGCCGGTACGTCGAGTGGGTGCCCATCTGCCCGGAGGTGGAGATCGGTTTGGGCATCCCGCGCGAGACCATGCGCCTGGTCGGCGACGCCGATGCGCCGCGCCTGGTCATGCCCAAGTCGGGGCAGGATCACACCGAGCGCATGCAGACGTGGGCGCGGGAACGGCTGGAGGGATTGGCCAAAGTCGGGTTGCACGGCTTTGTGTTCAAGAAGGATTCCCCCAGCTCCGGCCTCTATCGGGTCAAGGTCTACACCGAACAGGGGATGCCCAGCAATATCGGCACGGGAATCTTTGCCCGCGAGGTGGTGAGACGCTTTCCCCTGCTGCCGCTGGAGGAGGAGGGTCGGCTGCACGATATGCACCTGCGGGAAAATTTCATTGATCGGATCTTTGCCTACTACCGTTGGACGAGCCTGCTGGAGCAGAACCCGACGCCCGGTGGATTGGTTCAATTCCACACGGCCCACAAGCTGACACTGATGGCCCACAGTCCATCCCATTATCAAGAGATGGGGCGGCTGGTGGCCCAGGTCGGATCGCTGCCCTGGGAAGAAGTGACGCAAAAGTATGCCCAGTCGCTGATGGAGGGGTTGGGGGTGATGACCTCACCCGGCAAGCACACCAACGTCCTGCACCACCTGATGGGCTTTCTCAAGGACGAGCTATCGAGTGAGGACAAAGCAGAGCTGTTGGACTATATCGAGGACTATCGGAATGACCTGGTGCCACTGATCGTGCCGCTGACGCTGCTCAAACATCACCTGGGCCGCCACCCGGTCCCCGATTGGGTGCACCAGCAGGTGTACCTCTATCCGTATCCCAAGGAATTATTGTTGCGTAATCACGTCTAGCGTTGAATAGATGTAGCCCAGCCCCTTGTGGGCGGCTACGGAGGTTTCCGACTAAATCCGTAAATTGAAAGGAGCAGTACATGTTAATAAACATACTTCACATCATTGCCGCGATAGGCACCATCATAACCGGACTCGTCTCGTTGATCTGGCCTCGCTCGGTGCAGGGATTCACCGGGCTGAGCGCCGCAGGCGGGCGCGGCATCACCGAGATTCGGGCCGTGCTGGGCGGCTTTTTCATCGCCCTGGGCGCGGCCCCGCTGATCCTCGGCGCTCCGGCAGCGTACGACATGCTCGGCATCGCCTACCTCGTCGTGGGGGGCGTCCGCACCATCTCGATGTTTGTGGACAAATCGGTTGTACAGTCGAACATCATCAGCGTCGTGGTCGAGATCATCTTTGGGCTGGTGCTCGTATTGTAGGAAGGTCGCCATGCGCGTGTGGGACGTCGACCCGGGATATCTGAATCGGCAGAGCCTGCTTGGCGAGCACCGAGAGATTCACGCCATGCTGTCCATCATCACGAACAATAAAAAGGGATATGCCCGCCATCCAGAAACCCTGCGCTGGAAGAACAGTCTGAGGGCGCTCAAACACCGGCACGATCTGGTCGTCTCAGAGATGCGGTTGCGGGGCTATCAGCATCACAGCCCGGTGACGGTCCAGGGTTCATCGGCGTGGCCTGACGGGTTCGTTGACCCTCCGGGGAAGCAGTTCACGATCTTGGCGCGCAAGTACGTGGATCGAGAGCCGGGTCGCATCCCCCTGCCTCGAACCGCCAAAGAGTTGTTGACGCACCACAGATTCTCGATCATGGCGCGCGATCCAGAATACTATGCTCACATCAAACAGACGCTGGATCAATCCCAAAACGGCGTGTCTTTTGAGCCGCTCGCTCACGATCTCGTCGAGATGCTGAGGCGTCGCCCTCCAGAACAACAATTGACGGATGCCCTAGACCTGATGTGGGATTACGTCGTCGGGTTGGCGCAGGCGACGTATCCCGATACGCAGAATGATCCGGAGGCCATGATCGCGGCAGTGCGAAAGCTTGCGACCGAGCATCGGGTGATCCCCCTGCTCGAATCCACCGCGTTGAGCGACTTGTACACTTGGGCAGCAGCATCGTCTGCTGAGTAAAACAAGGAAGGATACCTATGACAATTAGAATTATGACTGACAGCACCTGTGATTTGCCTGAAGAGATCATCGCTGAATACGGCATCACCGTCTTGCCTTTGTACATCAACTTTGGCGACGAGAGCTACCTGGACAGCGTCGAGCTATCCCGCGCCGAGTTCTACGAGCGGCTGCCAGACTGCGACCCGCCGCCCACCACAGCCATCCCCGGACCGCAAATGCTCGCTCAGGCATACGAGCGACTGGCGTCCGAGGGCGCGACCGAGATTCTGTCCATCCACATCTCGGTCAGCCTGAGCGGGACCGTCAACGCCGCGCGGCTGGCCGCCAAGGATGCAGCGATCCCGGTGACCGTCCTCGACTCGGGATCACTCAGTATGGGGACCGGATTTCTCGTCTGGACCGCGGCCCAAGCCGCCGCCGAGGGCCGCTCTATGGACGAGATCGTCGCCCTGGTGGAGGAGCAGGGGCAGCGCACCCACGTCTTTGCGGCGTTGGACACGCTCGAGTTCCTGCGGCGCGGCGGACGGATGAACCGGGTGATGGCGGCGCTGGGCAGTTGGCTGCAGATGAAACCGTTGCTCAAGATGCACCTTGGGGAAGCGACCGCCGAGAAAATACGCACCACCGAGCACGCCACCGAGCGGTTGATCAGCTTGCTCAGCGACCTGGTGCCCCTGGAGAAAGTGGCGTTGGTGCACACCCATGCCCTTGATCGGATCGAGGAACTGTATCAAAAGGTGCGGCATCTTTTGCCCCAGGGCGAGTTGCTGTCCATGGACATCACGCCGGTCTTTGGCGCGCACCTTGGCCCTGGAGCCATCGGCTTTGCCTGCGTGACGGCCCGGAAGTAGGGCAAAAGGAGTTGAACTATGCGTGTGATCATCACCGGAGGTACAGGACTGATCGGTCGGGCGCTGGTCGCTGACCTGACAAAAGACGACCACGAAACCATCGTGCTCAGCCGGCGTCCGGAGCGGGCCGCCGGACTGCCCGCCGAGGTGCGGGTCGAGCGTTGGGACGCGCAGACAGCCGAGGGCTGGGGGTCCCTGGCCGACGGCGCCGACGCGCTCGTCAACCTGGCCGGCGAGAACATCGCCGGGCGCTGGACGGCCAGCCGCAAGCGACGCATTCGGGAGAGCCGGCTGAACGCGGGCCGCGCCGTGGTGCAGGCGGTCGAGCTGGCCGGCGTCAAGCCCCGCGTCGTCGTCCAGGCGTCGGGCGCGGGCTACTATGGGCCGCGCGGCGACGAAGAGGTCGTCGAGGAGGAACCGCCGGGGAGCGACTTTCTGGGTCAGCTCGCCATCGAGTGGGAGGCGTCCACGGCCCCGGTGGAGCGGATGGGCGTGCGGCGGGCCGTTATCCGCAGCGGCGCGGTGCTCAGCACCGAGGGTGGGGCTTTTCCGCCCATGCTGCTACAGTCGCGGCTCTTTCTGGGCGGCCCCTTGGGCAGCGGGCGGCAGTGGCTGCCCTGGATTCACATCGCCGACGAGGCGCGCGCTATCCGCTTTTTGATCGAGAACGAGCGCGCCCAAGGCCCCTTTAACCTGGTGGCTCCCTATCCGTTGACCAGCATCGAGTTCAACCGAGCGCTGGGGCGGGTAATGCGGCGACCGGCCTTTATGCCCGTGCCCGCTTTCGCCCTGCGGCTGCTCGCCGGAGAGATGAGCACTGTCTTGCTGGACGGTCAACGAGCCATCCCCCGGCGTCTGCTGGACCTGGGGTTTGCGTTCCGCTTTCCAAAGGCAGAAGAGGCGTTGCGGGATCTTTTGAAGTGATTGCGACTTTTGTTTACCAGATGCCTGGCTTCTTATCACGAATGACACGAATCTGCGAACGTCATGAATGTTTCTGTAGATCAGCAAAATTCGTGTCATTCGTCCATTCGTGATCGAAAAGTTGTGTGGTAGTGAGACAATATCGAAGGTAGGATAATGGGTAGATTCCGAGAACTGGGGGAAGAGTTCCGCACCGTGTTCGCCGGGCGCGGCAAGCTGGCCGACTCGGTGTTGCCGCCCCTCGTCTTTGTGATCGTCAACGCGCTGCTGGGTTTCGATTACGCCGCGTGGAGCGCCCTGGCGCTGGCGGTGTTGATCGCCGGGATCCGTCTAGTCAGGAAACAGCCCCTGGCCTACGCCCTGGGCGGCCTGGGGGGCGTCGTCGTCGCTATCTTGATCGCCAGGCTGCTCGACCGGGCCGAGGGGTATTTTGTGCCTGCGATCATCACCGGAGCGCTCACCGTCGTTCTGTGCGGAGCGAGCGTCGTCGTCGGGCTGCCGCTGGTGGCCTGGACGAGTTACATTGCCCGCCGCTGGCCGCTGGGCTGGTACTGGCATCCGCGGGTCCGCCCCGCATACACCGAGGTGACCATCGCCTGGACGGTTTTCTTCGCCGTCAAGCTGGCGCTTCAGCTCCTGTTCTTCCAGGAGGCGCAGGCCGGCGCTCTGGCGGTGGTCAATCTGATCACGGGTTGGCCGGCCACGGTCGTGCTGTTGGCTTTGAGCTACGTGTACGGGCTTTGGAGGCTCCAGAACTTGCAAGGCCCTAGCGTGGCCGAGTTCAAAGCCGGCGCCGAACCGCCGTGGACGGGGCAGCGTCGAGGATTTTGAAGAATGGAGGTAAAGATATGAGCAATCGAATCGCACTAAACGTACAAGCGCCCGATTTCGCCCTGAAGGATTTCCGCGGGCAGACGGTGCGATTGGCGGACTATCGGGGGCAGAAACACGTGGCGCTGGTCTTTAACCGGGGGTTCGCGTGACCGTTCTGCCACCGGCACATGGCGCAGTTGCGCCAAGACTATGACGAGTTCGTCCGGCGAGACACCGAGGTGATCGTCCTCGGGCCGGAGGACGGGGCAGCGTTTGCCAGCTACTGGGAAAGTGAAGGCCTGCCCCTCGTCGGGCTGCCCGATCCCAAGCACACGGTGCTCAAGCTGTACGGCCAGGAGATCAACCTGTTCAAACTGGGGCGCATGCCGGCCCAGGTGATCGTGGACAAGACGGGCCAGGCGCGCTACGTTCACTACGGCCACTCGATGAGCGACATCCCGTCCAACGAGGAGCTTTTGGCCCTGCTCGATGAATTGAATCAAGAAGGATAATGAAATGATACCCAACCAATGGTACGTTTTGATGGAATCCCGTCAGATCAAAGGTCGCCCCATTGGCGTGACCCGCCTGGGGGAAAAGATGGTCTTTTGGCGGGACGATACCGGCAAACCGAGCTGCCTGCGCGATAGGTGCGCCCACCGGGGCGTCCAGCTCAGCGCGGGCCGGGTGTTGGAGAACGGGAGACTGCAATGCCCGTTCCACGGCTTTGAGTACGACACGTCTGGTCGCATCACCCGCATCCCGGCCAATGGGCGAGACGCCGCCGTGCCGGAGCGCTTCCGCGCTCACGGCTACCCGACCTACGAGGCCCACGGCTTTGTCTGGGTCTGGTGGGGCGAGGAGCCGCCGGAGAACTTGGAGCCGCCCCGCTTCTTCGACGATGTCCGCCCGGAGGATGGGTTCGTCTACGCGACCGTCTACGATCCCTGGGACACCCACTATTCCCGCGTCATCGAGAACCAGCTCGACGTGGTGCACCTGCCCTTTGTCCACCACAACACCATCGGGCGCGGCAATCGCACCCTGGTGGACGGCCCGCTGGTCGAGTGGCTGGACGACGACCGGTTCCGCGTCTATGTCTTTAACCGGCTGGACGATGGCACGCCGCCCCGCAGGTCAGACCAGATCACCAAGCCCGACCGGGATTTCTGGCTCGATTTCATCTTTCCCAACCTGTGGCAGAACCACATCTCGGAGGACTTGCGGGTCGTGGCGGCGTTCGTGCCGGTGGACGAAGCGCACACGCTGCTCTATCTGCGTTTCTACCAGAAATTCCTGCGCCTGCCCTTGTTGGGCCAGGCCGTCAGCCGGCTGGCGATGCCCTTCAACCGCATAGTGGCGCACCAAGACCGGCGGGTGGTAAACACCCAGCAGCCCAAGCCTTCGGCCCTGCGGATGGACGAGCAGTTGATCCAGGGCGACCGGCCCATCGTCGAGTACCGCCGGCGGCGACAACAATTGATCGAGGAGAATGTGGAATGAAAAAATCGCTGATTCTGATTTTCGTCTTTGTCTTTATAGACGTGCTCGGCTTTAGCCTGATCCTGCCGCTATTACCTTACTATGCCGAGACCTTTGACGCCACGCCGACGGTCGTCGGTCTGCTGCTGGGCGCCAACGCGCTGGCCCAGCTCATCGGCGCGCCCATCATCGGGCGGCTTTCGGACCGGTATGGGCGGCGCCCCCTGCTGATCCTGAGCATCGGCGGCACGGCGGTCAGTTTCCTGATGCTGGGTCTTGCCCGCTCGCTATGGGTACTGCTCGCCAGCCGCATCCTGGACGGCCTCCTGGGTGGCAACGTCTCGCTGGCGCAGGCGTACATCACCGACGTGACCGACGAGGAGAACCGCGCCAGGGGGTTGGGCCTCATCGGTGCTTCCTTCGGGCTGGGGTTCATCTTTGGCCCGGCGCTGGGGGGCGCGCTCAGCACTGGCGGCAACTATAGCCGGCCCGCCTTTGCGGCTGCCGCCCTGGCGACCCTCAACCTGCTGGGGGTGCTCCTGTGGCTGCCCGAGTCGCTGCCGCCGGAAAAGCGCAGCCAGCGGGCATCGAGTCCCCGCTCCGAGTTTTCGGCCCGCGCGCTGTGGGAGGCGCTGCACCGGCCTTGCGTCGGCCCGCTGCTGAACGTGCAGCTCCTGTACGCCCTGGCCTTTACCACCTTTGAGACCATGTTCTCCCTCTTTGCCCTGGAACGATTGGGCCTGGACGCCCGGAGCACCAGCTTTGTGCTGACTTATGTGGGATTGCTGGTCGTGGCCGTTCAGGGCGGGGGAATGGGACTGCTGACCAAGCGCTTTAGCGAAAAGCAGTTGATCTTTGGGGGCAGCATCCTCCTGGCGCTGACGTTCCTGGGATGGGCGCTGACCCCGGCGCTGTGGTGGCTGCTGGTGGTCCTGGCTCC
Organism: uncultured Anaerolineales bacterium; assembly: GCA_964393895.1. Taxonomy (GTDB): domain Bacteria; phylum Chloroflexota; class Anaerolineae; order B4-G1; family B4-G1; genus B4-G1. The sequence goes on along the minus strand of CAYMWP010000126.1, from coordinate 506 downwards.
CCTGTCCCTCGCCTCGGGCGCGATGCGCGTCTCGGTCAACAGCGCCCTGACCAAGTCGGTCTTCCCGGAGGAGGTGGGCGGCGCGCTGGGGCTTTCGGCGGCGCTGGGCAGCCTGGCGCGGATCGTGTCCCCCGTCGTCGGCGCGTTCCTGCTCGACAATGTGAGCACAGCCGCCCCCGGCATCGTGGCATCCGTACTGATGCTCCTTGTGATCCCCTTTGTATGGCGGCGGGTGCTCTTTGTGCCCGATCTCGCCTGCCCGGTGGAAGTGTAACCCGGTTGCATTTAAAGTGGTGGGAAAATTGAGAACCGTCTAAATTCTTACCGCCAAGACGCAAAGAAAATGGTAAAACTTGGTGTCTTGGCGGTGAAAAAAGGAGTGTAGAAATGAAAGATACGATCAGACAATGGGTCAACTTGCTGGCATTGGGCGCGACGGTCGTTGCTAACGGGCTGGCGAACGCGCTGCCCCTCAACGGACAGACGACGGGCGAGATCTCGGACCG
>CAYMWP010000125.1:0-13400 GCA_964393895.1 uncultured Anaerolineales bacterium | reverse complement strand
CGGCGGACGCGGCGGCCTGGATGCGCTGGACGTAGCGTTCGTTCCATTGCAGCAGCTCGCAGACGACGAAATCGCCGCCGCCCTGCCAGCCTACGTCTTGGGAGATGCCGCCCTGCTCGCCGGCGATGACTTTTTGCAGGCGGGGGATGGTGGTGGTTTTGAGATAATCCATCTGCTCGACGAGGACAAAGCGCCGCCCCATCTTGAGCGCCACCGCGCCGGTGGTGCCGGAACCGGCGAAAAAGTCCAGCACCAGGTCGCCCTCGTCGCTACCGATATGGATGATGCGTTGAAGCAGGCGTTCGGGTTTGGGAGTGGAAAATATCTCATCATCAGATAACGCAATAAGCTCTCTTTTGGCTTCCTGATTATGGCCTACTTCCTCATAAGGCCAAATAGTTGTAGGAACACGCCCTTGCTGAACTTCTGAAAGGAAACGTTTTATTGCGGGTACATTATTTCCATCTTCACCAAACCATATTCTGTCATCTTTTACCAATTCCTCAAATCTCGTCTTGGAAACTCTCCAACTGGAGCTTCCCGGAGGATTTACCACTCTACCTGATGGCAATGTAATCGGATAATCATATTGTTCTGAATATGTCTTGGCATCCAGGCCACTTGGTTTCCACGGTCCGCGAGGATCATCATCAATATTGCTATACCTGCTATTCATCTCATCCGTTCGAGGAAGCAGATTAGGTTTCCACATTGCTTTGTCTTTTGCTACGATCAGTATGTGGTCATGCATATCTGAAAACCACCTGGCATCATTCTGCGGCGAGTACTTTTTCTGCCAAATTACATTTGCAACAAAATTGTCTCTTCCAAAAATCTCATCACACAACACCTTTAGGTAGGCTTGTTCTACATCATCAATGTTAATCCAGATCGAACCATCCTGGCGCAACAACGCCCGCGCCACTTCCAACCGGCTGCGCATAAACGTCAGCCACGTCGAATGGTTGAAGCGGTCGTTGTAGCCAAAGCTGTCATTCCCCGTGTTGTACGGCGGATCAATATAAATCAGCTTGACCCGGCCGCCAAAGCGCGGCAGCAGGGAGTGCAGGGCCAGCAGGTTGTTGCCCTTGAGGATCAGGTTGTCGTCGGGGCGCAGGTGTAGGTCGGAATGACATTCCGACAGGTGTGGGTCGGAATGGCATTCCGACAGGTGTGGGTCGGAATACCATTCCGACCTACTCACGCGCCGCCAGCCGGTCAGCACTTTGGGGTCCAGCAGGCGGTCAATGTCGTCGGGGGCCAGGGTGGTGTTCCAGAAAATTTCGTCGCGCTTGGCGTCCTCGCGCGTCTGACCGCCCTCCAGCACGCAGTCCTTGTAGGGCCACACCAGCGTCACGTCGCGACGGCGGCTCAGGTAGGTGTCGCCGCCGTCGTCACTGAGGCCGATTTTGTTCTTGAAGGCGGTGTAGCTATCGGGCAGGAATTCCTTGTTGTTGACAAAGCGCAAGAACTTGTCTTTGTCAAAGAGTAGGACGGATTGGCAATCCGTCCTACGGAAAAAGTGCTGCTTGATGCGGTTGTGGGAGAGCAACAGGCGCAGCAGGTCGGGGTCGAGTTTGAGGCCCAATTCGATGACCCGGTTCTTGAGTAGCGCGCCATCTTGAGACATCAAGCGCGGGTCTTGGGCCAGCAGGTCGTGCAAATCCTGTAGTAGATTTTGCATCTGTCCTCCTCGGTAAGGGGTACGTTGGGCGTATTATACTCGAAAGTGGAGAGGCGGCATAACGCTCATTTAGACCTCCGAGGTCTCACCAATTATACAGTCTCCTCCATCCTTTTTCAAGTTTACGTATTTCCTCACTTCATCGTCACACAACTCGATGTGTTTTGCCAGTTCAGCTCAATAATCGTGACTTGCAAGTTTTGCTCGCGATGGTATATAATATCACCGTGCAGTGGTAACTGCTCAACTGCTCCCGCTGAGTTCCCTCTATGCAACATCTCATAGCTCGAAGAGATCGGGGAGGAATAAAGATGAGACAGGTCAAGTTGTCAGAAGTCAAGGATCGGTTTTCAGAGTACCTGCGGCTGGCAGAGCAGGAAGAGATAATCGTCACCCGGCACGGTAAACCGGCGGGAGTGTTGATGGGTTTTGCGACAGAGGATGACTGGTTTGACTACCGGTTGGAGCACGACCCGCGCTTTTTGAAGCGAGTGGCCGCAGCGAGAAAGAGCCTGTACGAGGGAAAGGGAGTTCGGATAGAGGATCTGCCGGAGTGACCTTGCCGCCAGGAGGTGGCGCCCGGTCCCCAGAATTGTTGCTCCCTGCCCCGGCACCGCCTGTTATACGGCGGTGCGGCTCTGTCCCGGTCTGCCATCCGAGACTGAAAGCCCCGGCGCTACACCATTCCGTGTTCCGCCAGCTCCGCCCGCAAACCGGGACTTGCAAGTTTTGCGCACGATGATGTATAATATCATCAAGTTTGCCCGTGTGGAGGAGGTGGATATGCACTCATCAAGTACAAACAGCCCAGAGTGCCCCGAGGGATACCGGCGCTACGTATACCGCATCAACGTCGAGCTGCCGTTCAAGATCGAGTTTCCAACGGTACTTCCTTACAAAGATCCGATAAACTATGATACATTGGAAAGCGATGACGACGACGATGATGACGACGAATGAGGGCGAATAGACCATTTTGTGGGGTGTGCCTATGGAAACAGAAACCATCAGACAACTCTTGAACGACACCTTGATCCTCATCACCCTGACGGTCGGAGGGGCGGCGGCGGTCGCCTGGTTCCTCAGGCTGGCCGGGTTCTCGAAGAAGGAGAGAAAAACAGTAGCCATAAGCACGTGGCTCACGACGGGCATCTTCTGCATCAGCATCTACTTTCCTCTGGCGGGGTACTTCTCGCTCGATAGCCCCATTCTCTTCTTTTTGCTCATCCTGGTCGTGGGAGCGCCGCTGTTTCTGCGCATGGGACCCTACTACGAGGAGTACCGCCGCTGGATACCCTACCTCGTGTGGGTCTGCTTTTGGGTCGCGGGCCTCATCGGATGGCGGGCCGGGTGGCTGGGGGTGCTGTTCGTCACACTGCCGGCGGTGCTCGTCTTTGGACTGGGCCTGTTCGTCGTGGCCGGCTTTCTCCTGCCCTTTCCCAAGCCAGAAATTGAGCGGCGCGACCTTCCCACACCCCCGACGGAGGGCATAGTGATCCCCAAGTTCAAGTACGAAAAGGACGATTTCTTGGTCCTCATGCGCTACCCGGAGAACAAGGAGGCCCGCCGGCAATGGTTCGAGGAACGGCGCCAGGCGCTGCGCGCCCTCATCTCCTACACGCTGGGCACCAACTATGCCTATTACGTCGTCGTGGACGAAAAGATCACGCGGCGCACCGAAGGAGAGCGCGTCTGGCTGACGGACGAGGAGAGGCTGGTCAAGCGGCTCGACGGAGACCCTTTCCGCGAGTTCCTGTCCGGGCCGGGCATCATCCTCACCGGCTGCGACCACGCCGTCGCCATCTCGACCGGCATAGCCTTCAAGGGCGCCCGAGGGCCAGGCGTCATCTTTACCGGCATGTCCGAGACTCCCATGCAGGTCGTTGACCTGCGGGTGCAACTGCGCGCCTTCCCGGTGGAGGCCAGGACCAAGGACGGCATTGATGTCAAAGTCGTCACCTTTACCCCGTTCCAGATCGGCACGGGCAAGGAGAGACCAGAGCTGGGCAAGGGCTTTCCCTACCGCGCCAGCGACGTCTTTAAGGCCATGCACGCGCAACAGATGGTGCACTATGACAATCCATCCCAGATGCCGGAGGATCTGCAACAGCACAAATGGTACGATCTACCCCGCGTGGCCGGCCAGCGCATTGTGCGCGAGATCATCTCCCACTATAACTTTGACGATCTCTACGCCCCGCTCGAGTTGCACGCAGACCCCGGCAAGGACCCCCGGCCCGAGATCGGGGCGAAACTGAAGGAAGAGTTGGAACACGTGCTGCCGGGATGGGGCATCCAACGCATCGGCAGCGGCATCAGCAACCTGATGCCGGCCGACGAACGGGTGATCGAGCGGCGCATCGCGGCCTGGCAGGCCGACTGGGCGCGCCAGATCACGCTGCGGCAGGCGGCGGGCCAATCGCGGCGGCTGAGCCTGGTGGAGCAGGCGCGGGCGCAGGCGCAGATTGATATCATACTGGCCATCAGCGAGCGCATGGAACAGCTACGGAGCGATGGGGTGGACGCGGTCGCGCGCCGCTTTATCAAGGTCATCGAGGAGATGATCGAAAGGTCAACTTTGGGCCAGTTCCTCCCCCGGGATACGGGCAACCTAATGCGACGCGCGCGCAGGATGGTGGGGCCAGAGCCGGCCGCCCCAACGGAGGGATAAGCGAATGATCCGCAGAACACTCTTTGCCGAGTATTCCAACCGCCTCGCGTTGCTTGCGCTGGTGGTCCTGCTCCTGCTTTTCCTCGGCACCGTGACCGAGTTCTATCATCGCTGGGCCGACCTGGCGGCTCAGATAGAGCCGGTGGCGAATGGCGAAGCGCCGCTCGTCCTGAAAGCAGTGACCATCACCAATATCCTGATAATCAATCTGTTGCCGGGGATCGTGCTCAACTTTATTCCCGCGCTCGTGGCGTTGATAGCTATCCCGTGGGCGGCAGCCCGTTTCATCCACACCCTCTACGACACAAAGGACAACAAAGAGGCCCACGACTTTTTGCACCACAGAGTGTTCGGCCTGACGGCCCCCGACCCGATCATGATCATAAAGGAAGGGGACATTGACGTCGGCAAGGGCAGCCTGTTCGACCGCATCGGGGGGCGCGGTTTCGTCGTCGTCCACAACAACAACGCGCTGGTGCTGGAAAAAGGGGGCCGCCTGACCCGCGTCATGGGACCCTGCCTCGGCTTTCTCGATAGCTTTGAGCGCATCTGGGAGGTCGTTGACCTGCGCCCCCAGCGCTGGGTGCTCACCGACAATGCGATGACCAAGGATGGCATCCCCATCTCTTGCGAGGCCGACATCACCTTCAAGATTGACGATCGGTTCGTTGACGAATGGGGAGATGTGCAGATCAAGCAGCCGGTCGAGGCAAATAACAAACGGACCATTGACGAAGAGATAGTCAAAGCGCTGGGAGAGAAGGGGATAGGAACTCCTCTGCCCTACACCGACGAGGCGGTGTTCAACGCGGCCACCAGCTTGTGGGTGCGCATCCGCCAGCCAGAGCACAAGGAGCAATTGAGGAAATGGACCGGGCGGGTGGTCATCGGCGGGGTGGAGGGCGCCTTGCGCAACATCCTGGCCCGCTACCGGCTGGATTGGCTCCTGCAGCCGCCCCGGCCGGGGCAAAAAGAGTCGCCGCGGGAAGAGATACGAAGGCTGTTGGAGCAACAACTGGAGAAAGCGTTCCCGCCGGGCAACCCGGTCGGCGCTCGCATCCTCGACGTGAACCTGGGCAAAATTGACGTCAAAGACGAGAGAATCTCTACCCAGTGGATTGACGCCTGGCACTCTATCTGGGAGCAGAGGGCGGTGGAGAGCATGGCGGAGGGGGAGGCGCAACTGGCCCGCCTGCAGGCCGCCCAGGTGCAGGCACAGGCGGAGATGGTCCTGGCCCTCACCGAGGCGATCCGGCCGCTCGTCACCAGCGATGAGGCGCGCTCGTCCTACGAACTCGCCACCCGCTTTGTCGAGACCTTGTGGTGGATGTCCTATTCGCCGGGAACGCGCGCTTTTCTGCCGCCCGATACGTTGCGGATGCTGGACGAATTGGGCAATCTGCTGGGCGATGGAGAGAGCGCATCTTTGAACGCAGAATCCCCCCAATAGGGCCGCTCGTTGAGATGGAGAGGGAGATATGATCAACCTGCCCCCCGAACTGACCCCGTCCGAGTTGCTTTGCTGCGAGGAACTCGCTCCATTCGCTGACAATCTGTTGCGCGATTCTCGCTCGCGGCGCAGAGAAGGTCGCTTGCCAGAAGCTATGCGCTGCGCGCTGGACGGTATGGAGGTCAGCCGGGCGCCGATCGCCAGCGTCACTCAGGCAGCGGCCCTGATCCACCTGGCGGACGTACACCGCGAGATGGGCAAACTGGGCCCCACGCTTACCGTCTGCCAGCAAGCGTACCCCGTCTTCCAACGCCAACATTCCCCCTGCCAGCGTCACAACGAGGCCGTGGCCGCCTACGCGCTGGGGTTGGCGCACCAATTGCTGGGCAACAAAGTGGACGCGCTGAGATGGTACCAGAAAGCGGGCCAACTGTTCGAAAAAGCCCGGGAGGATTGGGCCACGGTCAATGCCCAGGATCAGACGAAAATATGCACCCGCCTCCGGCGCTGGATAGAGACGTTGAGCACGTACCTGAGCGCCGTTCGGGCCCGCGCGGACGGTAATCTCACCACGCGCATCTGGGTGCCCATCATTCCCTCTGCCGCTGGGGAAGAGTTTGCCATAGCGGAGCTGGAGATTGATAAATACACCATCGGGAGCGAACTCTGGGTCGCTGGAAAATCGTTCCGTCTGCAACAATTGAAAGGCGCCCTGCCAGTCTCCCTGGTGCTCGGCGCCAAGTACGGCGCCCTGGAAATCCCCGCCGACGCGCGCGATCTCTTGGGCGTCGGTGACGAGGATTACGCGCTGGTCGTATGGAGGGAAAAAGCCGACCAGGAAGGCCCAGGCGTGTTGAGGACGCTCGCCGGGTCGGCGTTTGGCAATTTCAAGCGCGGCTCTGGCGGCAGGATCAACTTTGTCCGCACCGACGCCAGGATGATCGGTGCTAAGGATTTGGGCGAGGATCTGCAATTCGGCTACGTCACCGCGCTGCTGAGGCCGGCGTAGAGGCTGAAACGGTACATCGCCCGCAGGAGTTATAATGTCCCAAGATACCATTGCCCTAATCACCGCCTTCATCTATGTCTTTGCCGCCATCGGCGTGGCCGAGGGGCTGCGCAAGTGGCGCGGTTACCCGGCCGAGTTCACGCGCAAGTTCATCCACATCGCCGTCGGCATGTGGGCCTACGGGACGGTGCTGATGTTCGAGAGCCGCACCTTTGCCATCATCCCGCCGGCATCCTTCATCGTCATCAACGCCTTCTCCTACTGGCAGGGGACGTTCAAGGCCATGGAGACCGGCGAGAAGGAGAACCTGGGCACCATCTATTTCCCCATCTCTTTCGTCGCGCTGATCTGGCTATTGTGGGACCGCCCGCACCTGCTGGTGGCGGGGCTGATGCCGATGACCTGGGGAGACGCGCTGGCCGCCGTGTTGGGACGGCGCTGGGGTCGGCGCCACTACACCGTCCTGGGCAGCGCCCGCTCGCTGGAGGGATCGGTGGTCATGTTCCTCACCGGCTGGGTGGCGACGCTCACGCCGCTGCTCCTGTTCGGCTCCGTCAGTCCGCTCACGGCGGTGTGGGTCGCTGCCCTGACTGCCCTCGGCGCGGCTGCAATCGAGGCGCTTTCACCCTGGGGGATTGACAACCTGACAGTGCCGGCGGTCTCGGCGCTGGTTCTGGTATTGCTGCTGTAGTAATGCGTAATTCGACAATGGCATATTAGCCTGGCCTCAGACCTCCGAGGTCTAGAAAATGGTCTCGAGTAGCAAGATTGTAGCTCGATCAAGTTTCTCGACGAGCGAAATTGACTGTCAGAGACCTCGGAGGTCTAATGTGCCATTGTCAAGGTAAGAGGTTACGTTTTACGCCTTACGCATTACTCAGTGATCACAAACTGAGCCACGCCCTGCAGCCGCGTCTCGATAAAGACGTGAATCTCGTAATTACCTGGCTCCCAGCCTGCGGGCAGCTTGCAATAGTACGACGTATGCCCGCGCTCGCCCCAGTCTCGCCCCTCGACCATCCCCCACAGCCACGTATCTGAGCAGAAATCGAGAAATTCGCCGTCCTTGTACCAGGCAAAGGTCGCCATATTCCCGTTCCGCATACTCTCCCAGGCAAAGAACAGGTACACCCGTTGGTCGCCGGGGGGGAACTCGTTGCCCGGGCTCACGGGCTGGCCGTTTCCGTCCCTTTCGAGCGCCAGAGCTATCAGGGTAATGTGCGCCTCCTCATCGGCCGGCACGGCCGAGGGGAGAGGGCTGAGCGCCGGATCGGGCAATGGCACGGACGAGGTGGGCGTGGGTATCGCGGGCGGCGTCGCCGTGGGGCGGCGGGTGGGAGTGGCAGTCGGCACGCGGGTGGGCAGCGGCGTGGGAACAAGTGTGGGCGCGCTCGTTGGGGGCATGGTCAGAGTGGGAGTGGGCGCAGAGGCGGCGGGAGCCAACAGGGGCGCGACTGTGGTCAACAAGACGATGGCCGCTGCCAACACCACCAACGCCAGCCCCACCCAGCGAGTGGCCAGGCTGAGAGCGTTCCGCCGCTGAAAGTAGTACGGAGCGCGTCGCGCTCTGCTAAATTGAGCGAAAGCCAGGTATGCCGGGACAGCAGAAGCGATCAATAACGCATAGGCAACCCAGCGTACCAGGTCCGCGACCGTCAAAATCAGCCCCCTTTCGCTAACTACCCCCGCAGAACTATACCACAATATCCCGATTTTTACAAAGGAAAGGTCATCTTACCACAGAGAACACGGAGAAAAATCGAGATACTCGTTGATGACTTGCCTGAAAAAAGGTGTTGGTTTGTTCGTCGGTGGGGATAAAATGCCCAAAAACCAGGTTTTTTGGTGAGATATTCCCACAAACACGTCAATTTTGAGCCAAAAGTGGGACGCTGTCCCATAAAACCATTGAAAACCCCGGTTTTTTCAGTGGAGTCGTTGATGTTTTTGAGAAAACTGTGTTGAACAAGTGAATTTCTCGACCTCAATGGTAACTGCTCAGCCTGACGCAGACCTCGGAGGTCTAGGCGGATTGCCTGGGCGCAATTTATCTACGGATGTCGCCGCTCGTTGCGGTCGGCGTTATCCGCGTTGCGCTACAGGTGCTCCTTGATCGCCAAAGCGACGGTGGCAGGGATACCGGGAACGGCTGCCAGTTGCTCGACGCTGGCGGCGCGGATAGCGTCGAGAGAGCCGAATGCTTTGAGCAGCGCCTTGCGCCGCGCCGGCCCCACTCCGGGGATACTGTCCAGTTGCGATGCCACCCCCGCCCGCCGGCGCCGCTGGCGATGGTGCGTGATGGCAAAGCGGTGCGCCTCGTCTCGCACGCGCTGTACGAGGAAAAGCCCCGGCGAGCGCCTGGGCAGTAAAAGCGGCTTGGGGCGTCCCGGCAAAAAGATTTCATCCGGATGTCGTTTATCCGCCCGCTGCTTGGCTAACCCGGCGACCGGCACCTGGCCGAACAGGTCGAACTCTTTCAACACCTCGACCGCCACTTGCAGTTGCCCTTTGCCGCCGTCCACGATGAGCAGGTCGGGCAGCTTGGCCCAGCCCTTGATGTCCCGCTTGCCCAGCACATCGTCCGACGTGGCGACCTGCCAGCGACGGAAGCGGCGCTTCAGAACCTCGCGCATGCTGGCATAGTCGTCCTGACCCTCCACATTCCGCACATTGAAGCGCCGGTAGTCGGGCTTGCGCGGCACGGCGTGCACGAAGACGACCATACTGCCGACGGTCTGCGCCCCCTGCGTCGTGGAGATGTCGTAACACTCGATGCGCACCGGGGGCTTGGGGAGATCCAACGCCTCTTCCAGTTCAGCCAGCGCCTGCTCGTGTTTGTGAGCGTCGGCCTGCCATTGGGTGCGCAAGGCGGCCAGCGTCTCGGCGGCGTTCTCGGCGGCCAGCGCCACCAACTCCCGCTTCTGACCCCGCCGGGGCGCGCGCAGCGTGACTTTGGCTCCCCGCTTGTCCTTCAGCCATTGCTCGATGATCAATGCCTCTTCGACTCGCTCCGGCAGCAGCACCTCCGGCGGGACGTAGGCGGCCTCCTCGTAGAACTGCTTGAGGAAAGCGGCCATCACCTCTCGCTCGTCCTCGTCCTGCGCGCCCTCCAAGACAAAGTACTCCCGGCCCAGGAGCTTGCCCCCGCGGATGAAAAAGACCTGGACGCAGGCGTCATCCTCCTCGCGGGCGAAAGCGATCACGTCCTGGTCGGCGCCGGCCGACGAGACGATCTTTTGTTGCTCGACGATGTGCTGCGCGGCCTGGAGTTGATCGCGCAGGGTGGCCGCATGCTCAAAGTCCAATTTGTCGGCCGCGACTTTCATGCGCCGCTCCAGGTCGGCCATCACCTCCTCGCTGCGACCCTCGAGGAAGCGGGCCAACCCCTGGATCATGGCCCGGTACTCTTCCTGCGTCACCGCGCCGATGCACGGCCCCAGGCAGAGCTTGATGTCGTGATACAGGCAGGCCCGCTCGTCCTGACCGGTGATTGTGCGGTTGCAAGTCAGGTAGGGGAACGATTTGCGCAACAGATCGAGCGTCTGGTGGACGGCGGCGGAAGAGGTGTAGGGGCCAAAGTAACGGCTGCCGTCCCGCTCCATACGGCGCGTGATGAACACCTTGGGGAACGGATCGGCCCAGGCGATTTTGATGTAGGGATAGCGCTTGTCGTCTTTGAGGCGCACGTTGTAGCGGGGACGGTGTTGCTTGATCAGGTTCGCTTCCAGAATCAACGCCTCCAGTTCGGAATCGGTGACGATGAATTCCAGTTCGGCGACCTCTGAGACGATGGCGCGTACTTTGTCGTACTCCCACGACGAAGGTTGGAAGTAGGAGCGCACGCGGCTGCGCAGGTCAATCGCCTTGCCCACGTAGATGAGGTCCTCGTTCGCGTCGCGCATCAGGTAGACGCCCGGCTTGCGAGGCAGGGTCTCGATTTGGCTGCGGACGTGATCCGATATGTCAATCATCTCGTTGGCGGGGGAAGAACGTTGCCTTAGGGCGTTGGGCTATCGGAGGGAGATGCGTGATTGAAGGGGTTGTCGGTAGCCAATCCTGCGGCTGCGGCTGCTTCTAATTGCTGCCGGTCGCCGCTCACAAAGGTAAGGTCGAGGTCACGCCGCGTCATGGCCTGGTGATGGCGCAAAGCGACGGCCAACTGAACGGCGTCGTAGGCTTTGAGTGGATGGCGTTGGGTCAAGTAGGCAGCAGAGTGGAAATCGCCAGTCTCTATTGAGACGAGCTGGTACAAGTGAGCCGTATCATGCATAAATCGTTGATAAGCTATGTTGCGATCTCTCAAGCTGATTTTGTTTGTACGAGCCAAAATAGCAAGCGCCGCCGCTACTTTGACAATGTTAACTTCTGATATAAAGACCACGTTGACCTGCTCTTCATCAGGGTTCACACGATCAATCAGTTGCCGGATCCAGGTACTTCCTGGCTCCTGCACATACTGCTTGACAAGGGCACTGGCGTCAAGGTAGTAAAGGCTCATTTGTTCTACCGTACTGTAACGACTACCCCACTATTGACGATCTGCCGATCGCAAGTGAGACAAGGCGTATTGAGCCGTCGGGCCACACCCGCGATCATCCGGTCGTGCATCTCTAATACATCAGCGTCCAGAGCGAAATCCAGCAAAACGAATTGCCCGCTTTGCCTCAGCCGCTCAAATGCTCGCGCAAAATCAACGGGGCGACCCAACTTTTCGTTGAGAGAGTTCTGCCAATACGATTGCGGGTAGGTAAATCATCGCGTTGCCTGCATCGGCCCTGTCGAAAGCTGCACTGGCCACGTGGCCCAAGCGAGGCGAGTTGACCAAGTACCAGAAAATGGCGTGTGTGTCAGCAACGTAGCGTAAAGGTGGCTCAGACGACATCATTCAATTCCTCTTGCCAGGCTGTACGAATCTCTGTCAGTTCAGCATCCAAGTCCAGGTCGGGCGGAAATTTGCCTTTCCAGATTCCACGCAGACTTTGTGGCTCTCTCACTGGCGCAGCCTTCTGCGCCAACCGTTGCGCCAATTGCTGGATCAATTCAGCCTGTTCGTGAAGCGTCAATTGTCCAACCAGCCGGTTCACCTCTTGCCAAGCCAATGTTCCAGGCATTTTTACCCCTCCTTCTCGGCGTCGTATTCCGCTTGCAAGCCCACCTCTCTCCTATCTCAATCGTATTCATTGTAGCACCGGAGGGATGCTTTGGCAACCGCAGTCAAGGTTCTATCCGCACCCGCGTCAGCAAAATGTGACTAGAGAGCATCTCGCCCTTCTGCGAGATCACCGGCAGATGCACGATCTCGCCTTCTTCCAACAAGTAGACGGCCACCCGCAGATCGTAGGCCCCCGGCGGGGCGTCCGGGAAAATGAGCAGCCTGCGCGTGTCCACGACCACCTCACCCGGCTCCCAGATGGTCGTCGGAGCGGCGCCGTCCAACGGACAGCCGTCGAGTTGGGCGGCCTTGCGCTGCGCCGGGTCAATCAACTGAGTCGAGATGGTATAGTTCACGTCCATCTCTCGCCGGCCGCGCCAGTAGAGTGCCAGCTCGACCGGCTCCCCGGGGCGCACGATCCGCCGGTCGAGGTCGTAGCCTGCCAATTCCATCCGCTCTCCAAAGTTGATAGAGATGGGGTTGGGAACCTCACCCGGCCGGGCGCGCAACTCGATCCGTCCGAAGCGCGCGTTATCGCCGCCGCTGCTGGCGGGCAGACGCACCCCGCTGGCGACGTCGTACAGCCCCACCTCGACCTGGGCCACGTCTGGCGCGTAGGCAGTTTCGGGCACGGGGACGACGTACCGGTCGGCCCAGGCGTGGCCCGGATCTAGCCACGTCGTCGAGAGCAGGCCCAGCCCCGGCAGGGTGTCCCGCTGCGCGACCAGCAGCTCGTGCTCGCCCAGCAGGTGCACGAACACGGCATAGTCCCGCTCGGTGGGGGCCAGCGCTTCCCAGTACAGGGTCACTGCTACCTGTCCTCCCGGTTCTACCGATTCTGTCTCCAGGTCGTATCCCAGCAGCCGCATGGTGCCGTCAAAATCGGTCTCCAACGAGTTCGGGATAGCGGCGACCTGGGCGGCGGTCAGCGGCTCGGGCGGCGCGTAGGCGGGCTGGATCCAGAGCCAGGGGGCCAACACCGTCAGGATCAGCAGGAAAACGGCCAATAGCCAATGACCAATGTCCAACCGGCGCGGGAACCAGGCGGCGATTCCCAGCGTCAGCAGCAGCGACCAGGTCTGGATGGCGGAGAACACCAACCGTCCCTGCGAGGACCAGGTGACGGAGGCCCATCGCGACCAGGCAACGACGACGCCGAGGACCCAGAGGAGGCAGATGGCGAATGGCAAATTGCGTGAAACGTGAAACGTAAAACGTGAAACGTGAAACGTAAAACGTGAAACGGAAGACGTAATGCGTAATGCGTAATGCATGATCAGGCCCAGCGCGGCCATTACTGCGATGGTGTTGAGCGCCGTGTAGGTCCAGGCGGGCATAGGGACGTTCAGGCCGCCAAAGTTGCCCCAGTAACCGGCCAGGAAGCTGTAGCGCTCGCGCCACAGTTGGGCCAGGTCGGCGGGCACGTCCCGCTGG
>CAYMWP010000124.1:0-13859 GCA_964393895.1 uncultured Anaerolineales bacterium | reverse complement strand
TACCATTCGCTGCCTCTGGTGGCGTAGACTCACAATTTGGGATACACACCCTTTCCCTGGGGAGGGAGCGGCAGCGTAGCACAGCTCGTCGAGATCTTTGCCAGCCACGAAGCGGAGCACGCCGGGGAAATTCAAGAAGTCAAAGCGAGATCATAGCGCGACGAGGCTACCACGGGAGGCAAAGCCCCAGAAACCCGGGGACTCAATCCCCATACAACGCCCGATACACGGCCAGGTGCTCCTTGATGCGCCGGACGTAGAGGTGCGTTTCGCTGAACTGGATCTGTTCGAGAAACAGGTCGGGGTCGTCGCCCGCACCCTCCAGCCAACGTTGGGCATTGGCCGGGCCGCCGTTATAGCCCGCCAGGGCCGCGTCGAGCCGCCCCTCGAAGCGGTCGCGCTGCTGCGCCAGGTAGTAGACGCCAAAGCGCAGACTGACGTAGGGCCGGTAAAGGTCAGCGGTCTCATAGCCGGGCGGCCAGCCCAACTCGGCCGCGATCTGCGCGCCGGTGGCGGGAATCACCTGCATCAGGCCGTGGGCGGCGGCGTGGGATGTGGCGAGGCTCTCGAACAGGCTCTCCTGGCGGATGAGGGCAAAGACCAACAGCGGCGTGATGTCGTTCAGACGCGCATTCTCTAGCGCCAGATTTTCGTAATAAGTGGGATAAGCCAGGCGGGCGACGAAAGCAGGGGCATCGAGGACGGTCTCGGCCGGCGAGAGATAGACGAGCCGCACGGCGCAGAGGATGGAGGAGCGGTAGAGGCCGATGTCGCGGAACGCCAGCGCCAGTTGGTACTGGGCCAGCGCGTCCGAGGCGGTCGCCTCGCGGAGATCCTCCAGCTCCCATTTGGCCTGCTCGAAGCGGCCCAAGCGCCACAGTTCCAGGCCGCGCTGCAAGCGCGGGTCGGCAGCCAGATAGGGGGACAACTCGCCCAGATCGGCGGCGCCGTCCAACCCCAGCCACGCGGCCAACCACTCCTCCGCTGCGGCCCGTTCGGCCCCGTCGTTGAACTCGGATCTGTAACTACCGGACGGGAAAGAAGGAGAGGACAGGTCGGCGACCAGGTCGGCGGAGCGTAGACCGTAGTAGCCAGTGGGGTCGGTAGATATGGCTTCCTCGAAGGCGCTCGCGGCTGCCTCCGGGTCGTCCTGCGCTTTACCCAGCCAGAGGAGAGCGGCGGGGCGGTAGGACGATTCGGGATAAACCCCGACCAATGTTTCCCAGGCTGCGACCGCATCCTCCAGCTCGTCCAGTTGATAGAATTGGAGGCCGCCACGGAAGAGGGCCCGAGGGCCATAGTCAGAATCAGGGTAGCGGGCCTGGCAGTCGCGGTAGGCTTGGGCGGCAGCTTCCCGGTCGCCCAGGTCCTCTAAAAGCTGCGCCGCCTCCCAGAGCGCCTCGGGCGCACGGCGATGACCGGGGTCAGTCTCGACGAACTGCCGATAGGACTCGATGGCTTCGTCTACCTCGCCCGCGCCAGCGCGCGCCTGGGCCAAGCCTATCCAGGAATCTCCCACGTACTTGTTTTCGGGGTGGGTTTCTATCAACGTCTGGAATTCCCCAACGGCCAGGTTGGGGCTGCCGGCAGCCAGGTAGGATAGGCCCGCGTACCAGTGAGCGTCGCCGGAGTGAGTCTCGGGGTAGGCGTTGATGTAACGGTAGAACGATTCGACCGCCGGGCCGTAGGCCCCGGCGTAATAATCCACCACACCGCGCAGAAAATCATCCGGCGGTCGCCCGGCCTCCACCAACTCGATCAACGAGAGATAGGCATAGTATTCGTCTGGGTAGGTCTCGACGGCCCTCAGGTGGCGGTCGTAGCCGGCCTCGATCTCCCCGGCCAGGATGAGCGTCTCGGCAGCCTGGTGCTCGATGCGGGCGCGGTAGGCGCGTATCTGCGCCACTTGGAGGATGGCTTCGTACTGAGCGACAGCGGCGGCATAGTCCTGTAAAGCAACGTGCACGAGGGCCAGCTTTTCGCGCGTGCTGACCTCAAAGGCGCGGTCAGGAGCAGTGGCGACGGCGGCTGTGTAGGCCTGGGCGGCGGCAGTGTAAGCCGAGCCGGCATAGAGAGCGTCTCCCAGTGAAAGGTTGACGTATGGGGTAATGACCGTCACGGCCGAGAGGTAGACCCGGTACTCTTCGGCGGCCGCCAGAGGATCGCTCGCGCCGGCCAGGGCGTCGGCCAACAGGAAGTGAGCGTCGGGAGCGCGGTCGCTTTCGGGGTGGACGGCGAGAAAGTCGCGCCAGCCATCGGCGGCGCCCAGATAGTCGCCAGCGCGCAACGCCGCCGTGGCCAGGCCCAGCCCGGCTCGCTCGGCGCTATCGTCGTCAAGGGGCAGGGCGAGCAGGCCGCGGTAGATCTCGGCGGCGGCGCCATAGTCGCCATCCTCCATCGCCTGGGCCCCGGCGGAGAGCAATTCCGCCGGATCTGGGGCGGGAGTAGGAGTAGGAGTAGGAGTGGGGGTAGGAGTAGGGGTGAGTGTAGGGAGGTCAGTAGGGGTGGCGGTCGCGGTGGCGAGAAGCAGCGGCGGAGTAAATCCGGCGGGCAGGTTACAGGCCAGCGCGGCCCCAATCAGTATAAAGAGAATCCAGGGAGCAAATTTCAGTCGGCGCATAGGAATCGTTCATCGGGGAAAAAACTGGTTTCTAACACGCGCCCCGGCGGGCTTGCAGTCTTTCCGCCGGGGCACTGGAGCTGTTGCAGTACAGGACTGGAATCTGGCAAATTTGGCTTACCCTTTTTAGAACGCAGATTAAGGCAACCGGAGGTTGCACCAGATTTTCGCAGATAAAGGCACACAAAATCAGCGTCCGCTCCGCAGGAGCGCCATCGGCGTTGGTCTGCGTCCTGGTTCCGAAAATCGTAATTTGCCAGTGTACAGTAATTCGTCTTCTCAAAAAGTTGGGGGAAAAGTAGGGCGGAATGCCATTCCGCCTTACATTACCCCGGTTTATTGAGATGATACAGTAATTCTATAGCTCCAAGATGAGCCGCAGCCCATCCAGAACTTGGCGCACACTGGTTTTGTCCGTGGCGACGCAGGGGAGAACGGGCACATCACCATCCAATTTCAACGCCTCGCCCACTTGCTGAATCGAGAGGGCCTTGTCTCCATCCTGCTTATTCGCGACCACCAGATAGGGCACCCGGGCCTTGCGTCGGAATACACGAATCAGCCGCCGCGCTTCGGGGAATGTTCCACGGTCGCAACTGTCCACCATCACTATCAGGGCGTGCATCTCCTTAGATAGGATATCCCACATAAAATCGAAGCGAGGTTGCCCTGGCGTGCCGTATAGGTGAAATGTGTAGCCATCCAGCCCAACCTGTCCATAGTCCATGGCTACCGTAGTTTCATCCTTGATGGATCTGAGATCATCGCTGATGAGTCGTTCGGTAGAGACGATCGGGATATCAGATATGGTGCGGATGAACTCGGTCTTGCCGGCGCTAAACGGGCCTGTAATCACAACTTTGAGCACTTTGGCCATATTTATACATTCTCCTCACCCATCTCGACGGACTTTACGGAAATCCACAAAGCGATACCCCACTCCGCGCTCGGTAAAGATGTAGCGACGATGGGATGGGTCGGGTTCGATCTTTTTTCGCAAATAGTTGATGTACAAACGTAGATATTGGATTTCTTCGCGGTACTCGTAGCCCCAGACCTTGGCCAGCAACGTCTCGTGAGGCACTACCCAACCCGCGTTTTCGATCAAGTGGTAAAGCAGGCGGAACTCGGTGGGCCGCAGCTTGATACGCTGGCCCTCGACGATGACAGCGCGGGCATTGGTGTCCACGCTCAAGCGATCGTCAATGCGGAGCACGGGTTGTTCCGGTCTCGCCAGGCTCTTGGCGCGGCGCAACACGGCCTTGACACGACTGGTCAGTTCGCGCGCGCCGAAAGGCTTGGTGACATAGTCGTCGGCTCCGAGTTCCAGCCCACGCACTTTATCCTCCTCGTCGGAGCGAACCGTGAGCATGATCACCGGAACATTGGAGACTTGGCGCAGCACCTCCAAAGTCTCAAAGCCATCCATCTCGGGCATCATGACGTCGAGGATGACCAGATCAACGAGTTCTGTGCGTACTTTGTCCAGCGCCTCCAAGCCATCGTGGGCCTCTATCACCCGGTATCCATCAAGTTCCAGGTTCATACGGATAAAGCGCGTCATACGAGGCTCATCATCCACGACGAGAATCAGTTCACGATCAGCGGGCATCACCTGCAACCTTCCGCGCGTCATTCACGGATAAAGCTGATAACCTCCTCGTCGGCTTCGCTGGGCAGGATCTCGAGGCAATGGATGCGCGCCCAGGGATAGACCACCATCTTGGTTTCGGGAAGGACGTAGGTAACATCACGACCATCACGGTAGCGAACGTTACTGACGATCAACACTTGATCGGTCGGGTCGGGGACGTCCTCCACCTCTCCAACTATAGCCTCTTCGTTCAATATATGGACCAGCACAGTACGGGACATACACTCTACTCCACTCTCAGGTCATTCCTGTTGAATGATGACCTTTAATTTTACGCGGCCCAGCTGTAGTTCGTCCCCATCCTTGAGCACGTGGGGCAGGTAGGGGGTCAGCCGCTGCCCACCCAAAAAAGTGCCGTTAGCACTGCCCACATCCTCGACCAGGTAAGCCGAACCCCGCTGGTGGATCTTGCAATGGTGACGAGATACACCGGCCTCGAGCCCACCGTCAGTGGTCAGGTCCAGATCAGGGAAAATGCCGTGAGCGGCGTCGAGGCGCCCAACGTGCACCTCCGGGGTGGGCGGCAGTTGGATCTGACGCCCAGTGGCTATGACCTCGACGCTCAGAGGAATAAGGGTCAACTCTTCCGCATCCTCGACAGGTTCACTGGCCCAGGGGTTTGCTCGCGAGATAGGCAGTTCTTTTTCAGGGAGGGGTTCGGTTCTCAGAGGGCCACCGGTGGGCAGGTACACCCCACACTCGCTGCAGAACAGAGTACCCGGACGATGTTTGCGACCGCAAGATGGACATTCAATCATAGGACTTACTCCACGAAGCAATAGTCAAACTACGTGTACCGTATTTAAGTTCCTTGCGCCCCTTGGAGGTCGGCGCCGTCCCTTTTGAGATACGCCCCGCCTCGAGCATTGCCGCCTGCGCCAACTGGGTCTCTCCCAGGTCGAAGAGACGTGTAGCCATCATTTCCAGTTGACGGGTCGCCGTCTTTGCATCCCCGCTCACGAGGGCGTCCCAGGCTCGCTCTTGCATGCGGTAGAGGGCCACCTTGCTAAGCGCCCTCAGAACAGGCGTCGGTACCGGTTGAGGAGGCGGCTCGGCAGGGGCAAAAGTGCAAAAAACGTCGCGTCGCAGCCTGTACCCTCGTTTCCCCAGCGCCGGTATGTCACTCGTGAGCTCGAACTGCAACAGCCGGTGCTCGCCGACGGAATTCTGTCCTACCCCCACCTCGAACACGAGAACCAGGGGCACGTCGGCCTGCAATGACCCCAGGCCGATTGCTCCATCGGTCAGAGAGAGGCGTTCCAGATAAGGTAAGGTGCGGAACACGCTTTCCACCCATACACCCTCGGCGCAGCGGGGTTCGAGCGTCAATCCTTGAGCAAAGACCGATCCCAGGCCCCTCACTCTTTGGCGTAACAACGTGCGCACCTGAGCAGGCGACGCGATATAGGCAGAGGCCCCACCGCTCTGGCTCGCCATTTCGTCGAGCAAGGCGTCGTTCCAATCATCGCCTATGCCCATAGCAGTGATGCCAATGCGCTGCGCCCCTGCGCGCCTGGCCTCGGCGATACATTCTTCGTCATCGCCATACGTTTGACCGTCGGTTAGCAAGATCAGGTGACTGGTGTGAAGGTCACTGTGCCGCTTTTCGAGCTCCTCCAATCCGAGCTGCACTCCTTGCAGGATCTCGGTTCCACCACTGGCTCGGATGGACGAGATCTTGGCCTTGGCATGAACGCGATTGATGCTCACCTGACTAGGCAGTACAACCCTGGCCCGGTCGCTGAACACGACTACGGCCAGAGCATCGTCGTCGTACAACTCGTCAATGATCTGATGCGCCGCCTGCCTGACGTGTTCCAACCGCGTTCCCTGCATCGAGGTGCTACAATCAATCACCAGGCACAGATTCAACGGTAATCGCTTGTTCTGCGCTTCCAAGCCAGGCTGTACATTCATCAGGAGATAGAGGGTCTGATCCTCGGGCATAGCGTGGAGTTGGCTGCAACTCGACAAGACTTCCAAAGACAGCAACGCCTCCTCGCCCAATCCCATCTCAGCCCGCTGCCGGTCGTAAGCGCGGCGACTGTCCGGGTCACTCAGAACGGAGTAAGCAGCCTGGATCCGGTGGAACAACGTCGTCGGCGCTCTCTCCGTCCGGCTATCGGGATGGTAGCGCCGCGCCAGCGCACGATAGGCGCGTTTGATCTCCTCGTCCGTCGCGGACTGGGAGATGCCCAGAACGGCATAATAGTTCTTCTCAACGTCTATATTCATAAACTATGATCTCAATACGGCGGAAACCGGGTTTTTTGACCCTGTTTTGCGAAAAACCCGGCTGCCTTTGGCTTTTGTCCAAACTCGAACAATACGATAAAGCACGATTCAGGCAGGGAGCGCATACACGTAGCGATCGCAGGAGCCAATGTATACCACGTCACCCACTGCCCTCGGCGAAGAGGTCACCGGGCCATCGGTCTGAAAGCGCCAGCGCAGGCTGCCCGTTCCAACGTCCAGGCTGTAAACGGCGCCATCGGTCGACCCAAAATATACTGCCTCTCCAATCACAGCAGAGGAGCTAGTCACCTGTCCCTCCGTCGCGTAACGCCAGACCAGCCGACCGCTTCGAGCGTCGAGAGCATAGAAGGACTTGTCGGCCGAGCCAACGAGAACCAGTCCATCGCTCACCACAGGCGAGGATACGACCGCCCCGCCGGTACGATAATCCCACGACTTCCAGCCAGAGCGAATGTCCAGGCCGTAAACGTGCTCATCCTGGCATCCCACGTAGACCATCTCCTGGCTCACAGCCGGAGAGGAGGTGACGGCGCGACGAGCGCGAAAGCGCCAACCAGCCTCGCCGTTGATACCCACCGAGTAGACCATCCCTCCCTCACAGCCTACGTAAACGGCACTGCCGCCTATGGCCGGCGACGAGCGCACTTTCCCATCTGCACCAAACTTCCAGGCGATGCGGCCGCTATGCACACTGGCCGCATAGAGGAAACTATCATCGGAGCCAAAGAACACGTGGTCGAACGCCACCCGTGGAGAGGACCACACACTGCCTTGAGTGGGGCAGGTCCACGAGATGCGGCCTGTATCCACGTTGACCGCATACAGCACCTTGTCGGCAGAGCCAAAGAACACGCGCCTCTCGTACACGCAAGGGGATGAGCCGATCCCCCCTTCGGTGGCATACTTCCACAAGAACTGTCCGTTATCGGCGTTGATGACGTACAGGTTGTTGTCATAAGCGCCAATATAGACAATACCATCGTGCACCGCCGGCGTGGAGCGCACCTCGTCCTCGCAGGCAAAGCGCCACAGAGGCAAAACGTCACTGCTGATAAAGGTCGTCGTCCCAAAGGTGGCTGTCCCCATACCGCGAACTGAACTCAGGCTCATCAGAGCCCGCTGCATCTCTGCGGCCGAGCCGTAGCGGTTGTTGATTTCATAATCCAGCGCGCGATCAATGATCTCTAGCAGTTCGCGGGAGACGAGGGGGTTACTCTCGTGAATGGGGCGTTCGTGGAAGGAGAACGGCGGCTCCAGTTGCGGGTCTCGCTTGCTCAGCAGGTGATGCATCGTAGCCCCCAGCGCGTAGATATCTACCCTCGGCTCAGCGATACCCCGATATTGTTCCGGCGGAGTGTACCCTTCGGTGCCGATCATGGTACCCTGCTGGCCACTCTGAAAGACCTTGGCTATTCCAAAGTCCACCAGTCGAACATCGCCCCTCGCCTCGAGCATGATGTTGGAGGGCTTCAAATCGCGAAAGATGATGGGCTGCGGCTCGTGGTTATGCAGATAATTCAGCACTTCGCAAACCTGGATGGCCCACTGAACCACCTGAGCCTCCGGCAAGAAAGCGTCCGTCTCGGCCAGGGTCGCCTCTAGGTTCTTGCCCTCCACGTACTCCATCACAATGTAGTTGCGGTCGCCTTCGCTGAAATAGTCATAGACCCGAACAATGCCAGGATGATTCAGGGTAGCGAGGATATTGGCCTCGCGTTCAAAGTTACGCTCCATCATTGCCCGCACTTGAGGATCAGTGGCGGTGTTGAGCATCTCTTTGACGGCGCACAAGCGGGTAACTTTGGGAAAGCGCAGGTCCTGGGCCTTGTACAGGGCGCTCATACCGCCCACCGCCAACATTCCCATAATACGATAGCGATTCTGAAGCAAGTGGCCTTCAGGCAACTGGCCCTCGACACGACCATCTGACTTGGATTGTGAGGCCATCTGGCGTGTGCCCAATCCTTTACGGGCCGGAGACTGCGGCGCTCTCACCGGTTCTGCCTCTCGCGCGCTGGGTGTTTTAGGTTCTATATCAACGCTACGGGTTCCAAGAGATTCCATATCCCATCACTCTCGACATATATCTTGGCGAACAACCAACTGGTAACTGCTCAGCCTATTGCTCATTTAGAACTCTGAGCTCTCACCAAAGCACATTCGAGCGTGAAACAGCGGTCATTTTCGACCTGTGCAGTGGGTGAATCAGTTGTCAAAGACCTCGGAGGTCTGAGCCTGAGCGGTTACACCAACTGGTACAATTATAGAGCCAAATGGATAAACACGCAATATGACAAACAGGCGAATGATGACGCACGAACAGGTGAACGAATAGACGAACGTAGGCATCATCTCAATTTTGACAATGTTAGATTCCAAACGACACTACAAAGAATTGGGAAAGGAGCGAATTTTCTGCCGCCGCACGAGGCCAATCCTGGCTATAAAAGCGGTTGAACGATGTGCCTCAATCCGTTTTTTTCGTTACTACTCAGGTCAAGACCTCCGAGGTCTGCGACAGGCATTCTGCCCACTGCGACCGTCGAAAAAGGCCGGGATTTCACGCCTGAACGGGTTTTGCAAGACCTCGGAGGTCTGAGCGCGTGCCAGGCTGAGTAGTTACTTTTTTTCTAGATTCGCTGTAGTGTTCCGCCCAATCTAACATTGTCGCTCTACTGCACCGGGTTGAAATAGTTGTAGGTCGCAGTAGCAATATCGGCGATCAAGGGCGAACTCTCCTCCCATTCCAGCCACTCAGGGCGGTAAAGATAAACGACCAACACAAAATCTCCACCCGGGCTGAGCACGAGAGATGCATCGGCATGAGTATCCCCCGTAAAGCCATGCTTATGCGCCACCACTGTCCCCGGCGGAACCCCAGCCTCGACCATGCTATCAATGCGGTTCTGGGCCAGCCACTCGATCATCTGGCTACATTCATCGGCCGTGAAAGCGCCAGGGTAAGCGACCATCAACGCACCGCCGCCGCGGCTACACTGATAGATCATCTCCAACAACATTCCAATATCCAGCGGCGTGGTCTGCATATAGGGGTCCGGCTCGGTGGTAACATCGGTGCGTGAGTTAGCCTGGGTGACGATGGTCAGCGCCCCCACCTCATCGTAAGGAGCCGCCATGAAGGTGTTGCGCAAGCCCAGGTAATTCACCGAACCGGTTAGATTCTCGGCCCCTCGGTAGCCGTCGCCGCCTCCGATGATGTCGCGCAGGAGCAGGTTGGCCTGGAAATTGCTGCTGGCCACGCCCAGAGTGTTGCTCAACCAATCCGTCACCTCCGGGTCAAGCGGGGCATCCAGGACGCGGTAGGTTTCTTCCAGGACAACTATCTTGAGCACGCTCAGCCCGGCATAAGCGACGCCGGCGTTGATTTCCAACTCGGCCCCGGTTTGCAGGTCCTTGACAAAAATGCCCGGTATCAAACCTGCGTGATCGTCCACGAGCGACTGCAGGAGTTGTTCCAACACGCCTATTTCCAGCGGCGGCGCTTCCTCCGTCCGCACGACCAACTCGACCTGTTGCTCAGCGGCCGAAAGGAGAGCAGCGGCGAGCCGGACGCGAGATCGTTCGATGTCCAACTCGTACCCCGGTTGGCCAGGCCGGAAGGTCAGGCTGGCCGGCAGCGGAACCGGGGGCTGCGGCGGCTGGTCGTATTGCATAGCAACGCGGGCCAGAAATCCAGCGAGCCGCTCTTCCGAAAAGACGACCGCCACCGGAACGTCCACAGGTTCAGACGGGCGGCGTAGAACGTGAGCAATAAAGGCATCCAGCCCGCTGCGAGCAGCCAGCGCCTCATCCAAATTGGCCGCCGTCTCTTCCACGTTGTAACGCAACTCGACGCTATCGGGAGCAAGAGACAGCCCCTGCCCCTGATAGGTGATCTCCAGCGGCTTGGCAAAGGCTACCTCGAGAGCACTGAGCGCCTGCTCGCGCGTCAACCCTTCAACCGCCACTCCGGCCATACTCATCCCGGGCGGCAAAACACGGCTGGCCGAGAGATAGTCAACGTATTGCCACGTCAAAAAGAGCGCGGGGATGGCAATCACAATAACGAGCCAGACGATAACTCCACTTTTACGCCGCAAAGAAATCCCTCCCTAATCCACGTGCGCCAACGATCTTGTGGGCATCTTGCCAATAAAATGGGACAGTGGTTTGGTGAGACAGGCTTTCTGGCCCGTCCGAATGGCAGACTGGAAGATTGAGCCGTCCGCTCCACTTTCCAAGATACCGAGAGGATACGATTATAGCACATGTGCAAGCGCGCGCCAAGTATACGTCTTGCCCCCCACATCCTTTTGCTGTACAATAACGCCAATTGATACAAAACCTGCAATCCCGTGTTCCCACTCTTGAACTCGAATGACACAACCCTGGTTCATCCCCGGCAGACCCACCCCACCCCACGGCCCGCTGGCCCGCTACCGCCCCACCCAACCGGCCGGAGCGGCAGGAGCCTACGTGCGCGCCCTCACCCAGCCCGGCGACCTGATCGTGGATCTGTTCTGCCAGGGGCCGACGGTGGCGCGGGAAACGGTCGCCGCCGGCCGGCGCGCGTTGGGGTTGAGCGTCAACCCCTTGCTCCTCGTCGCCGCGCGACTGGGGTTGAGCCAGCGCGAGCCAGACGCGCTCAACGGCGCCTTCACCCGCCTGGCCGATAGCCTCAAGGGAGACGTCCCCCTGCGCCGCCACCTCGCCTCTTTATACCGCTCCTCCTGCCCCACCTGCGGCGAACCAGGCGACGCCGAATGGTTCGCCTGGGACCGCGACGGAAACTACCCTTTCAGAAAGGCAGTCCATTGCACCACGTGTGGAGGGGCGCAAGAGGGAGCGCCGGACGACGACGACCTCCATCTCGCCCATCGCACCCAACCACGAGGGCTGGCCTACTACTATGCGCTCGACCGCGTAGCCCCACCCGATCACCCGGCGCGGGAACGGGCGGCCGAACTGGTCGAGCTATACACCCCGCGCAACCTCTCCGCCCTGATTGATTTGAGCCGGCGACTGGAAACACTCAAAGCCGACGAGGAAACAAAACTAGCCCTGAGCGCCGCGCTCCTCAACTGCTTCGATGCCGGCAGCAAGCTTGACCCTTACGGCGAGGAGCGTCCCCGCCCCCGCACACTGCGCCCGCCCTCTCTCTACCTGGAGCGCAACGTCTGGCTGCGCTTTGAGGAGGAATTCGCGCGACTATTGGCCGCAGGGACCCCGCCCCCGGTGCGGCAAGCAGATAGCGTCGCCGCGCTGTCGTGGGACAAAGCAGCGGGATACGCGCTGGACGTTCACGCGGCCCGCGACGTGCAGCAGATCATCCGGCCTGGGAGCGTAGCCCTCATCTTTAACGACCCCCCTCGCCCCGACGGGGTCTTTTGGGCGCTTTCGGCGCTATGGGCGGGATGGTTGTGGGACTCGCCGGCGGCGCGCTCTTTGCGCCCCTTCCTACGCCGGCGGCGCTTCGATTGGGAGTGGCACTGGCGCGCCTTGCAGGCAGCGTTGCAGGCAGCCGGGCCGCTGCTTGCCCCCCAGGGCCGCCTGGTCACACTCTTCTCCAGCCCAGACGACGCACTGCTGGAATCAGTCTACCTGGCGACGAGCAGCGCCGGCTACACACTGGAAGGCTGGGGCCACAGCCCCGAAATAGGCCACCGCACGGTCTGTAGCTGGGAGACGCGGGAGATAGGGAGCGAGAGGCAGGAGGCAGGAGGCAAGAGGCAAGTAGAACAGGAATTGATGATCGCGACCGAGAACGCTGTGACGAGCGCCCTGCGGGAGCGCGGAGAGCCGACGGGCTGGTCGCTGCTGCACGCCAGCGCATGCGCGGGACTGGCCCGGTCGGGAGCGTTGGTCAGTGCGGCCGCAATCCCCAAGGAAGAGGTGCCAGTCCTCCCCTTCACCGCCGACGCGGCCCATCGCGCCATCCAATCCGCCCCGCTGGCCCAAGTCGCCGATCAAGTATGGTGGCTGGCGCACCCGGGCCAGGTCGAGCCGCCCCTGGCCGACCGGGTAGACGAACTGGTGTGGAAACTGCTCGTCCAGCGCCCGACCTGGCGACTGGAAGAGTTGATCAACGCAGTCTACGCCCACTTTACCGGCCCCCTCACGCCCGATCTGAAACTGGTGCTGGCCGGCATAGACTCGTACAGCACACCAGAGAATGAGACGCTGCGCTTGCGTCCCGAGGACGACCCGCTGCGGCGAGCAGCCGAGCTCAAGACACTGAAGAGCAACCTGGCAGCCCTGGGAGAGCGACTGGAATTCGAGGTGCAGCAACATCTCGGCTGGGACGTGTGTTGGCTGGAGAAAGAACGGGAAGTGTACGTCTTTGCCATCTCGACCCAGGCGGCCCTGGCCTGTCATCTGCTCGCCAGGCGCGCCGCCAGTGAGGGGGCACAGCGTTGCCTGGTCGTGCCCGGCGGCCGGGCGGGGTTGATCGGCCTTAAACTACAACGCGACCCGCGCCTGGCCCGCGCCGTCGAAGCGGACGGCTGGCAATTCGTCAAGTTCCGCCACCTGCGTCGCCTGCTCGCCGAGGAAGAATTGGACCGTCACGCCCTCAAGACCGTGCTAGGCCTCGACCCCATCGCCGAGCAAGAAGCGGCCCAGATTCCATTGTTTTGAGACGAATCACGAATTTACGAATTTGAGGAGTTCACCGATGAAAAAAGGCTACACAATAATCCTGATCCTTCTGACCACATTGACCCTGTGCTCGCTGGCACTCAACGGCGCGGTCATCCTGGCCCTGCTGCAAGCCAGGCAGATCAGCCTGGGCGTACTGAGCGACACCCGCACCATCGTGACCGACATTGGCGGCGCGACCTTCTCCTACACCCTGGCGGTAGACCAGGAAATCCCCATCAACACCAGCATCCCTTTCAACGAAGAGGTCATTGTGCCCGTCAACACGATCATCCCCATCAACACTACCGTCGTCGTGCCCATTGACGCCGGGTTGCTGGGCGAGTTCGACATCCCGGTACCCATTCAGACCACCATCCCGGTGAACCTGGAGATCGCTGTGCCGATCAGCAAGACGGTGAACATCGCCACCACGGTGCCGTTGAACGTGGACGTGCCGATAGAGATTCCCATCGGCGAGACGCCGCTGCTCGGCTACCTGGAAGAACTGGACGCGGCGCTGGAGCGGCTAGAGATACGATTGGAGCAGCCTTTCGACGGCCAGAACTGATCTAGCCGACCTCGACTGGGCGACGGCCGTATCATCTCAATAAACCGGGGGTAAGCATTCAGGGGGGTGTTTATTTACCACAAAGGACACCAAGAACACAAAGGTAAAGCCACAAATAGCCA
>CAYMWP010000123.1:0-13880 GCA_964393895.1 uncultured Anaerolineales bacterium | reverse complement strand
AGTGGGACGCTGTCCCATAAAACCATTGAAAACCCTGGTTTTTTCAGTGGAGTCACGACTAGAATGGGAAATCCGTTAGAAACAGGTTAGGTCGCGCATCTAACCCGCTTCAGCGGGTTTCAGGTGATAGACTGCAAATTCATTTGCAGGGGAATTATGGAGCTTTGGGGAGGAATCGAGGCGGGCGGCACGAAATTCGTGTGCGCGGTGGGCAACGGCCCTGATGACGTGCGGGCGGAGGCGCGTTTCCCCACCACGACGCCAGCAGAGACCATTGGACAGGCAATCGAGTTCTTCCAACAACAAAAGCCCTTGGCGGCCATTGGCATCGCCTCTTTCGGCCCGTTGGATCCAGACCCAGCCTCGCTCACCTTTGGCTACATCACCACCACACCCAAACCCGGTTGGGCACACACCGATTTTGCCGGCGCCATCCGGGAATCGCTGAGCGTGCCGGTGGGCTTTGATACCGACGTGAACGGGGCAGCCCTGGGCGAACACCGTTGGGGCGCTGCCCAGGGACTGGACACTTTCGTCTACCTGACCATCGGGACAGGCATTGGCGGGGGAGGCATGGTCGGCGGCGATCTGATTCACGGCTTGATGCACCCAGAGATGGGGCACGTGCGCATCCTCCACGACTGGGAGCGCGATCCCTTCCCCGGTTCCTGCCCCTATCACGGCGACTGCCTGGAAGGGCTGGCAGCCGGCCCCGCCCTCGAGGCGCGTTGGGGGCAGCGGGGGGAGACGCTGCCAGTGGATCACGCAGCCTGGTCTCTGGAAGCCCACTATCTGGCCTTGGGTTTGGTGAATGTTATTTGTGTGCTATCACCTCAGCGCATCATTATGGGCGGCGGCGTGATGGAACAATCACAACTCTTCCCGCTGGTGCGCCAAAGGGTGCAAGAGTTGCTCAACGGCTATTTTCAGGTGCCGGAAATTCTTGAGCAGATTGACGACTACATTGTGCCGCCGGGCTTGGGCAACCGGGCCGGTGTGTTGGGCGCTATCGCGTTGGCGCAGCGCGCCATAGGGAATCTGTAATGAGCGACGAAGAGACCATCATAGACGTCAGCACCTTCGACCCCCACTTTCGGGACGAGATCGCCGCCGAGCCAGGGGGGGAGCACATCCGGCGCTGCTATTCCTGCTCCACCTGCACCGCCGGCTGCCCGGTGGCCGGCGTGACCGACAAGTACAACCCGCGGCGCATCATCCACATGGCGCTGCTGGGGATGCGCGAGCAAGTACTGACCAGCGAGTTCGTCTGGCTCTGCTCGGTCTGCTACACCTGCTACGAACGCTGCCCGCAGGACGTGCGCATCCCGGAACTGATGAACGCTGTCCGCAACATCGCCGTGCGCGAGGGGCACATCCCCTCCACGTTCACCGTACAGATGGAAAAGCTGCGAGAACACGGCCGGCTCTATGAGATTGACGACTATGAAAACGAGCGCCGCGCGGAGTACGACCTGCCTCCCATCCACGAGGAGAAAACGGCGGTGCATCAGATTTTGGACAGGACGTGCCCGGAAACGTGCGCGGAAGAGGCGGATAAAAAACATCCGGAGGAGGCGTCGTGACCAATCAATACGCGCTTTACCTGGGCTGCACTGTGCCGGTGCGGGGGATGAATTATGAAATGTCCGCCCGCAAGGTAGCAGAACGGCTGGGCATCGAGCTGGTGGACGTGGAGGGCTTTTCCTGCTGTGGGTTTCCCGCCAAGCCGTTGGACTGGCAAGCAGGACTCTTGATGGCTGCCCGCAACCTGGCCCTGGCCGAGGCGCAAGGGCTGGACGTGCTGACGCTGTGCAGCGCCTGCACTGGCACACTCACCGAAGCCAACCACCGCCTCAAGGAGGACGCCCAACTCCGCGCCTGGGCCAACGAGCAACTGTCCGACCTGGGCCGCGCGTACAAAGGCACGGTGCGAGTGCGCCACTTGGCCCGCATGCTGTACGAGGAGGTCGGCGTCGAACGGCTGCGCGAGACGATCACGCTGAGCGCGGATGGCAGCCATCTGTTGGCCGACTTTGGCTTTGCGCCGCACTATGGCTGCCACTACCTCAAGCCTTCTCACCTGTACGATGGCTTCGACGACCCGGAGAATCCCCAGACGTTGGATCGCCTCATCGAGGCGACCGGCGCGCGCGTGGTGCGCTACGAGGACGAGGGACAGTGTTGCGGCGGCGGCATCCTCGGCTTTGACGAGGAGACGGCGCTCTTGTTGACCAAGCAAAAACTGGATCACGTCACCGCGGCCGGGGCCGACGCGCTGGTGCTCATCTGCCCTTTCTGCGCCATCATGTACGAGGCCAACCAGCGTCGCGTGGAAAAGCTCTACGAGACGAGCTACAAGCTGCCAGTGCTGTACTACCCCCAGATCCTCGGCCTGGCGATGGGCTTTTCGCTGGAGGAGATGGGCATCAAGTTGAACCGGGTCAAGCCGCGTAAACTGATTGAGCGAGTCAGCGAGTCAGCGAGTCAGCGAGTGAGCGATGAGGTTTGAGGGTAGCTTTGGGGATGTCGAGGCGGTGCTGTTCGACTTTGACGGCACGCTGGTGCACCTGAACATTGACTTTGCCCAGATGCGGGCGGATGCGGAAGCGATCTTGCCCAAGTACGGCCTCTCCAGCGAGAGAAAAGAATCCCTCTACACGCTGGAACTGATCGCGGAGTGTGTGCGAGAGCTTATCAGTCGGGACGGGAAAGAGATGGCCGCAGCGTTCCAGCGGGATGCAGAGGCCGGCATAATGGCCATCGAGATGGACGCGGCCAGGGCAGCCGAGGTGCACCCTGGCGTGCCTGAGCTTTTGGAAGCGTTGCGGGAACGGGGGATCAAGGTCGGCATCGTCACCCGCAACTGCCGGGCGGCGGTAGAGCACATCCTGGAAAGAAGCCCCCTGCCCTACGACGTGCTGCTGACCCGCGACGACGTGGCAGCGGTCAAGCCGGACCCGGCCCACCTGCTGGCCGCGCTGCGATTGCTGCAAATCGAGCCCCGCCGCGCGCTGATGGTGGGCGACCACCCGATGGATATACGCGCGGGCCGCGTGGTGGGAGCCAGGACAGCCGCCGTGCTGACCGGCTACAGCCCGGCGGAGCGGTTTGCGCCGGAGAAACCCGATCTGGTCTTGGAACAGGTCGGAGATTTACGTTTCACGTTTGACGTTTGACGTTTGACGTTTGACGTTTCACGTTTGACGTTTCACGTTTCACGTTTGACGTTTCACGTTTGACGCCAAGGAGGTACCAAATTGCCAAAAGATGACCTACGCATCGGCGTTTTCGTCTGCGACTGCGGGCTGAACATCGCCGGCAGCCTGGACACGGAGGCGGTGCGGGAGTACGCCGCGAGCCTACCCGACGTGGTAGCAGCGATCGGCAACCGCTACACCTGCGCCGACCCCGGCCAGCAGGAGATCAAGAAAGCGATCGTGGAGCACAAGCTCAACCGCGTGGTGGTGGCCTCCTGCTCCCCGCGGCTGCACGAGCCTACTTTCCGCAACTGCGTCAGCGAGGCGGGGCTTAACCCGTACCTGTTCGAGATGGCCAACATCCGCGAGCACTGCTCCTGGGTGCATCTCCAGGATCGGGAGGCGGCCACGCGCAAGGCCAAGGACATCGTCCGGGCGGCGGTGGCCCGCGCGCGCTGGCTCTACGCCCAGGACGAGGAGCGGGTGCCCGTCACCCGCGCTGCCCTCGTCATCGGCGGAGGCGTCGCCGGCATCCAGGCCGCACTCGACCTGGCCGACGCCGGGCACCAGGTCTATCTGGTGGAGAGGGAGCCTTCCATCGGCGGCATCATGGCGCGGCTGGACAAGACCTATCCCACCATGGACTGTAGTATATGAATTCTCGGCCCCAAGATGATGGATGTCGGTCGGCA
This sequence comes from uncultured Anaerolineales bacterium, assembly GCA_964393895.1. Classification (GTDB taxonomy): domain Bacteria; phylum Chloroflexota; class Anaerolineae; order B4-G1; family B4-G1; genus B4-G1. The sequence goes on along the minus strand of CAYMWP010000123.1, from coordinate 9,991 downwards.
TCCCAACATCGAGCTGATGGCCTACAGCGAGATCGAGGACGTCTCCGGTTACGTCGGCAATTTCAAGGTGCGGGTGCGCAGAAAGGCCCGCTACGTGGACGAGAGCGAGTGCACCGCCTGCGGCGATTGCGTTCCCGTCTGCCCCATCGTCAGCCCCGACGAGTTCCAGGCCGGCCTCGCCACCCGCCGCGCGATCTATATCCCGTTCCCTCAGGCGGTCCCGTCGGCCTACATCATCAACGGCGACGAGTGTATGGGCAACAATCCCATCGCCTGCGGCAAGTGCCTGGAAGCGTGCGACAAAAAGTGCATTGACTTTGATATGCAGGACGAGATAGTGGAGCTCGACGTGGGGGCCATCATCGTCGCCACCGGGATGGAGGTCTACGATCCCACGCCGCTGGACGAGTATGGCTACACCAGCTACGCCAACGTCATCACCAGCCTGGAGTTCGAGCGGCTGATCTCGGCCGGCGGCCCCACCGAGGGCCACTTTGTGCGCCCCTCGGACCGGACGCGGCCCAAACGGATCGGCTTTGTGCAGTGCGTGGGATCGCGCACCGCGCTTTCGGACACGAACCCCGATGGCCAGCGGGGCAATCCCTACTGCTCCAACATCTGCTGCATGAACACGGTCAAGGACAGCCTGCTGCTCAAGGACCACTACCCCGATACCGAGATCTCGGTCTTTTATATGGACATCCGCGCCTTTGGCAAAGGGTTCGAGGACCTCTATATGCGCTCCAAGGCGGAGGGCGTCCATTACATCCGCGGCCTGCCGGGCGAGGTGGAGGAGAAGGACGGGACAGGCAACCTCAAGGTCTACGTCGAGAACACCACCGACGGCCGGCTGGAGGAACACGAGTTCGACCTGCTGGTGCTCTCGGTGGGCACGGTCCCCCGCCAGGAGACCGATCTGATCCGCCAATTTCTGACCATGTCCCGCACGGGCGATGGCTTTTTGATGGAGGCCCATCCCAAGCTCAAGCCGGTGGATAGCCCCACCAAGGGGGTCTACATCGCCGGCTGCGCGGAATCGCCCAAGGACATCAAGGACTCGGTGACGCAGGCCAGCGCGGCCGCCGCCCGGGCCGAGATCCTGCTCAACGCCCCCCAGATCAAGGTGGAGGCCATCACCGCCGTGGTGGACGAGGAGTTGTGCAAAAAGTGCGGCCAATGCGCCAGCGTGTGCCCCTTCTCCGCCATCCTGTGGGAGAAGAAACAGGTGGCGCGGGTCGTCAGCGCGGCCTGCGCCGGGTGCGGCACCTGCGCCGCCGAGTGCCCCTTCGACGCCATCACCATGCGCCACTTTACCGACCAGCAGGTCTATGCCATGATTGACGCCATCCTGGAGGACGACCCCCTGAGCAAAATTCTGGCCTTTGCCTGCAACTGGTGCTCCTACGCCGGCGCCGACACGGCCGGCACCTCGCGCCTGCAATATCCGCCCAACGCGCGCCTCATCCGCACCATGTGCTCCGGGCGGGTGAGCACCGACTTTGTGTGGCACGCCTTCCGCAAGGGGGCGCCGGTGGTGCTCGTCTCGGGCTGCCACTATGCCGACTGCCACTATATTGACGCCAACCGCAACACGGTGCGCCGCGTGGACGCGCTGTGGGAGGGATTGGAAAAGCACGGCGTCCGCCCGGAGCGGTTGCAGCTCGACTGGTGCAGCGCGGCCGAGGGTCAAAAGTGGGCCAAGATCATGCGCGAGATCGAAGAGTTGCGCGCCGGTGTCACGCCTGAGGAAGTGGAGGAAACACGCCAGGCGCTGAAGGAAAAGAAGACGCCCGTCACCAGCCGGGTGTGGAAGCTGAAGGAGCCAACGTCCGCCACGATGCGCTGTTACCGCTGCGGCCACGAGTGGGAGGCGACGTTCGATCTCTCCGCCGGCGAGGAGCGCATGTGTCCGGCGTGTCGGAGCAACAGTGTGCGGGTCGTTCTGTAGGAGATAACCATCGTGGTTGCCCCTGGTGTTTGCAGGTTTCAATCCTGTGAGGGGTCAGAGGGAGAGATAGATGCGAGTTGCGCTTCAAGCGGGATCTACAGGACTAGCCAGTTGCTGCGGGAATTCCCGAGCGAGAAAATCATGCACGGTGAGGATGGGGATATCCGCGTACTTTTCCAGATCAAGCAGATGATAGTCGCCAGACACGACATAGGCCGCTTGGGCTACGATGGCGCAGCGTATAAAAACGTCATCGTCGGGATCGGCTAGCACGATGATGGGTCCTTCTCGTGGGACATCAAAGACAGAGGACAGATTTATCGCATAGGCGAGCAATTCAGCGGAGGACAACTTCAGTTGTTCCAGACGAGGCTGAAACTTCTCGTAAGCAAGCACTTGGGACAGTTCCTCTAACATCGCGGGAGCCATACACAACTCGATCCTTCCCGTCTCGGCCAAGCGTAACAGATCCCAGGGCTGCCCTTTCCAAAGAAGACCAGATATCCAGATGTTGGTGTCAATGACGATGCGCAAAGCTCATTCCACTTGTCGTCGCACTTTGTGGACTATCTCGTTGATCTCATCCATCGGCATCGGCTCTCCCTCCGGGGCCTCGGCCACGATGCGCATCGTCCGGGGCGGCGTGATGCGTTTGAGGTGCAACATGTCATCATCGGTCCAGATGACAAACCGATCCGAAGGTTGGAAGAGCGCCGCTATATTGCCCGGCAGTTTGAGCGTGTCCGCCGCAGTCATTTCGGCAATTTCGACCATTGTTCTCCCTCCATCACTCTGCTTAATGCAAATGTAGTATACTATGCTTGCTCGCCAGTGTCAATGCTGAACGACTGTCGCGCAGCCGGGTTGCGCCACCCTTCGGCGCTCAAGCCCGTGCTGTTCACGCTCGACCCCGTGCGCATGCTCCATCGCATCGGCGCGCTGACCCCGACAGATATGGAACAGGTCAATCAACGCCTGCTCCGCGCCCTGGCACTGTAAGATACAAACGGTCGGCGTAGAGTTGCACCCCCACACTACTGGAGGCATTGAAACCTGGTTTCCAGCAAAGCTGCGCCTCAAACCGCCAGGGTCAACGTCATTCTGAGCGGAGCGAAGAATCTCGTCTCTCAAGCCAGGAATGAGATGCTTCGCGGAGTTTATCCTGAGCGCAAGCGAAGGACTCGGCAGACAGATTTCGACCTGTGCAATTAGAACGGCCGCGTTCTATTTTTCTATCGGGACACGGACAAACACGGGCTTTGCTCACGGATTTTTATCGAGACTGTATCCGTGAAATCTGTGTTCGTCCGTGTCCAACGATTTAACTGCACAGGTGGAAAAAGTTGCGGGAAAAGTAGGGCGGAATGGCATTCCGCCTTACATTACCCCGGTTTATTGAGATGATACCTGCCCAGGCTGGTTTGGACACAGAGAACGCGGATAAACTACATCCGACTGAGAAGGCAGAGATTCACAGAGAATACAACAAAAATACCTTTTTCTCCGTGTTTCTCTGTGAAATGCCCTGTGAAACTCTGTGTCACAAGACCGGGCTGAGCAGTTACTTCTTAACAAGCACTAAAGGTCTCAAAACTTTAGGGTCTCTGTTTGCCAACACCTGACAAACATCACCGCATCGGGTCGTACAAATGGTACTGGTCAAAAATGCGGCTCTGTAGGATAATGGCGGCAACTCTGAAGGAGGTCAAATAAACCAGTGAGTGCAGACGATTCAGAGAACGTAAGGAAGAAAAAACGAAAAATGCCGCGCGGTCGCGTGACCGTCTTTCCTAATTGGTGCAAGGGCTGCGGGCTGTGTGTCGAGTTCTGCCCGACCAAGGTGTTGGAGGAACAGGGCAACGGCGGGAGCGTCATCGTGGCCCATCCGGAAAAGTGCACCGCCTGCCGCTGGTGCGAGTTGCACTGCCCGGACTTTGCCATCTTTGTGGTTGATATTGAGCCGGAGGAGGGGACGGCATGACTGCGAAACCAATCGCCAGACTTATGCAGGGCGACGAGGCCTGCGCCGAAGGGGCCATCGCCGCCGGCTGCACCTTCTTCGCCGGATACCCCATCACACCGGCCACCGAGATCGCCGAGGTGCTGGCCCGGCGGCTGCCCCAGGTGGGGGGCAAGTTCATCCAGATGGAGGACGAGATCGGTTCCATCGCCGCCGTCATCGGCGCTTCGGTGGGCGGGGCCAAATCGCTGACCGCCACCTCTGGTCCCGGCTTTAGCCTGATGCAGGAGAATATCGGCTACGCGGTGATGACCGAGATACCGTGTGTCATCGTGGACGTGCAGCGGTTGGGGCCTTCCACCGGCCGCCCCACCAGTCCCTCCCAGGGAGACGTGATGCAGGCCCGCTGGGGCACCCACGGCGACCATCCCATCATCGCCCTCTCACCGTCATCCGTCCGCGAGACGTTCGACCTGACGGTGCGCGCGTTCAACTTTTCCGAGCGGTACTGCACGCCCGTCATCCTGTTGCTGGACGAGGTGATCGGTCACACGCGAGAGCGCGTCGCTCTCCCCGATTACGACACGGTTGAGCGGGTAGAGCGGACGGGCACGACGGTGCCGCCAGAGTGGTACAAGCCCTACGCCAATTTTCCCAGCGATGTGCCGCCGTTGGTGCCCTTTGGGGAGGGCTATCGTTACCACATCACCGGCCTGCACCACGATGAGCGCGGATATCCGACCAATCGGCTGGACGAGGTTCAGCCCTGGCTGGAACGCATCTTTCGCAAGATCGAGCGTAGCCTCTCGGACATCCTGCTCTACGACGAGGACGGTATTGAGGACGCCGAAGTAGTGGTCATCGCCTACGGAGCCACGGCCCGTTCGGCCCGTCACGGGATCGGGATGGCGCGGGAACGGGGGCGCAAGGTCGGTCTGCTCAAGCTCAAGACGATCTGGCCTTTCGCCGAAGAAGTGGTGGAACGGGCCGCCGCCCAGGCTCGTCACGTCGTAGTCCCAGAGATGAATTTGGGCCAACTGGCGCTGGAAGTGGAGCGGGTGCTGGGGCGGGATAAGGTGCGCCGGGTCAACCGGGCGGATGGCGAGATGATCAAGCCAACCGAGATACTGGCGGCCATTGAGGAATGGGAGTAGGGAGTAATGAAACAACCACGCGAATCACGGGTACACGAAAAGTACCTGCGCCACCACAAGAAATTTCCCAACGTCTGGTGCGCCGGCTGCGGGATCGGCATAGTTCTTGGGGCTATTATCCGGGCGGTGGACAGCCTGCAACTGGACAAGAACGACGTGGCAATGATCTCTGGCATCGGCTGCACGGGACGTATGCCGGTCTATGTGGACTTTAACACGATGCACACCACCCACGGTCGGGCGCTGGCCTTTGCCACCGGGCTAAAGATGGTGCGCCCGGAGATGAAGATCATCGTAGTGATGGGTGATGGCGACGCGCTGGCTATCGGCGGCAACCACTTTATCCACGCCGCCCGGCGTAACATCGGGCTGACCGCCATCGTGGTCAACAACTCTACCTATGGGATGACGGGCGGCCAATACTCGCCCACCACGCCCACCGACGTGCTGGCGGCGACCGCCCCCTACGGCCACATTGAGCAACCTTTCCCCATCTCCGAGCTGGCGGTGGCGGCGCGGGCTGCCTTTGTCGCCCGCAGCACGGTCTACCACGTAAAGGAGTTGGAAAAGTATATTGCCCAGGCCATCGCCAAGGATGGGTTCTCGCTGGTCGAGGCGATGAGCTACTGCCACACGACGCTGGGTCGCCTGAACCGCTGGGGCACGGCGAGCGATATGATGCGCCGCCTCAAGGAGCAGAGCGTCACGCACAGGCAGTACGAAAAGATGAGCGAGGAAGAAAGGAAGGGCAAGCTCGTGCGCGGCGTGTTCGTAGATCGAGACATTCCCGAATACACCCAGCTCTACGACCAGATCATAGAACGAGCGCGCCAGCATCTTGCCGGACAGCAGATTTCCAAGGAGGCGGCCCGATGAGCGAGCGGTACGAGGTACGGCTGGCCGGCACCGGCGGGCAGGGCGCTATTTTGGCCGGTATCCTGCTGGCGGAGGCGGCGATCAGAGACGGCAAGAACGTGGTCCAGTCCCAGTCCTACGGGCCGGAGGCGCGCGGAGGAGCCAGCCGGGCGGAGGTGGTGGTCTCGGACGAGGAGATCCACTACCCCAAGGTGATCCAACCGGACGTCACGCTCTGTATGAGCCAGGAAGCGTGCGACAAGTATGGCGGGCAGATGGGCAAAGAGGGCTTGCTGATTCTGGACGATAGCTACGTCACCCGCGCGCCGACGACGCAGGCCGTCCACGCCTCGCTGACCACCATTGCGCGGGAGGTTGTCGGGCGGGAGATCGTCGCCAACGTGGTCGGGTTGGGAGTATTGGTTGGGATGACGGGGGTCGTATCCCGCCAGTCGCTGGAGGCGGCGGTGCGGGAGCGCGTCCCGCGCGGGACGGAGGAGATCAATCTGAAGGCGCTGGCGGCGGGGTTTGAGGCGGCAGAGCGTGAGAACGTGAAACGTAAAACGTGAGAACTGGCCCGCGAGCCTTTACGCATTACGTTTCACATATTACACAGGTAGCACGCAAAGTAGGGATAAAAGTCCTGCGCGTCGTTCAGCGCCTCCGGCGCCAGCGGGCGCTCTGGCGGCCAGGCGACGAAGGATCGCAACTGCGGGCCACCTAGTCCGCCGTGGGTCGCCGCCTGCTCTTCGAAAGCCACGACCCTGCCATCTGGCTCCAGCGCCCCCAGCGCGATCAGGTCGCCGGAGTGGGGAAAATGGGCCAAATGGTGGAGTTGGGCGGCGGCATAAGCCACGTCTCCGAACGGCGCCAACGGGTGAGGCTGCTCCACCAACTCGCCTCCCTCTCCCCAAACCAGCGCGCCCCCTCGTTGCCCCAACACCACCATCCTCTCACCGGCCCGTCCGACGATGGCTCCGATCCCAGGCTCGGCGAGCAGGCTATCGAGTAACTGGGGGTACAACAGCATCACTTCGATCAGGTCGAGCGGACGTGGGCTGACGTTGAAGTAGACGTGGGCCAACGGGCCAGAGGCAGAGACGACGACGTCCCGTTGCCGTTCCAGATCGTAATCCCACTCCGTCCCCGAAAGCACGCGCTGTCTCAGGTACTGCCGGATAGGCGACAGCGCCCGGCGCATACGAGGCGTCAGGCGATGTTCCAGACCCCGCAACTCGTCCAACAAATAGTTCATCTTGTCCGCCGAGTGCGCGTATGCTTCGGCCCGTTCATCCACCGAAAACTCTCTGCCGGTCTGAGCAGAGATATATTCTCCCAGAGTAACCCCGTTGCGCCAACTGAAGGGTACTGAAGGCGTGTTGCCGTGGTCGGAGATGACGTAGAGATCGTACTCCCGCCGCCGGTAGCGGGTGCGCATGCGGTTGATCTGCCGAATGCGCCTGTCCACGCCGCGCAGCACGCGGAAAGCGGACCAGTGGTCCGGCCCCATCTTGTGGGCCACCTCGTCGTAACTGTTATAGTTGGCGTAAATGGCCGGCACGCAGCGGTAAATGTCCAGCATCACGCCAAAGGTCTGTGCCTCGGTTAGGAGCGTGTCGCTGACCGCGTGCAGCAGGGGAGAAAAGAGATCAAAGGGGTTGATGACGCTGGGCCGTGCCAGGGCGATCAGGCGGCGACCCAGCCCGGCCAGGTAGCTCGAGATGGTCAACCCCAGCAGGCGCAGCATGCGGAACGGGCTGAAAAGGAACAGGAGAAACAGCCCCATTCCGCGCACGCTCTCGAAAAATCGCTGCCGGTGAAGCGTACTGAGCGTGAAAAGCGCCAGGTCCGCGTCGCCATCGAATATGCTGACGTAGCAGGAACCGCCGCGCAGGATGCCTGGGCGGCCCCGGCTGATGCGAGCGCGCACGGCCCGAACCCGGTCAGGCCACTTGGCCGTCATCACCCGCCCTAGCTCTTTTTCGTACCAGCGGAAACCGGGGATGTCAAAGCGGTTGCCGAACATGATCCCGGCCTGGACGGCCGGCGTTGTGCTGGGCAGCCCGCAGCGCCAGGGAGCCACGGTCAGGCGATGCTCGGCCAGCAATCGTCCCAGGTAGGGCATATAGCCGCCAGCCACCGCCTGTATCAAATGGTCGTAGGAAAGCCCGTCAATCTGGATGATGATGAATCCCCGCTCCTGTTCCGAGCCGATATCCTCCCGGCCCAGGCGCCGGGCCATGGCGCCGTATTTGCGCGTGTAGTAAGCGTCGGTCAGCGCACCGACGAGGTCGAGGATGCGCCGCGCAAACCAGGTAGACGTTATAGAGTCCACTCGGTTAGTATACCAGGTTCGCGCCGGTTTGTCACTTGGCCCTGGCTGGTCCAAGTTCAAAAGTGGTAAGCATTCAGGGGGATGTTTATTTACCACAAAGGACACAAAGGTAAAGCCACAAATAGCCACATAACCTGGTAAAAACGTCATAGCTGTGCTGCTTGCTTGGTGCCCTTCGTGCTCTTTGTGGTTGACAACACGAATGACCTGAACACTTACCATTGGCCTTTGGACAAGTTTTTCCTTATTGACATTCTCACCGTTTTCTGCTATAATGGTAACACGTGTTAGTAACGCGCGTTACTTGATTTGCTAACATTGACGGAAGGGTAACCAATGTCTCGTCCCACGCAGCACCAGATCGCTGAAGAGGCTGGTGTCTCCCGCACGACTGTCTCGCTCGTACTCAACAACATCCCCGACGTGCGAATCGGTACCGAGACACGCCAGCGCATCCTTGACGTGGCCCACCGTCTGAACTATTATCCCGACGCAGCGGCCCGCCGCTTGGTCAGCGGCAAGACCTCCACCATCGCCCTCGTCTGGCATCGCGGGCCTGATCCGACCTATCGGGACGCCTTCTTACCGGGGCTTTTGCAGGGTATCACCCGCGCGGCTCGTCACTATGATTATCACGTTCTCTTTCGCCCCATTGAGCCTGACGACCCTGAGGACAGTTACGTGGAACTGGCCCGTGGTCGCCATACCGACGGTCTCATTCTCTCCGGCCCGCGCTTTGATGACCCGCATCTGCTCCAATTGCACCAGGAAGGCTTTCCTATCATTCTTCACGGTCATTTGCCAGGCACTGACATTCCTTCCGTAGACGTGGATAACGTGCGCGGCGCAACTATGGCGGTGGAGCATCTTCTCGCATTGGGCCACCGCCGCATCGGGATGATCACCAACGCACCACTGGCCTACACTGCCAGCCGCCTGCGACTGGACGGCTATTGCCAGGCTTTGGAACAGGCCGGTTTCTCTTACGACGAGAGCCTGGTGCAATACGGTAACTTTGACGAAGAAAGCGGCCAGGCCGCTATGGAGGCAATGCTGGCGCCAGACGAACCTCCGTCGGCCGTCTTTATCGCCAGCGACATGGTGGCGCTGGGAGCTTTGCGGACTCTTCGCGAAAGGGGAGTGCGTGTGCCGGATGATATGGCCGTCGTCGGCTTTGACGACATCACCGCTGCCCGCTTTATCACGCCAGCCTTGACCACGGTGCAGGTGCCCACCTTTGGGCTGGGGTGGAGCGCGACCGAGCTTCTCATCCGTATCATCGAACAGGATACCCTCAACAGAGCCCAGGTGTTGCTGGATACCGTTTTAGTGATTCGAGAGTCATGTGGAGCAATGACCACGAACTCGGTTCACTCTTGAGAACGAAAATCTAGGATGGAATTCGCACTACTTATCAACTGCTCTATCAACTGAACTCAACCCCAAGATAGCAAGGGAGGTGATGGAATAAGCAAACATAAGGATCACCATTGCAGGAACTAGAGTTTCCAAGTCTGTTTGAATCGAAATAACAAAAAGGAGAGAAAAATGCTCAAGCGAACAAGTTTGATTGCAGTATCGTTGTTGGTGATAGCCAGTATGCTGCTGGCAGCCTGCACCACACCCACCGAGGTGCCGACGGAAAAGCCGGAGGAACCAACCGAGGAACCAACGGAAGAACCAACGGCCGAGATAGACTGCATGGGTGCGCAGGAGGGCGACGAGGTCACGCTGCTCTA
>CAYMWP010000122.1:0-13945 GCA_964393895.1 uncultured Anaerolineales bacterium | reverse complement strand
GCTCGCTCTTCCAGAACCGCCGCCGGCTGCGACGCACGTACCAGTTGGTCAGGTCGTCCAGGAAAGGCTCCACCGCCAACGTCGCGCCGTAAGAGTCATAGTTCTCCAGACGGTCGGTAACCTGGTCAACAACCTTGTTAAGGCGAGCGAGAATCCAGCGGTCCAACTGGTTACCGGATGCTGGATCCTGGGTGCTGGGTGCTGGCGTCCAACCGTCAATGTTGGCGTACGTCACGAAGAAGGAGTAGACGTTCCACAGCGGGATCAGGAATTGACGCCGCACCTCGTCCGCTCTGTTGTAGCCAAAGAGCAGGTTGTTCTCCGGCTTGTGGGCACAGTAGAGCCAGCGCATCACGTCCACCCCCATCCTGTCGGCGGCCTCGTTGAACTCGATGGCATTGCCCCACGATTTGTGCATCTCCCGCCCATCCTCCGCCAACAGCGTGGCGTAGGAGAAGCAAGTCCTGAAAGGTGGCGAGTTTTCCAGCACCGTCGCCATCGCCAGGAGGCTGTAGAACCAGTTGCGGAACTGACCCGGGAAGGACTCGCTGATCCAGTCGGCCGGGTACCACCTTTGCCAGTATTCGGGATTCGTCCGGTACTGGAGCGTGCTGAAACTGACAATGCCGGCGTCGAGCCAGGGATTGCCCACGTCGGGGACGCGGCTGACTTGCGCGCCGCACTCGGGACACTCAATGCGCACCGCGTCTATCCAGGGCTTGTGGGGCGTGTGCCCCTCGAACTCGTCCCAGCCCGCCACAGCCCGCTCCTCGAGTTCGTGCTCGTCGCCAATGACGGTAAAGTGACCACATTCCTTGCACTCCCAGATGGGCAGCGCCAGCCCCCAGTACCGCTTCTTGCTGATCATCCAATCGTGCATGTTGCGCAGCCAGTCCAGCTCGCGGTCCAGCCCAAACGAGGGGATCCAGCGGATCTGTTTGGTGACCTCGATCATGTCGTGCCGCAGTTCTTCCATCGAGATGAACCACTCGTCCACCAGCCGAAAGACCAACTCGGTGGAGCAGCGCCAGCAGACGGGGTAACGATGGGTGTAATCCTCGACCTTGTAGAGCACGCCCTTCTCCCGCAGATTTTCAAAAACCCGCTCGGCGCTCTCGCCGACGCTGGTTCCGCTGAGAAAGCCAAAGCCGGCCAGGAAGGTCCCCTCCTCGTCCAGCGGGGCAATGACGGGCAGGTCGTGTTCCTTACCCAGCGCAAAGTCCTCCGCGCCGCAGCCGGGCGCGATGTGAACGATGCCGCTGCCCTCTGTCTCTCCCACCTCGTCCCACAAGATAACCCGGTGGGCCTCAGGGCCGCCAGCGACCCGCTGGGCCTCCAACTCGTCGAAGGGGCCGTCGTAGGGCCAGCCTTCCAGCGCCGCCCCCGCCATCTCCTCCAACACCTCATATTTGCCGTCCAGGGTGGAGAGGGCGCCTTTGGAGAGGTAAAAGACCTCGTCCCCCTGGCGCACCTTTACGTAGGTCAGTTCCGGCCCCACCGCCGCCGCCACGTTGCTGGTCAGCGTCCAGGGAGTGGTGGTCCAGACCAGCAAGCTCTCCCCCGGTCGCTGGCGCAGGGGGAAGCGCAGCGTGACACTGGGATGAGTCATCTCGCGGTATCCCTCGGTGACGATCTCGTGCTGGCTGATACCGGTGGCGCAGCGGGGGCACCAGGGCATAACATCGCGCCCTTTGTACAGCCACCCGCGCTCCCAGCAGCGCTTGAGCATGGTCCAGATCATGTAGTTGTTTTCGTTAGAAAAGGTAAAGTAAGAGCCGCCCAGCTCCGGCAGCCCCAGCCGCCCCACGATGTTCTCGACGGTATCGGTCACGGGGCCTTCCGGTCCCTCCACCGTGATAGTCTCCGCCGGGTCACGCGCCAGACGCGCCGCCAGGTCGCGCAGGAAATCGGGATCGTTCCAATCCATCCAGTAGCCCAGGCGAATGGATTGCTCGGTCTGGACAGCGGCGTAGCGCAGCACCCGCTCCTTGCACTTGCGCACAAAGCGGGCGATGCCGTACTCCTCGATATCTTGCTTGGAGCCAAAGCCCTCTTCCTTCTCCACCTCGACCTCGACCCACAAGCCCTGGCAGTCGAAACCGTTCTGGTAGCGCGCGCAAAAGCCCCTCATCGCCCAAAAGCGGGGAAAGACGTCCTTGTAGGTGCGCCCCCAGCCGTGGTGGACGCCCATGGGGTTGTTGGCCGTGATCGGGCCATCAATGAAGGACCAGGTGGGGCCGTCCTTTCGCAACTGGACCAGCTTGCGAAAGGCGTCCGTTTCCCTCCAGAAATCGAGAACCTGGTGCTCCTGCGCCACGAAATCTACACTTGAGGGTACTGATTTGAACATCACAACTCTCCTTTGACAAAGTGAAAGAGGCCTCAAACTCGCGCAGGTAACTGTCCATTTGATAGAGCAACTCGGTCATCTCGCCTCCCAATCGTACCCCAGGCGTAACTGCTCAGCTTGGTAGCTATTTAGACCTCCGAGGTCTCATTGCAGCTTATTCAAGCGCAAAACATTGGCCGTTTTAAACATTTGCGGTGGGCGAAACGGTTGTCAAGACCTCGGAGGTCTGACCTGAGCAGTTACCCCCAGGCGCAATTTCCAAGTTATAAAAAAGCTCCCGTCCCAAAGGGACGGGAGCAAATGCTCTCGCGGTACCACCCTTCTTGCCCCGCGCGGACGGAGCCTCTCTTCCGGCGACCAACATCGCCGCGCACTCGTAACGGGGGCGAACCCGGCTGAGCTTAATCGGGCGTGCGTCGCCCTTTCAGTCAGCGGCTCCGGAGGGATTTTCGGCGCGGCTCCCGCACCTGGCTCTCACCTGTCCCAGGCTCTCTGATCGGCGCCCCGCGCTTACTCGTCTCCATCATTGCCTTTGAAAAGATGCTTACATTATGCCACAGGAGTTCAGGAGTGTCAAGCGCGAGCGGGGCTCAATGCCCCAGCACCCGCACACTTTCCGCGCGATCCTGGTGAGTCAGCCGGTGCGCTTTGAAGCGGGCCAGCAGTGTCCGGGCCTGGTTGCGGAGCAAGCGCATGCGGTCGTCCTTTGCTTTCCAGACGCCCTGCACCTGGTTGAGCACCAGGTTGCTGTCACCGCGCACCTCCACGCTGAAATCTCCCGGCGACCTCTCTGCCGCCTCGATGCGCTCGCTCAGTCCTTGCAACGCGGCGAGCAAGGCTTCGTACTCGGCCTCGTTGTTGGTCATCTGGCGACCAAAGTCCAGCCGCACGAGAGCTTGCTTGCCATCTCGCTCTCGCGTGAGAGCGTAGCTTCCATAGCCGGGGCCGGGGTTGCCCTGGCTGCCCCCGTCAAAGGTGATGACGTAATCGGCTGGGCCCTCCAGCTCACCGGCGGCAAAGTCGAGGGGCATGGCCGCCTGGGACGGGTAGGGAGGCGTCGTGTCGCCCGCCAGCCGCCCCAACAACTCGGCGCGCTCTGAGGCGGAGAGTGATTCTATCGCCGCTAGAATTCGCTCCACCTCGTCGCTCATCCAACCATCCGATCGTACAGAGCCAACAGGTTCGCCACGTGCACATGTTGAACCAGCCCGTTGAGAGGAATACGGGACAAACCACAGGATTCGATGTTGTTCCTCCTCAATTTGTCCCTCGTCCCCCGTTTGACCGTTTTCGCCACCAACTCTTCGATCTTGTCCAAATAGTTCAGGCTGACCTGCACCACGCCCTTTACCTCTCCACGCATCATCACCTCGCCGTGCCCTTGCACGATGTTATCTATGGGCAACTCGAGCACTTTTCGCAAGGATGCTCTAAAAGCATCCACGTCGCCATCCACGATAGAGGGCACCGGCATCACCGTGTCGGCCGCAAACAGCACACGGTCGTCCTCTACGTAAACCATCACGGAATCCTGCGTGTGACCGGGCGCGTGAATCAGGCGCAGCACCTTGCCCGCTAACTGGAGCCCAATTTCTCCTTCATCGAAAGTGACGTCTGGCAGGCGCAGCGTTACCTCTTCTAGTTCCGGTTCTTCTCTCTTTATGCTTTCTAACGTCGGAATCCCGACCTGGGCCACCAATTCCCGGCAGAGCGCGTGGGCCACTATGTCGGCTTGAGGAAAGAGGAAAGCGCCATAGGTGTGATCGGCGTGGTAATGGGTCAGGATCACGTACCGCACGCCGGCGGGGCAGGTCCAATTGACGAAAGCGGCCATCTCGCGCGATTCGACCGGGAAGGGAAGCGTGTCTACCAGGATCGCTCCATCAGGCGTTATTATGGCCCCGGCCGTCACCTGAGCATACAGATCACTGGTGAAAACAAAAGTATCATCGGAGACTCGTTCTCGAAACACAGTACACCTCACATTGCGAATTATGTTAGAAAGGATAACACAAATAAGGGGCAAGTCAAGAGCCGAGTGAGTTGCAAAGGAATATGATTCTCCCGCTCACTCTAGCTCCACTCTGCCTTGGTACACCGCCGCCACGAGCGTCACACGTGGCCCGTCCCCCTCGCTGACGCCGTGCGGAGATAGACGTGGCGTACAGGACGGCGAGTTGGCCTTGCCTGGACGACGCGCCTATTCTGTGTTAGAATACCGTCCGTACCGGAGAACCAATATGCGCCGCCATTTATCCATTGCCCTGTCACTATTCATTCTGCTGGCCCCAAAGACAAGGCCCGCCCAAGCAAGCGACCTGTATGACCCAGGGGAGCCTCACGCGCGCGCCACCCGCGCGCGCTACGTCTGCGTGCCCAGCCTCGTCTGGCGCAACCCGGAACTGTGTCCATCTTACGGGCCCGGTACCACCCCCTACCGCATAGCCTCCATCCGGTTGCCTGACCCGCTGCCCGAGCTGCCCGTGCTTGAGCTTCCACAAGACGACGACGTCGTCCCCCACACCTACGCCTACGTCAAGACCCTGCCGTTGAACGTATACCGTCACCCCATGGAAGCCACGCTGGGCTTGCCGCCCACCCGCGCACTGCTCTCCGGCGACTGGTGGGTCAGCGTGGACGGCGCGGTCGAATACGAGGGGCAGCAGTGGTACCAGATCAACGAGGAAGAGTTCGTCCTCGCCGACGCGCTGGCGTTGGCCGGGCCATCTCGCTTCCAGGGTATCTACCTCACCCAACAGCCGTCCCATCCCTTCGCCTGGGTCAATCGCTGGACACAACCCTCGCTCCTGCCCCAAGGCCCACTCAACACCGAGGTCGAACCGCTGGGGCGCTACCAAGTGGTCACCATCTTTGCCGAGGAGCAGCGCGGCGACGAAATTTGGTACCTCGTCGGCCAAGATCAATGGATAGAACAGATAAACGTCGCTCGCGCCGACGTGGACCCGCCGCCGGAGGGGGCGCCCCCGGGCGCCAAGTGGATCGAGGTGGATTTGTACGAGCAGACTATCGCCGCCTACGAAGGGGAGCGTATGGTCTATGCCTCCCTCATCTCCAGCGGCCGGACGGGCACCGCCACGCCGCCCGGCCTGTACAGCCTGTGGTCAAAAGTGCGCGAAGGCAAAATGAGCAACCCCGACATTGAGGACGGCGATCCAGGCTACTATTACATCGAAGACGTACCCTGGACGATGTACTTTCACGAGGGCTATTCGATCCACACCGCCTACTGGCACGACGCCTTTGGCTTTACGCGCAGCCACGGCTGTGTCAACCTGGCTCCCCGCGACGCCAGATGGTTCTTCACCTGGGCCGACCCGCTCATCCCCGAGGACGTGGATCTGGTCTACGTGGGCGGAAGCACACCCAACACCTGGGTCTGGGTGCACTTTTCATCACCCTTTGAATAGACTCGCTCACCCGCTGATTCGCTGACTCGCCCTATGAAACCAACCACTACCTCACGTCGCGCACTCTGGCTCGCCTCTCTCATCGGACTGGGCCTGATCGCGGCCTCGTTCGCCGCCTGCGGCAGCCCCACTGAACCCGCCTTCACCCCCACGCCGACCCGCACGCCGCGCCCCTCACCCACGCCGATCCCCTCGCCCACCCCCACCCCCGCCTGGCCCGTGACTCTCCTCGTCCCGGAGGGGCCGCCCGCGCCCGCAATCGGTGCGCTCAATACCGCACTCGCCGACCACACGGCGCTCTTCGTCCCCCCCACTTCCGTCGAGGCCGCTGACATAGAAGTAAAGCTCGACCCCGGCCCAGATGCAACGCCGCTGATTGAGTGGATCTATGCCGTCGTGGCCCCCTTCCCCACCCTGACCGACGAGGTGGCCTGGGCCGACGTCGCCTCCAGTTGGAGCGGCGCGCCCGCCGGCCCCTTTGCCGAGCGCCCTTTGCTGCTGACGGCCGACACCGCCGCCGCGCTGACCATCCTCCTGGGCAACCCGGCTCCTGGAGCGGTCGAAATTGTCCCCGCAGAGGAAATTGCCCAGCGCGCCTGGGACAACCGCCCAGCCTGGGCCGTCGTCCCTTTCGACCAATTAGAGCCGCGCTGGAAAGTGCTGCGCCTGGACACCGTCTCCGTATTGGATAAAGACCTGGACACCGCCACGTACCCCCTGGCAATACGTCTGGGCATGACCGGGCTGGAACGCGGCATCGCCAAGCTCCAAGAGACAGTGGGCGCGCCTCTCACCAACCGCGACCCCGACAAAATGACCGTCTTGCTGCTGACCGGCGTCACCGCCCTCACCCGAGGCACTGGCATCAGGATGGACCAGCACGGTGTTACCTACCCCGCCCAGGACATCCGCGATTGGCTGCTCGAGGCCGACGTCACCCACATCAGCAACGAGGTTTCCTTCGCCGAGAACTGTCCCCCACCGGCCAACTACACGACCATGGTCTTTTGCTCCAACCCCAGCTACATCGGCCTGCTGGAGGACATTGACGTGGACGTGGTCGAACTGACCGGCAACCACCTGCTCGACTGGGGCTTGGCGGCGATGGAGAACTCGCTCAGGATGTACGAGGAGCGTGACATCCCCTACTACGGCGGCGGCTGGAACATGGCCCAGGCGCAGACGCCGCTGACACTCACCCACGGCGTGCATACCTTTGGCTTCGTCGGCTGCAATCCGGCCGGCCCGCCCGAAGATTGGGCCACCGAAGAGTTGGCCGGTTCAGCTCCCTGCAACTTTGGCGCGCTGGCCGAACAACTCGGCCCCCAGATCCGCCAACTGCGCGAGCAGGGCATCATCCCCATCGTCACCCTGCAATACCTGGAGAACCCCACTTACGAGCCGACCGGCCTGCAGCGCATCGAGTTCCGCGCCCTGGCCGAGACCGGCGCCGCCATCGTCAGCGGCAGCCAGGCCCACCAGCCACAGAGCTTTGATTTCGTGGACGGAACCTTTATCCACTACGGCCTGGGCAACCTGTTCTTCGACCAGATGCAGGCGCTAGAATATCGCCAGGAATTCCTGGACCGGCACGTCTTTTACGACGGGCGGCACATCAGCACCGAGGTGCTGACGGCGATGCTGGAGGATTACGCCCGCCCCCGCCCGATGACGCCGGGGGAGCGAGAGGCATTCCTGACGACGGTGTTCACCGCCAGTGGGTGGTAGCTCCCAGATTCAAAGCGGCCCGACAGACAACACGTCAGATGGTCGGGCGATCACCACCCAGGGCGGCAACCGCTCCAGTTGCTGCTGGTCGAGCGTCACCAGCGTAGTGGCGTACCGCTGCGCCACGGCTGCATAAACCGCATCGGCGCCACGCAGTCGGGCGTTGGCCGCTAAAGTGGCGGCCCGGTCAGCCAGCGCTTCATCCAACGGCACGAACGTCTGACTAGGCCAGCCACGCAACGTTTCCACCAACTCTACCGCGCGCCCGGCGTCACCGATGACGCGCCCAACGGCAGCGGCCACTTCTACCAACAGCAGCGTGGGACAGAACAAGGGAACGTACTCCTGCCGAACCTGGGCCAGGAACGCTTGGCTGGCAGCGGACTCGGACTCGGCCGGGTTGAGCGCACTGACGTGGACGCTGGCATCAATGGTGTACATCTGGCCTCTCTCAGCGTCGGATGGCGTCTATCAGATCCTGGGTCGAAACGTCGGCCGGCCAGGCACGCCGAATCTCCTCCGCCAACCGCTCGTACCGTTCCCAATCCCCGATCACGGCTTTTTTGGCAACCTTGACCATCTCCGCCTCAACTCGCTCAGTATCAATGGGCAAAATGGCAGCCACCGGCCGGCCCTGATACGTGACCACGTACTCGACGCGCTCCTCCCGTACCCGCCGGATCACCTCACTGGTCTGCTCCCGCAATTCACGCACTCCGATCAGGGACATGGCTTCTCTCCTATAGTGCTAATAGATGCTACTATTGATACCACATTCTATCACAATTCACTCGTCCGTGCAAATCTGGTGGCAGTCCCAGACCCAAAGGGTTTGAGAAACCCTTTGGGTCTCCACGACTGCCACAATCGGCCAAATGGTGTATAATGTGGGGTACTTGCGGAATTCGAGGAACAGAATGGAAGAAACTACAACCCCACCCTCCCCCATAGAATTCGGCTCCATGCCGCTCGACCCGATCTATGCCTGGGGGATCGTGCTGGAGCCGGTGGAGACGCTGATAACGCGCACCTCAGGTTTCATCGAGCAACTGGCCCGCGAATCTCTTGAGCGCGGCGCGGAATTCGAGGACGAAGAACTGGAGCGCCGCTTCCTCGCTTTCTTTGACCAGTTGGTGGAGGAAGGCACGCTCACCCGCCTGCCCGACGCCGACCCGGCGATGGGCCGCCGCATCCTGGGGCCCCGTCGCTGGCTGCGCGCCCAGCGCATACGCATCAACCGGCTGGTGGCCCATTGGCGCGAGCACGGTACCCCCAACCCCTAGTCCTGGCCGGCTGACAGAATGAAACCGTAGATGAACGCGGGTGGACGCAGATAAAACACTGATCTGAGCTTCCAGTCAGGCCGCCAGATCACGTTTTACGTTTCACGCTTTATCTTCACTCTTCGCCGCCAGGCGCGCCACACCGTCCCCAAGAAACGGGCAGTGTCCTTCACCGGATGGAAGTAGCTCACCTTGCCGGTGTCATAGATGGTGCGTATCTCCACCCAGCCGATGCGCATCCCGTGCGACCGCTGCGGTCGCCAGCATACCGCCTGGACGATGACGTCAACCTCCCACTCGAACCCGGTGGTGGTCAGGTCAAGCCCCTCCAGCAAGGGGCGACTGTACAATCGGTAGCCATTCTGATTGTCATAGATGGGAATGCCCAGCGCCCAAGATAGCAACCGGTCGCCGGTCGGGTTGCTCCACCGGCGGGGCCAGGGAGCCAGGCTAAAATCGCGCCGCCCGATGATCAGGTCTCCCGCACCGGCCTCGTAGGCGGCAAGAAACTTGGGAATTTCTTCCGGGTCGTGCTGGCCGTCGGCGTCAAGGGTGATGACGGCCTCGTAGCCGCGTTCCAGCGCCCAGGTGAATCCGGTCATCAGCGCCGCGCCTTTGCCCCGGTTCCGGGGATGGCTCACCACCGTCGCGCCGGCGGCCTCGGCTACGGCGGACGTTTCGTCGTGGGAGCCGTCGTCCACCACCAGCACCGGCAAGTGAGCGCGCGCCGCCTCCACCACCGGGCCGATGCGGGTGGCCTCGTTCCAGGCCGGGATGAGGGCCAAAGTCTCTGTCATTGTCCACTCCTCTCGAAACACGCCAGCGGTATTATGCCACCTTCCGCTTCCGCCGAACTTGACAAGTCATCGAAAGCGTGGTATCTTTCCGCCCGTTGTGAGGCTCCCGACAGGACTGTCTCTATGTACGGAGAGGGCAAAGGAGACATCCTATCTGGGCCAAGAAAGCATATCAGCAAGTCAGCAAGGAGGAACGAAAATATGGATAATGGTCGCACTACCGGAACCGTTCAGTGGTTCAGCCGCGTAAAGGGGTTCGGGTTCGTCCGCCCCGACGATCAGGAGGAAGACGTCTTTGTTCACTACTCCTCCATCCGTGGCGAGGGCTACCGGAATCTGGATGAGGGACAACGGGTGGAATTCACCGTAGAGGACACGCCCAAGGGCCCTCAAGCCGTGGACGTCATAGGGCTCGAAGCTCAAGTCACGCCTGGCGCTGCCGAGTTCGAGGCAGAGGCCGACGACACGGAAGCATTCCTGTAAAGAGTTACCAGACGCCTCTCCAGCCCCGGCGGCGCAAGCCCCGGGGCTTTTTTCATTCCGGGGCCGCCAGTCCCGCCACCAACATATCGAGCGCCGCCTCCGCTTCGATCTCTCCGCTCTTGATGGCTACGTCAGTGTCCAAAAGGTGACGGTACACCGTCTCCAATTGGGCCGCGGTAAAGCCTGTCGCCTGGTCATACAGCTTGCCGGCGGGAAAAGGGTGCAGCCCCAGCGACCTGGCGATGGCCGATTTGTTGGCCCCTCGCGCCTTCAGCTCTTTGACCTGGATCAGCAGTCGAAACTGGCGCACGATCATGCCCAGCAGCCCCAGGGTATGCTCCCCCGCCTCCAGCAAACGATGGAGCGTTCGCGCGGCCGTGCTCCCCTCTCGCCGGCCGAGCGCATCCACCAGATCAAAGATGACGGCGGCCTGGGCGTAGGGCGACAGTGTGTCCACGTCTTGCTTGGCGATGACCCGCTCCGCGTTGGCGTACGTGACCAACTTGACGATCTCCTGGTCGAGCAACCGCAGATCGGCGCCAACGACGGCGGCCAGTTGGCGGGCGGCCTGGGGTTCGATCTCACCGCCGTGCTTGCGGACGCGCTCCTCGACCCAACGGGGCAGCGCTTTTTCATCCGGCGGATCGAACCGCTTGACGTACCCCCGCTCCTGCTGTTGAGCCAACCTCAGAATGGGATGTTTAGCGGGCAGGGATTTCTCTTCGACGAACACCAGGCGCGTCGTCTCGGGCAGGCGGGGCAAATAGTCGGCCAGATCCTGGGATAACTTTTCTCGAGCAGTCAACCGCCCTAGCAGGCCGGCGACTATGACCAGTCGCTTCTCGACCAGGAAAGGGATAGCGTCGCAAGCGTGACGCAGCTCGCCCAGCGTCAGAGACTTGCCGTCGAGGAAAGTGGTGTTCAGATCCACGGTGTCCGGCGGACCGAGCTTGCGCTTAAATTCGGCCAAGACCTCGGCGCGGGTGAACTCGTCGTCGCCGTGAAAGACGTAGAAGGTAGGCGCAGGTTTGGTCATCTGGCACTCCAGAAACGCACGTTGTGTCAGCAATTCTCATTATGATGCCATAGGCGAGTGGAGTGGATTGGAGGCTTTAGCCGGATTTGGAACGTCAAAAAGCACCGGCTGAAGCCTCGAATCCGGTAAAATGAGAGTTGCTGGCTGTGTATCACGTTATCCCTCGGTGCGAACGTGATGCACGACGACGCCCCCCTTCTCCTCCCGCGTGACGCCGACCAGCGCCAAATCGCCGACGTCGGCCTGGGTGGTCACGTGGGCCTGGAGGGCAGGGCCTAGCGGACGGGCCACGACGATGCCCAGCATCGCAGCGGTGCAGGCGAGCGGCAAATGGGCGAGCCATTCCCAGAAACCAAATTTCTTCTGAGAAACCCGGTTTCTAATAGAAATGCCGAGGGTCAGGAAAGCGCCCAATCCAGCCAGTATCCCGGCCACGGCCAGGTTGGTGCCACAGTTGGGATGGATCGCCATCCGCCGCTGGCCGGCCTTTAGCCGTCGCAGTCCCTCCTGGGCAGCGGCGAGCAGGCTCTCGGTGGACACAGCGCCGTAGATGTAGAAACCCCACAGCGACGAGCGCCCTACCAGCCGCAGGCCGCGCTGGCGCTCGCTGAGGACCGTCATCGTCGCGTGCTCCAGCGCGTGGTTGCGGCGCAGGCGAGAGATCAGACGTGAGACGTCAAAGGTGGAACGTGGTCCGTAATCCGTAAAACGTAAAGAATCTGGTGTGTTGTTCATTGGGTCCTCAGAACGTACAAGAGGCGGGCCATCGCTATTCGCCACTCGGACGGGCGATGACGATCAGCCGGTAGCGCAGGCTGCCATAGGGATGGCAGGTGACGAGAGTAAGACGTTCGTCGTCGGTGGGCAGGATGTAACGCGCGTTCTCCAGACGCACCTCCAGCGGCTGGCCGGCCTCCGGCAGGATCAGCGTCTCGGATACGGCGTAGGTATAGGCAACGTCGCCCGAACTGACGGTGATGACGTCCCCCGCTTCCAGCGCGTACAGATCGCGAAAGATCTCGCCATTGGCGGTGTTGTGCCCGTTGAGCACGGTGTTGCCGGGCACGCCCAACGGCGCGGAGGTCTCGTGCCAGCCGGCCGCGTACTCGTCCGGCACGTCCCACGCCGCCTGCATCTGGTCGCCGACGTCCGCTGCGCTCCAAGAGACGGGGACGACAGGGGCATCCACGCCGATGACCGGGATGGCTATGTGAGTGGGCAAGGCAGGGGTAGGTGTGAGTGTGGGAGTATGGGGGGGAGTGGGAGTGGAAATGTGGGGGAGTGATGGTGTGGGAGTGTGGGAGAGTGAGGGTGTGGGAGTGTGGGGGGGCGAGAAAGTTGGCGCCAGAGTGGGCGCGGGCGAGATGCCCGCCAGGCGAGAACTCACGTAGGGGTAGGCCAGCATCCCGCCAGCGACGAGCAGCAACACTCCCCCGAAAACGAGAATCTGAGAGGCGCCCCCTCCGCCGGTTTGCCCCCCTGAACCCATGCTTGTCATACTCCATATCCTCCGCTACTGCGCCGCCGATTATACCCCAGCGCCGCGTGTAGGGCAAGGGAGCGTGATTATGCTCGCAGTGCGAGGAGCAGCCATACGCAAAAGAACGGAGCAGGACCACGCGGCCTGCTCCGTTTATCTGTTCGCCCCGACCGTCACAGCCGGCGCTTACTTGCTCTTGACCTTGATGACCTTGGGCTTGGTCTCTTCGGCCTTGGGCAGCGTGAGCGTCAACACGCCGTTCTCAAAGACTGCCTCGGCCTTGTCCGCCTGCACCGGAACGTTCAACATCAGCGTGCGCGATATCGCGCCGTAACCCCGCTCCCGGAACAGGTACTCGACGTTCTCTAAAGGAGCCCGCAATTCGCCGCGGATGGTGAGCGCGTCATCTTCGATGACAATGTCCACCTCGTCGGGGGTCAGCCCCGGCAATGACGCAATGACGACGATCTCCTCCGGGGTCGTGTATGCGTCCAACGGAAGGCGATACGGCTGCTCCCGCGAGCCATCGCCCCGGCTTGGCCTCGACCCCGGGCGGATAAAGCTCTCTTCGAATAGTTGATCCATCGCATCGCGCAAGGTCACAGTCTCGCGCCACGGATTCCAGCGTACTAGTGTCATTTCAGTCACCTCCTCAATTTTATAGTGGGGGGAGTAACACCCCCAGATCAGTTTACTTTTTGCCCTTTGCCTTGACCTTGATCGCCTTGGGCTTGACCTCTTCGGCCTTGGGCAGCGTCAGGGTGAGAACGCCATTCTCGAACTCGGCCTCCGCCTTGCCAGCCACGACCGGGAAGGGGATAGCCAACGAGCGACAGAAGGAGCCATAGCT
This sequence comes from uncultured Anaerolineales bacterium, assembly GCA_964393895.1. Lineage (GTDB taxonomy): Bacteria > Chloroflexota > Anaerolineae > B4-G1 > B4-G1 > B4-G1. Next base: position 510 of record CAYMWP010000122.1, on the reverse strand, counting down.
TCGCTCACGATGGATAAAGTTCTCCTCTTTGACCTCCTCCTCGAACTTGGTTTCCCCCTTGATGGTAAGCGTGTCGCCAACAATACTGATGTCCAGGTCATCGGCCTTCACTCCGGGGACTGCCGACTTGACGACTATGGCGTCGTCGGTCTCGTACATATCCACGGCCAGTGCATCAGCCCCGACCGGAACCGGCCACCCAGCCCGGGGGCGCACGACGCTTTCCTCAAAAAGGTGATCCATCGCTTCCCGCAAACTGACTAGGTCACGGAATGGTTCCCAACGTACCAGGTTAGTCATCTCTGCACCTCCTCAAAATTAGTTTTATGACCAAACTTTACGGCCACAATCATCCATATTATCAGACACCAGCATTAGATTGACGTAAGAGCAGCGTTAGAGATGCATTAGAAAACCAGCAATTCTCATTTTACCGGATTGGAGGCTTCAGCCGATGCTTTTTGACGTTCCAAATCCGGCCAAGTGCAGCGATGCATAAATTCGTTCCGC
>CAYMWP010000121.1:0-14064 GCA_964393895.1 uncultured Anaerolineales bacterium | reverse complement strand
TTCGCGCGTATAACCGGACGAATCTTGAACCAAGTGCGTCGCACCTAACTCATTTGAAACACACTCAATTCATACCACTTGAAATGCACTATCAGGAGGTAACGATGACTGCTACAGAAAAAGTCACCCTGACCTTGCCCAAAGACCTGCTGGAGAGCATCCGTGAGATGGCCCCGCGGCGAGGGATCAGTCGTTTTGTGAGCGAGGCATTAGAGTACTTTCGCCGCCCGCCACCACTATACTCTGCGCGAGTGGCTCAAGGTCGGCTACCTGGCCGACGCAGAGTTGGATCGAGAGATGGCAGAGGAATGGCAAGCCATCGAAGAAGAGACTTGGTCGCGCTATGTGCAGCCCTGCGATGCAGGGGGACATGCCGGTGGCTAAACAATACCGGCGCGGCGATGGTTTCAGTGTGGACTTTGAACCGGTGCGAGGCCACGAGCAAGGTAGAGTCCGCCCCGCCCTCGTCATTCAAAATGACATCGGCAACCAGTATAGCCCAACCATTTCCGCGTAGATGAGACGTTAAAGATTAGCCTGGGTCTGGTGCCAATCTGAGACCCTGTTATTTCCCCGCCACCTTCCCCCAATCGGCCAGGAAGCGCTCTACCCCCACGTCGGTGAAGGGGCTGTAGATCATCTTTTGCAGCACGCCAAAGGGCACGGTGAGGATGTCGGCCCCGGCCAGCAGCGAATCCAGGACGTGCCCGTTGTGGCGGATGCTGGCGGCCAAAACCTGGCATTCGAAGCCATAGTTATCGAATATCTCTCTCGTCTGGCGCACCACCTCCATCCCATCCAGTCCCGCGTCGTCCATGCGCCCCACAAAGATGGAGGCAAAGCTGGCTCCCGCCCGCGCCACCAGGTAAGCCTGAGTCGGGGAAAAGATCAGGGTGGCGTTGATGCGCCCGTTGGGCCAGGAGGAGATCTCCTGCATAGCTTTCAGCCCCTCGACGGTAGTGGGAATTTTGACGTAGACGTGCTCCGACCAGGCAAGGATCTCCTGCGCTTCCTCGATCATCCCGGCAGCGTCGGTGCTGAGAACCTCCGCGCTGACCGGCCCCTGCACGATCTCGACGATCTTGAGAGTATTGGCCTTGAGGTCGGCGGCGCCGGCGCGCATCATCAGCGTGGGGTTGGTGGTCACACCGTCGAGTACGCCCCAACTGGCCGCCTCGCGGATCTCTTCGACGTTTGCGGTATCCAGAAAGATCTGTGCCATCGTTTACCTCCGTTTGAGTAGATGGGGAAAGTGTACCATAATGGGGCCAGTCTGCAAGTGTGTGATTGCGGATTGGAGGAGAAGGGGTATAATTGTCAATGAACAATGAGCAGTGGGCGATGAGAATCAGGAGTGGAGTATGGAGCCAATTCGAGCGGGCGTGGTGACTGTGAGCGACAAGGGATACGCGGGAGAGCGCGAGGACGTCAGCGGGCCACTGCTGGCCGATCTGTTGCGCCAGATGGGAGCCGAGGTCGTGAGCCGGGAGATTGTGCCTGACGAGCGGGTTGAGATTGAGCGAGTTTTGCTTCGCCTGGCCGACGAGGTGCGCGTAGACCTGGTCGTGACCACCGGCGGCACCGGGCCAACTCCTCGCGACGTCACTCCGGAGGCGACGCTGGTTGTCATCGAACGCGAGATGCCGGGCTTGGCCGAACTGCTGCGCTTCGAGGGGTACCGCAAGACCCCGCTGGCCGTCATCTCGCGGGGTGTGGCGGGTATTCGCGGAGGGACGCTGATCGTCAACCTGCCTGGCAGTCCCAAGGCAGTGCGCGAGGGGATGGAGACGCTGGCTCCCATTCTGCCCCACGCCATCAAGATGCTGCGAGGCGTGCACACCGAGCACCATCGTCAGGAGGAGACGCGTCGTGCCTGACGAGCGCCGTCCCGTGCTGAGTGTCGAGGAGGCGCGGGAGCGTATCCTGGCGACGGTGCGCCTCTTGGAGCCGGAGCGCACTCCTTTGCTGGAGGCGGCTGGCCGCGTGCTGGCCGAGGAAGTCGCCGCTGACCGGGACATCCCCCCGCTGACCAACTCGGCGATGGACGGCTACGCCGCGCGCGGCGCGGATGTGGCCCAAGCCCCGGCCCGGCTGCGGGTCGTGGGCGAGGTCGCCGCCGGGCACGTTTCTGACGTGACCGTCGGGCCGGGGGAGGCGCTGCGCATCATGACCGGCGCGCCGGTTCCAGCCGGCGCCGATACGGTCGTGCGCTTCGAGGACACGCGCCAAGATGGCGATTGGGCCGAGGTGCTAGAGTCGTATCCCACCGGCAAGAACGTCCGGCTGGCGGGCGAGGACGTGCGGGTGGGCCAGGTGGTGCTGGCGTCGGGCAGGGTGCTGCGCCCGCAAGAGATCGGTATGCTGGCGGCGGTGGGGCGGATGGAGGTGCTGGTGGTGCGGCGACCCCGCGTGGCGATCCTGGCTACCGGCGACGAGGTCGTGCCGCCCGGCCAATCTCCCGGCCCAGGCCAGATTCGCGACGCCAACTCTTACACTGTCGCCGCGCAGGTGCAGACGTTCGGCGGGCTGCCGCTCCTCCTGGGCGTGGCCCGCGACCAGGAGACGTTGGTCCGGCAGGGGATGCGGGAGGCGCTGGCGCAGGGCGCGGATATGATCATCACCTCCGGCGGCGTCTCAGTGGGCGACTTTGACCTGGTCAAGCAGGTGCTGGCGGCCGAGGGGGAGATGCACTTTTGGTCGCTCAATATGAAGCCGGGGCGACCGCTGGCCTTTGGCATGATTGGCGGCATACCACTGCTGGGGCTGCCCGGCAACCCGGTGGCGGCCATGATCAGTACCGAGCTCTTTGGCCGCCCGGCGCTCTTAAAGATGCAGGGCTTTACCGACTGGTCGCGCCCCAGGGTAGCAGCCCGTCTGACTCAACCCATCGCGCGCAAGGATGGCCGCCGCCACTACTTGCGGGTGCGCCTGCGCGAGACGGAGGTGGGCTACGAAGTCACGCTGACCGGCGACCAGGGCTCTGGCATCCTCAACTCGTTGGTCCAGGCCGACGGGTTGGCCGTCATCCCGGAGGAGGCGGACCACCTGCCGGCGGGGGCAGAGGTGGCGGTGATTGTACTGAAGTAGGCGATGTGAAACCAGATCATACAAAATTTTTGCTCGTCGTATAACGTATGCGCTTTTCCGCATATAGTGGTAAAAATGGAGCAACATTCCTACCGTCAGGCAGCTAAGAGATTCCACCTACTCTCCCATCCGGCCCGGCTGCGTATCCTGAACGAGTTGCGGCGAGACGAGGCTTGCGTCTGCCATCTGCAGGCGGTGCTGGGGAGGCCCCAGCCCTACGTCTCCCAGCAGTTGCGGGTACTGCGGGAAGCCGGAGTGGTCGCAGACCGCAAGGATGGATTACTCGTCTATTATCGGCTGAGTGATCCATTGATAACGCAGTTGCTGGAGGATGCCCTGGGGCCGGCGGAGGAACGTGCTGTCCCGGCGGCGTGCCCGTGTCCCAGGTGCGCTGGCTGAGACTCGCAGAGGTGAAACTTGGCTTCAAAACGGGAATTGCTGGGCCATCACGCAGTACTTGGGCCGTGATGCGCCCAGATGGATCTCTGATCCGGCGTCGGCGTTGGGCGGCTTCGTGCTGGCGGTCTGCTCCTGCACCATCATGCCGCTCTTTGCCAGCATCTACAAGAATGGGGCCGGCGATCACGTTCCTGTTCGTGGGACCGGCGATCAACACCCTGGCCCGCCCGCGCTGGTGATAGACGAAGAGGTCAAATCGTCGGGCCGGGTTCCGCGCAGGGAAGAGATCGCAGAGTGGATTCGGGCGGGACTGGAGTGGGCGGCCTCACTCCCGTACGCAAAAGGCGACGCCGGCCAGCGGCCGGTATCTTTTCTCTTGATCCTCGAACTCGACGCGCATCAGACGCGGCTCGTCGAGGAAGGCGTGGATGGCCTGCTCCAGCCGCTCAAAATCGCGGCGCAGCTCCCACGCGCGGTCAGGGTCGGCCTCGTGGTGCAGGACGACGAACAGCCGGTTGGCTCCGTGGAAGCGACCTTGCTTCGACTGGTGGACGTACAGCCAGCGGGCCAGTTCTTCCGGGTGGGCGCGGGCATAAGCGATGTCGTGGTCAAAGCCGCGCGGCAGGGTCGTCAGCTTGAGGTCGAATCCCTCCCCATCCAGGTAAAAATCCAACGTGTGATGGAAAGGGTCGGGCTCGGATCGGGTGCGCGGGTGGGCCAGGATGAGGTCGAGCGCGGCCTGGTGGGTGTGAAAATTGTACCAGCGGCGGATGACGTAACTGCCAAAGTCGCGCAGGGGCAGCTTTCTCTCGGCCGCCACGCGCTTCGTCTCGCGGCGCAGCCCGTCCAGCTCACGGATGCGGTAGATGAAGCGGCTGGCGCGGTCCCATTCGTCCCCTTGCACCCGGCCCCAGGGGGGCATTTGCTTTACCTTGAGCAACTCGCTCCGCACGTCGGTGGGGGCGGCGGGTTTCTGAAAGATGATGACGTACTCGTGCTTGAATATGTAAAAGCCGCCCGCCAGCGCGCGGTAACGCCACAGGTTGCTGTCTCGTCCTTTACCCCTTTCGTTGCCCGTGATGTTTTTGACCACGATGGCTTTGGTGCGAAAGCCAACCCGCTGCATCCGTTCCAGGCAATAAAAACCTAGCGGGATCAACTTGCCCTGGGTGTATTTGTCTCCGATGACCAGCGCGGCAAAGCGGTCCGGCTCTAACAGGTCAAAGCCGTGACGGGATACGATCTCGAACAGGTTGAGAAAGCTCTCCAGGCTGGGGGCGTTGGAGAGATCGGCCGGATCGTCGGAAAAGGGGATGATGTCGTGGTAGGGCGGATGCAGCACCAGGAATTGAGCGTGCTCGGCGCCCATTGCCGCGAGTGTTTCCCGCACGCGTGTTGCCGTCTTTTCGGCGGCGGAATCGCCCTGTAGAAGGCGGATGCGGTCATCCAGCAGGGTGGGGGAGATTTTTGTCCGCACGTACTCTACCAGGTCGGGTTTCAGTTCGACGCCGACCAGCCGCCGCTTCAGCCGCGCAGCCTCGATGGCCGAGGTCCCCGAACCGAGGAACAGGTCGAGAACGATGTCGTTTTCCTTCGTATAGCGCAGATAGGTCTGGGCGGCGATCTGGGGGATAAAGTTGCCGTGATAGTCCAGTTGATGACCGCCGGTGCGGTCGCGGGCCTCGATCAACCACAGGGAGTCGGTGCGCACGTGGTCGTATTCGCGCCAGCGATCGAGGTCAATGTCAGAGTAGGGTGGGGTCTTGGGTTTTCGGGGTTTGCTGGTCATTTTTGCCTCGGCATGCCCACTTTCCATCCCAGGGCGCTGAGAGCTGTCGCCACGGGGATGTACACGATCCCCGCCAGGCAAGCCACGAACGGCCATGCTGAGGCGTCGGACTGAGTGTTACTCAGAGCTGCCGCCCAGGCGATGCTCCCGATCACCTGTCCCAGCCAGCCACCCAATCCGGCGACGCCCCCTGCGGCTAGGGCGTGAGTGGCATCTAAACTTTGCTGGTCCTGGCCGACCTGGCGCGCGATTAGCACTCCGGTGACGAAGGCGACGGACATGGAGAGGAAAAAGCCAAAGCAGGAGGCCGCCCCACAACCGGTGAGTGCGATGTTCACCGCGCCCGCGATCAGGCCGATGCGCGCCGTGGGGACCCAATGCGCTGGCAGGATCTGGTCGAGCGCCAAAGTGGAAGGGGACGGTTTGATGGGAGGGCGTCTCGCGGGCGTAATGGGGGCCGGTTGTCTCTGCACGGTTGGCGCTGCGGCGCTGGCTAATTCGCTCAGTTGGCGCTGGGCCAGGTGGAAGATGTCCTCGTTATCCGCCAGATCGCGGGCCTGCTCTAACTCCCATTGGGCCTGGTCGAGCATCCCCTGGCGGATGGCCTCGAATCCCCGCGCGACGTGCTCGCGGGCCAGTTCGTCGTCGGAGGGTTGGTCGGGCGGCGGTGTGTCCACCGCAGCCGCTTTGATCTCTTCTTCTTTGACCTCGATTGGCGCGGACGGAATCTCTATTGCCGGTGGTTCGGGCCAGCCGGTCATGCCGGCCGGCTCGGGCATTTCTATGGTGGGAAAATCCGGCCAGGTCGCCTGGCTGAGGCCGAGGCTGAATCCACACTGGCTGCAACTGCTGGCGTCGGGCGCGTTTTCTGCGTTACAGATTGGACATTTCATGTCACGAGTCCTCGTTCCGGGTGCTCCACGGGTGACGATTTAAGCCAGGTTTTCCAGGTCTGCTAAATCTTGTAGCCGTCCCGCTGCCTGCTTGTTCTTTTTGAGATTGTCCAAATCAATAAAGTTCACTGTTACCTCGTCCAGCACAACCTCGACCCGTGACGCATAACAACTCTCGAAATCCACCCCTGGCGGTGTCGTGATCAGGTCTATGCGGTTGGGCGGGTATCCCAATTGGATGACCTGGTCGGGTGCCAGAAAGTCGGCGGCTTGCAGCCCCAATGAGCCGAAGCCGAATTGTTCTAACGCCTGTACCATATTTGCTCCGTTTGCCTGGCTCATCTCGATCCATACGTCCATGTCTTTGGTGTAGCGTGGATAACCGTGCAAAGCGACGGCATAGCCGCCGATGACCAGGTATCGCACGTGGTTATCGTTTAACGATTGTATAAACTCTTTGAAGTCTTGGTTCAGCACCGTACCGCCACTGGTGATATTCTCGCCGCATCTGCTCTAATGCTGCCAGGCGAGCCTGATAGGTCTGTGTTTGCCAGTAGGCAAAATCACTCTTCTGGTCGTGAATGTTCATTTTGACGCAGTGTTTCTCTATGCCTGCCATCGTTCCCGTATTATACCCCGATTGTGAGGTGGAGGGCAAATCGCGGTGATGTGCGACGTACTTGTAAAACCGCGTCGCACCTTTCCCGTTTTTGTGGTACAATAACGATGATGGACATTGCCTACCATCCCGAACTCGTGCACCCGACCGCCTACGTCGCGCCGAACGCGACCCTCGTCGGCGAGGTGCGCGTCGCTGCCGGGGCGAGCATCTGGTTTGGCTGTGTGCTGCGAGGCGACAACGCGCCCATCGTCGTTGGCTCGCGCACTAACGTTCAGGACCTCGCCGTGATTCACGTGGACGAGGGGCAACCTTGCACGTTGGGCGAGGGGGTGACTGTGGGCCACCGGGCAGTGTTGCACAGCGCGACGGTCGAGGATGGCGCGTTGGTTGGCATCGGGGCCATTGTGCTGAACGGCGCGGTCGTGGGGCGGGAGGCAATGGTCGGGGCTGGGGCGTTGCTGACCACTGGAATGATCGTCCCTCCTCGACATCTGGCGTTGGGTGTGCCGGCGCGAGTGGTACGAGAACTTGCGGCGGAGGAAGTTGAGCGTCTGCACAGTGACGCTGCTCACTACGTCGCGCGGGCACGGGCGTTTCTGGCGGTTGGAATCGGAAAAGGAGAGTAGATATGTCAGTTACCGATTTATTGCAACGCAGCGAGTTGTTCGCCGAACTCGGCCCTGAAAAGGTCGAGCAAATCGCCGCCCTGGGTCACGAGGTCGTTTACGACAGCGGTGACGTCGTCATCAGCGAGGGCGATCCCTCCGACGAGATATACGTCATTTGTGAGGGCATGGTCGAGGTCGAAATCTCTACGAGCATGCCGGACGCGCCTCAACCGAGTTCAATCGTGCGGCTGGGGCAGGGGCAGACGTTCGGCGAGATGGCGTTGGTAGACCGTGGGGCGCGCTCGGCGACGGTGCGCTGCGTGCAGGATGGCACCACGCTCCACGTCATCCCCCGCGAGGAGTTTTGGGCCCTCTGCAACGAGGATACCGATATCGGTTTTACCGTAATGCGCAACATTGCCTTCGATCTGTCGTTCAAGCTGCGCCACCGTAACTTGCAGGTGGGAATGGCAGGAGGCGCGGTATGATCTACAAGGTGAGCTACGTCGTCGTTGGGAAGCCGCATCTAGGCGCGATCGTCAACCTGGATTCCCCGCCGCGCGTAGGAGACCGGGTGACGCTGAGCGACGAGTTGTGTGAGGTGGTGGAGGTCGTTGACCTGATCCCCCCGCGTGGTGACTTTGCCTTTCTACACGTCACCTGCCGGTCAGCAGAGGTATCATCTCAATAAACCGGGTAATGTAAGGCGGAATGGCATTCCGCCCTACTTTTCCCCCAACTTTTTGAGTAGAGACCAGCAGAGGGTGGCTCGTAACATATCCCGACAGACGCAATCTCTATGCGCGTGTTGAAACGCCTCTTTGGCTACGTGCGACCGTATTGGAGGACGCTGGTCGCCACGGGTGTGTTGCTGTTGTTGCACACCGGCCTGAGCCTGCTTCCGCCCCTCTTTCAACGGGAGATCGTGGACCAGGTGATTGGCGAGCGCGATCTCTCCCGCCTTGGCGCGATGATCGCCGTACTGATCGGCGTCTATGCCCTTTTGCGGTTCGTGGGTTTTGGCGATCTGTACATCCGCCACGCGCTGGGCGAGCGTTTCATCTTTGACCTGCGAGTGCGTATCTATGCCCACTTGCAGCGGCTCTCCCTCTCCTACTTTGAGCGTACCTCCACCGGCGAGTTGATGTCGCGAGTGACCAACGACGTCAACGCGCTGGAGCAATTCGTCACCCACGGCGTCGCGCTGACGGCTGTGGATCTGCTACAGTTGGTGGGGGCGTCGCTGGTGCTGCTGGCGCTCGACTGGCGACTGGCTCTGACTGCGTTGATCCCGCTGCCGATCATGACCCTCGGCTTGCGGTGGTTCAACCAGCGCGCGCGCCCCATCTACCGCCGGGTGCGCGACCGGCTGGGCGACATCAACGCCCGGCTGCAAGACGACCTGGCCGGCATCCGCGTCATCCAGGCGTTTGGGCAGGAGGAGGCGGAACTGGCGCGCTTCCGCAGTACCAGCGAACATTACTACCGGGAACGGGTGCGGGGTATTCGCACCTGGTCTACCTTTTTTCCCGCTCTGAATTTCGTGTCCGCTCTGGGGGGTGTGCTGGTGCTCGGTTGGGGGGCGCGGATGGTCGTCGAGGGTCAACTCTCGCTGGGGACGCTGGTGGCTTTCCTGGCTTACATCATCTCCTTCTACGAACCTCTGCGGCGGTTGACGGAGGTGGACAACGTCTTTCAGCAGGCCATCGCCGCCGGAGAGCGTATCTTTGAATTGTTGGACCAAGATCCCGAGATCCAGGATGCGCCGGACGCGATCGTGCTGGACGAGATTGAGGGGGATGTGGTATTCGACGATGTGCATTTCCGCTACGGGGACGGCGGTGAGGTGTTGCACGACGTCAAGTTCCGCATGGCCCCCGGCGAGGTGGTGGCGCTGGTGGGGCCCAGCGGGGCGGGCAAGACCAGTATCGCCAACCTGCTATGCCGCTTCTACGATCCCATCCACGGCCGTGTCCTGGTGGACGGTCACGACCTGCAGAGCAGCGTGCAGGTTAAATCGTTGCGCCAGCACGTGGCCGTGGTGCTTCAGGATACGTTCCTCTTCAACACCACCGTGCGCGATAACTTGCTCTACGGCAAGCCCGATGCCAGCGAGGAGGAGATGACCGCCGCCGCCAAGACCGCCTACGCCCACGAGTTCGTCCAGCAATTGCCTGACGGCTACGACACCGAGATCGGCGAGCGGGGGGTCAAGCTGAGCGGCGGGCAAAAGCAGCGGCTGGCGTTGGCCAGGGCGATCCTGGCCGACCCGCGCATCCTGATCCTGGACGAGGCCACCTCGTCGGTGGATGCCGAGGCGGAGTACCTGATCCAGCAGGCGCTGGAGGAGGTGCTAAAGGGGCGCACCTCGCTGGTCATCGCCCACCGGTTGAGCACCATCCGCAACGCCGACAAGATCATCGCGCTGGAGGAGGGGCGTATCCGCGAGGTGGGGGATCACCACGAGTTGCTGGCCCAGGGTGGGCTGTATAGCCAGCTCTACCAAAGGCAGTTGGAACTGGCGGCGAGTGGGGTGGAGGAGTGAGGTCAGGTTGATGCACACCCGTTGTTGGTGAAAACGAATGGCGGCGTCTTCCAACACGCGCGCCAGGTCGGCCGCGTCCTGGCCGGGCGCGACCAATTGTTGGAGCGTTTCGTCGCCGAACTCACTGCTGGCGACGATGAGGCCAGCCGTTCGCCTTCTGCAATCACCTTGAGCTACCCTCCCGCCGAGCTTGCTTCTCCCTGCTGTAGCGTGCCGACGAGCGTGTTGACAAAGCGCGTCATCTCCTCGGGCGAGGTCTCGGCCGGGGAGTAGGCCAGCTCGACCTCCCGCTCGCCGACCCTGGCCTTGAGGGTGACCGTGCGTCCCTCGCGGCGCAGCGCCCAGGATTTGAGCAGCTCTACCAGGCCAGTGAACACGCCGGCCGAGGCCAAGTCGATGACGATGCCGCCGACGGCGATGGGGTCGCCTTTGGCCGCCGGAGGCAACTCGGTGTCTCGCGCCAACTTTGCCGTTGCGATGCCCAGTTCGTAAATCTCGTCGCGCAGTTGGCGGGTGAGGAGTTCCAACTCCTCATCGTCTACCTCGTCCTGCAGGGAGATGGTTAGGTCAAGCGATTGCTCGGGCATCGGTTCTCTCCTTTTTCCTTTGCTGCTCACAGTATACACCAAAAGAGGCGAGCACGTCAAGCGTTGTTGTCGGGTTCGACCTGCTCCAGCACCTGCAGCCGCACCAGTGCCAGGGCGGCGTCGGCGGCCCACTGTCGCACGCGGACGCGGTCGCCGTTAAGACTGAGGCGACGGCAGACCTCCCGACCTCGCAGGTTCACCGCCACGTGAACCACGCCATAAGGCCGCTGGGGGGTGCTGTCTGCGGGAACGGCGATCGCCCCCACGCCCACGCCGATGTCGGCCTCGGCTGCCTGCCGCGCGACCGACGCCATCGTCAGCGCGGTTTCCTCGTCTGCCAGGTTTTGGTCCTTGGGCAACCCCAGCGACGCCAGTTTCAGATCGGGCACTATGCTACGGCGGAACCAACGCTCGTTGCCCTCCGGCCCGGTCAGCCGGGCGGCCACCAGCCCACCGCTGCCCAGTTCCGCCGTGGCGATGGTCAGACCGCGCTCGACCAGCAGATCGGCCACCACCTGGGGCAGGTCACGCTCATCCTCGCTGATGACGTGGCGGCCCAGTTCAGCCCGCAGCGCCGCCAGGTCGGCCTCGATCAGCGCTTCCGCCTCCTCCGGCGTGCGGCCGGCGGCGACGACCTCGACGGTGATGGTGCCCCGGTGGGGCAGCAGGCCCAGGAGCGGGTTGCGCCCTCGCGCCATCAGCGGTCGGATGTGCTCGTTGATGCCCGACTCGGGCAATCCGTAGACCTTGAGGGCCGCCCGCCGGACGTGGCGGCCGTCCTCCACCAACTCTCGCAGCCGGGGCAGGATAAAATTCTCCAACATACCGTCCATCTCGTAGGGGATGCCGGGGGTGACAAAGATGTGCTTTCCGTCCGCCGGCAGGTAGAACCCGGCGGCGGTGCCCCGGTCGTTGTGGATGACGGTGCTGCCGGCGGGCGCCTGGGCCTGAATCCTGTTGCTATCTGGCATCTCGCGCCCGAAGCGGGCGAACAGTTGCTTGATACGGGCCAGTGTTTCTCCATCCTCCACCAATCCCAGGCCAAAGTAGGCGGCGATGGCCTGGCGGGTCAGATCGTCCTCGGTCGGCCCCAGCCCGCCGGTGACGATGACGACGGACGGCTCGCTGTCCGTAGCGACCGCCTCCAGCGCGATGCGCAATCCTGCGTGAATGGCCTCCATCTCATCCCCCACGCTGAGGTGTAAGACGACTTTTGCCGGCAAGAGCGCCAACCGGCGGGAGATGGTCTGCGAGTTGGTGTCCAGCCGGTAGCCGCAGGTCAGTTCGTCGCCGATGGTGAGAATAGCCGCTTTCATTTCATTATCTCCTTTGCCACCCGCCGTCCCATCTCCACCGCATAGTTGCTGCCCCGGTCCCAGGGGTAGACCTGGCTCATATTCGCCAGCCACAGCCCGGGGACGGGCGTCTTGAGCGCGGGGATGTTGCGCGAGTGGTCGAGTGTGGGCACTGGCTGGGCGTACTTTTCGGCGAACATCCAACTGGCGCGCACCCAATTGGGGTCGAAATCTGGATTGATCTTGACCAGTCCCGGCAGGTAGGTCTCCAATAGTTGTTCTTTGCTATAGTCAAAGTAGGGATGGTCGGGCGGCAAATAGTCCCCGCAGTAGACCAGGTGGTCGCCCCCATAATGCTCGCGGCTGACATAGTTGGTGTGCTCGACCAGCCCCATGAAGGGCAACCCCTCCCCAGCCGGTACGTTGATCCAATAGTGGCCGCCGGTCAGGCGATGCTTGAGAGCGAGAATCAGCACTAGCGCGCCCATTGACTTGAGTTGGCTCAACTTGGCGGCATAGTCGGCGGGGAGGCTGGGGGCCAGCCGCAACATTTCCTGGGGGGAGCACGTGGCGATGACGTGGTCGTGCTCGGCGGTGACGGCCGTTGTCTCCAGTCGCAGGCGCCCGTCAATGGTGGGGCGGATGGATTGCACCGCTGTCTCCAACTGTACTTTGCCGCCCTGCGCTTCCACTCGCCCGACCAACAGCTCGGCGAAAGCCTGGAACCCGCCGACAAAGTAACCCAGGCGGGCGGTGCGCTTGTGCAACCTGGCCCACATCCAGGCCATATTCACGTCTCGGTAGTTCTCTTCGCCGAATTTGCTGATGAGGAGCGGCTTCCACCACAGACTGTAGGCCCGTTCGCCGACCGCCTGGCGCAGCCACTCGTCGGCCGAGACGCGCTCCAGCGGGCGCCAATTTTTGGTCAGAGTCAGGTAGAACGAGACCAAGCCGACTCGCAAGCGGTCTATCGGCGGCGACGGTGCGAACTGGAGCACGCGGACGGCGCGGTGCAATTGCGAGAGCGGGATGAACTCGAGCGCGGGGACGGGGCTATCGAGGGGATAAATCCGCCCCTGGTGGTAGATGGAGGTGGTGGGCCACGGCAAGAAGAGCCGGTCGCTCGCGTCCAGTTCCGCGATCAGGTTGACGACATCGGCGTCGGAGGCGAACCAGTGATGGTAGAAGTGGTCGAGGCACCACTCCCAGCGCTCGTCGCGGAAGCCGGCCGCCAGTCCGCCGGCCTGGGGCCGCGCCTCATAGAGGGTGACGGTGTGGCCTCGTTTGGTCAAGTCGTAAGCGGCCGCGAGGCCGGTGATTCCTGCGCCGACGATGGCGATGTTCATGATAGACCCAGTCTCCTTTGCAGTTATTAGCTCCGGAGGGCTATTCTACCATCGGAGGCGGGAGTGGGCAATTCGGAGAGAAGCGTGAGGTACGTACCCTTGCCAAGCGTGTTGTAGGATGGTATAATCTGCGCCGTAACGAGTTGGGAGAGGTAGCATAGTCCGGCCTAATGCGCGCGCCTGGAGAGCGCGTGAGCAGAAATGCTCCGTGGGTTCGAATCCCACCCTCTCCGCCACGATCGGCGGCTCTGCAAGGGGCCGCCTTGTTTTTTAGGAGAGGATGCCGATGGAGGTTACTATACGCCGCGCCACGCCTGATGACGCCGAGGGCATCTCGGCCGTGTGGGAGGTGGTCTGTGCGGAGCGGGTCTACACGGCCGTGAATCGAGCTTTTACGCCCCAGCAGGAGCGGGAGTACATCGCCGCGCTCTCCGACCGCGAGGGTATTTTTGTGGCCGAGGTGGAAGGGCGGGTCGTTGGCTTTCAGTCTCTCGATCTGTGGGCCAAGTACACCGATTCTTTCGACCACGTCGGCGTGATGGGCACCATCATTCTTCCCCAATGGCGGCGGATGGGCCTCGGCTGCCGGTTGGCGCAGCACACGCTCGACTTCGCCCGCGCCAACGGCTATGAGAAACTGGTCATCTACGTGCGAGGAGGGAATGTCAGGGGGCAGGCTTTCTACCGCAGCCTGGGCTTTGCGCCCAAGGGGGTGCTGGCGCGGCAGGTCAAGATTGATGGTCGGTACGAGGACGAGGTCTTTATGGAGTTGTTTTTGTAGGTTCTCCAGGACCGCGGGGTTTTGCTCCAAGGAGATTGCCAAATTCCCGTCAGTTGGGCTAAGTACAGGTTTCCGTTAATTCGCTCCTAGCTTCTGTTCCAGTTTTTCGACA
>CAYMWP010000120.1:0-14382 GCA_964393895.1 uncultured Anaerolineales bacterium | reverse complement strand
GTCTGTATACTAACTCAAGTGGGGCATTTGTCCAATTCCATCTGAAGCAATACATTCGCACTTTGAGATTTCTCGTGTGGACGGGGTTCCTAGTCAGCCACGGACGGATACCGTGTATCCGCGCGTAGCGGAGTGGCGCCCGACGGCACTCTACTTCGTTCCGGACGGATGTCTGCATCCGCGCTTACTACGAACATTTGCTATCATAAAGTGCGAAAAACAGGCTCAGTCGGATGTAGTTTATCCGCGTTCTCTGTGTTCAAACCAGAATGGCCTGAGCGGTTACGAGCGTGAACCGTAATCCGTGGTTTCTACCGAGTTCACCACCCCTCCTACCGTAGTTTTCCCCCAATCACGCCTCCAAAAAACCGCAGTTTATACTCTTCACAACCGCCCCCCCATAAAGTATACTTACCATTGCAAGCACGGCCTTTCAGCAAATCACCAATCTCCAAATCTTGAATCATCCTAATGGAGACAAATATGCCCCCTATCTCTGTTATGCTCGTAGACGACAATCCTACTTTTCTGCGCGTTACGGCCCAGTTTCTAGAGGCGCACGAAGGGATAGTTGTCATTGGCACGGCCAGTGGAGGCAAAAAAGCCCTGGAAAAAGCCAAGGCCCTGCAACCACAGGTCATCCTGATTGACCTGGCCATGCCCGACCTGCCTGGGCTGAAAGCTATTCCCCGTCTACGAGAGATAGTGCCCCAGACGAGCATCATCGCCCTGACCGTAATGAACACCAGGAGCTTTCAAGACGCGGCATTGAAAGCCGGCGCGGACACATTCATACCCAAGTCGCATATGCGCACCGAGCTATTGCCGGCCATCCAAAGGCTTACACAAGCTGGCGATAAAACGACGCCACAAAGAACAGATCATGTCCCCAACCACCGCCAGGCTTCTCGACGCATCCTCATCATAGAAGACGACGACTACCTACGCCGCCTCTACGACAGAGCACTTAGCGCAGCCGGGTACGACGTCCATCCGGCGGGAACGATCCAAGAGGCCCGCGACTTGCTAACCCAAGCTCGCTTCGATCTCTTGCTCTGCGACATCCACATGGGCAAGGCTCGCGGCACAGACCTGCTGAACGAATACGCCGAAACGCTCTTTACCAGCGGCGCGCAAGTCGTCATGGTATCGGGCCAGGCGCAGTATCGGGACATGTGTGAAGAAATGGGAGCGGACTTTTTCCTGGAAAAGCCGGTCGCTATGAGCACGCTCGTGGCATTGGCGGACCGGTTGACGGCCCGGCACAGGTGAAGGAGTGAGTATAGTGGCTCCATCCTGTCAGACGTGCAGATCATCTAATTGCCGCTCAACGGCAGAGCTATCGAGAAAAAGGAGGAACATCATGCGTGGAAAAATGATCCAGCGAGTCGTATATGGGACATTGTTGCTGGTATTATTGATTGGTTGTAGCTCCGGGCCGGCCACCGGCTTTCCAGAAGGAGCAATCACCCTTGGGGTCGTGACCTCCATCACGGGGTCGAAAGCCGCCTTTGGTGAAGCGCAAAAGAACGGGTATGAACTGGCCCTGGAAGAGATCAACGCGGCCGGCGGCGTGTCGGGACATTCTCTGGAACTGATCTATGTGGACGATCAGAGTGAACCCGAGAAAGCCATCGTCGCGGCCGAACAACTGATCACCCAGGACGAGGTTCCCATGGTGCTCGGTTCCTACAGCAGTAACTGCACCTTTCCGATGGCCGGCGTGACAGAGGCCCATCAAACACCATTGATCAGCCCTTGCGCGGCCACAGACACGTTGACGCAGCAGGGATACGAGTGGGTCTTTCGCATCAACGCCCCTTCCAGCCAGTACTCGGAAACGATGTTCGACTTTTTGAGCGAAATGACCGACGCACAGACCGTCGCCATTCTCTTTGAAAGCACCGACTTTGGCACCAGCACGGCGCGAGCAGCCAGAAAGTCAGCCGAGGCACGCGGCTTTGAAGTCGTGGCCTATGAACCTTACGACGCCAACGCCTCTGATCTCACGCCGTTGTTGACCACCGTCAAAGAGGTCCAGCCCGACGTCGTTTTTGCGGTTTCCTATCTGGCCGATGCAGTCTTGTTGATGCAACAATCTCACGAGATTGACCTGAACGCCCACCTGTTCGCCGGAGGCGCGGCCGGATTTACCTTACCGGCCTTTATCGAGCAAGCAGGTTCGGACACCGAACACGTAGTGTCGGTGAGCCAGTGGGCTACAGACGTCAATTGGCCTGGGGCGCAAGAGTTCACCCGCAAGTATCAAGAACGGTATGGCGAGCTTCCTGGCCTCCACGCCGCCGAAACATACACCGCACTCTACCTGGCTGCTGACGTGTTAGAAAGGGCAAACTCGTTAGACAAGGAAAAAATCCAGGCCGCACTGCGCGATACCGACATCGAACAAACCATTTTTGGCCCCATCAAATTCGACCAGACGGGCCAGAACGAACACGAGATGGTGGTGATGCAGATACAGAACGGCCAGTTTGTCACTGTGTACCCGCCCGAATACGCGGCCGCCGAACCCGTTTACCCCGTGCCCCCGTGGAGTGACCGGTAGCGCGGGAAAGGATATCGTGATATGTCTACCGGCAGCAATTCTTCCCCGGCCAGAAAACGACGGGGCAGCCTGGCGGTCAAGATCAGATGGTCTCTCCTCGCCTTTACCATCGCGCTGCTCGTAGCAGTTACTGCCGCGCTGACCTACTGGAGTTATCAAGCGCAACAGCAGACGCTACACCTGAGCCAGCAGAAAACGGCCGAGAGGGTATCCCAGAGCGTCTCCTCTTACCTCCAAGCAACGATTCGAGAAATGCTCTTGTTCGAGCACGTCCAGAACCTGACGGCGCTGAACTCGCAGGAGCAGCAGGAAGCTATGGAAGACCTGCTGAGCTATCGAGGAGACGTATTTGACGAGCTTGCCCTGCTCGACAACGCAGGAACCGAGGTCGTCAAAGTCTCCGAGTACCGCACCTATACAGCGGGCGATCTCGTCAGCCAAGCGCATACGCCCGAGTTCGAGGCAGCCATTCGCGGAGACAATTTCATCGGCCCGGTTTACCTGTCCGAATACAGCCTGCCCATGGCGACGGTGTCCGTACCCGTGCAAGACGAATACGGACGAGTCGCAGGCGCTCTGCTGGCCCAGGTGAGCGTCCGCCAGATGTGGAAAGTAGTCACCGAGGTGGGCCTTGGCGAGAGCGGCTATACCTACATCGTGGATCAGGATGGCTCGCTCCTGGCGCACAAGACGCTGGCCACCTTCTTCGCTCACCGGGGCACGGACCTGAGCAGCCTACCAGCAGTAAAAGCAGCGTTGACAGAGGGAAGCGAGCAAGCACCCGGCACGTACGTGGACTTTACGGGAGAAAGAGTAACCAGCGCCCACGCGCCAATCACGGTAGAAAACATCCAGTGGATAGCAGTGGTGGCAGTGCCCGTGAATGAAGCCTATGCCACCATCTACAACATGCTCATCGCTCTGGGGTTGATTCTCGTTGCCGCTCTCGCTCTGAGCGGCGTGGTGGGGACGCTGATCTCACGGACCATCACCAGACCCCTCAGCCTGCTCGAAGAAGGCGCCAGCGTCATCGGCGCAGGCGACCTGGACCACCGGATCGAGATAGAGACTGAGGACGAGGTCGGCGCACTGGCATCCAGTTTCAACACAATGGCAGAGCGGATAGGGAATCTATTACAGGGGCTGGAAGAGCGCGGCGACGAATTGGCCGCCCGCACCCGCGAGATCGAGGCCAGCCAGCGCGTCACCTTTGCCGCCAGCGAACGCACCAGCCCCGACAGACTCCTCAACCTGGTGGTGAACCTGATCCGCGACCAGTTCCACCTCTACCACGTCCAGGTTTACATCGTGGCCCCCCCCTTCACTTCTCCCCCGCAAGCGGGGGGGACCGAGGAGGGGCGAGCCGCCGTCCTGCGTCAGTCCACCGGCTACGCCGGGCGCATACTTTTGCAGCGAAAGCACCGCATCCCGCTCGACCAACCCGCGCTGGTGACCAAAGCAATCCACAATAAAGAGCCGGTGCTGGTGGCCGACGTCAGACAGTCCCCCGACTTTTTACCCAACCCACTGCTCCCCGACACTCAATCCGAGTTGGCGGTACCCCTGAAAGTGGGAGACGACGTCATCGGCGTGCTGGACGCGCAAAGCCGCGAAGCAGGCCGCTTTACCCAAGAGACTGTCGCCCTCTTCCAGACGATGGCCGATCAGGTCGCCTTCCTCTTCGAGAACAGCGACCTGCTCGCGCGCGTCACCGAGCAGACCCAGGCGCTGACCGTCTTTACCGGCCAGCTCCGCGCCGCCGCCGACATCGCGCGGCAAATGGGCGGCACGCTCGACCCCCAACAGTTGTTACAACAGGCGGTTGACCTGATCCGTGACCGCTTTGGCTTCTACCACGTCCACATCTACATATTGGACGAGACCGACCACGGCGGCCGGGGCCAATTGATCGTGCAGGCCGGTTCCGGCGAGGTGGGACGGTTGCTGCGTGAGCGCGGCCACTCCATCCCCCTCGACACTAAAAGGAGTCTGGTGGCCCGCGCCGCCCGCGACCGGGAAACCCTGCTGGTGGAGGACACCAGCCTCGAATCCGACTTTATGCCCAACCCGCTGTTGCCCCAGACCCGCTCCAGCATGTCGGCGCCCCTGGTGGCCGGCGATAGGGTGCTGGGCGTGCTCAACATACAGGACGATCAGCCCGGCCGCTTCACCGAGATAGAACTGGACACCCTCAGCTCCCTGGCCGGGCAAATCGCCACCGCCCTGCAAAACGCCGCCTACTTTGAGGAAATCCAGCAGGCCGCCGAGCAATTGCGCCAGATGGACCGCCTCAAGAGCGAGTTTCTGGCCAATATGAGTCACGAGCTGCGCACACCCCTCAACTCGATCATCGGCTACGCCGAGCTGATGCTGATGGGCGTCAGCGACATAGACCCCGACACGCTCGAAGACGTGCAGGCGATCTACGACAACGGCCGAAACCTGCTCACTATGGTCAACGACATCCTGGACATGGCCAAGATCGAGGCCGGCAGCCTGACCTTGAACCTGGAGCAAGTGCCAATCGCGCCGTTGATCGCCGAGGTCAGCGCCAGAGCGGTCAAACTACTAGAGGGCAAACCCATCGAATGGATCGTCGAGGTCGAGCCGGACCTGCCGCCGATCCAGGCCGACCCCCTGAGGATCGGTCAGATCCTCGACAACCTGGTGACCAACGCCGAAAAGTTCACCGCGCAAGGCGCCATCAGCCTGCGGGCCTATGCCGACGCTGGCCGGGTTTGCATCGAGATCAGAGATACCGGCATCGGCATCGCCGAGTCCGACATGGACAAGGTGTTCGACCGCTTCCAACAAGTGGATAGCTCCAGCACCCGCCGCGCCGGCGGCGCCGGCCTGGGGCTGGCCATCACCCGCCACCTGGTAGAGCTGCACGGCGGCACGATCGAGGTGGAGAGTCAGCCCGGCGAGGGCAGCACCTTTACCGTGCGCTTGCCGGTGGAGGTGGGCAAGTGAGCAAGTACGCATCACGTTTCACGTTTGACGCTTCACTAATTCGGAGGTTTAATGATGACTGACAACTTTACTTCCCCAGTCCAGACACGTGGCTCGTTTCGAGTGTGGGCCAACCTTTCGCTGCGCTACAAACTCGTTCTTCTGTTCCTCGCGGTGGCGCTGCTCGCCGTGGGCACCATCACCTTCCTCAACGTCCGCAGCACCAGCGCGGCCCTCACCGCTCAAGCAAACGAGAATATGACGGCTCTGGCCGTTTCAGAAGCACGCAACATCGGCACCCTCCTGGCCAAGCGCGTGAACGCTATGCAAGCATTTGCCCTGCACGAGCATACGCAGGAGGGAGTGGCGGTCCAAAACGGCGACTACAGCGGTGGAACAGAGGCCATTCTGTCCGAACTAGCCAAGCTGGACGAACAGTGGGCGGCCGCCAGCGACGATGATGCGCTTGTTCGAGAGCGATTGAGCAACGAACTGGCCCACGAATTGAAGAACTTCACGACCATCGTCCCTGATTTTGCAGAAGCCTTCCTGACCGACCGCTACGGCGGGCTGGTAGCAGCCAGTGACCGCACCTCGGACTATTACCAGGCTGATGAGGAATGGTGGCAGGCCGCCTACAATGACGGCAACGGAGCGGTCTTTATCGCTTTGCCGGAACTGGACGAAAGCACCGGTGTCATCGGCATTGATATGGCGACGCCCGTGTATGACCAGAGCAACGAGATCATAGGCATCATGCGGACAACGTTGAACGTTACCGCGCTGATTGATCGCTTGGCCGAGTTCGAGCTGGGGGAGACAGGTGAGGCCCATCTGCTCCTAGAAGGTGAGGTGTTCGTGGGTCCGGGTGGCGAGCCCGAGTTCTTTGATGATTCTGCCGCATTGACCCAACCGGGAACTGCTCCTCAGGGTGCCATAGAGACCAGCTACGACGGGCGTCCCAGCCTGGTCGGCTACGCGACCATCTCCTCCCCGATGGGCGAGCAGTTCATCTCTGATCTGGGCTGGAAGGTGTTCATCCACCAGGACCAGGAAGAAGCCCTGTCCGCCGTCGCACTCCAGACCCGCAACACAGGACTATTGGCCCTGCTCATCGCCGGCATCGCGGCCGTTGCAGCGGTCGTTATGGGCCAGGTGCTGGCCGCCCCCATCGCCAACCTGACCAATGCCGTGACACGATTCACTGCTGGCGACATGGATGCCCGCGCCAAGAGCAGATCAAGTGATGAGATCGGCACGCTGGCGACCAATTTCAATCAGATGGCGGAGCGGGTAGGCAGCCTATTGACAGACATCCAAAGACGGAGCGAGGAGTTGGCCGAGCGCACCCGCGAACTGGAAGCCAGCCAGCGCGTCACCTTCGCCGCCAGCGAGCGCACCACCCCCGACGAGCTGCTGGGGTTGGTGGTGGACCTGGTGCGCGACCAGTTCGACCTCTACCACGCCCAGGTCTATTTGGTGGACGAGGAAAAACAGGCCGCCGTGCTGCGCCAATCCACCGGCTACGCCGGCAGCCAGCTATTGCAGAAAGGGCACCAGATTCCGCTGGACGCAGCCGCGCTGGTGACCAGGGCAATCCACACTGGCGAACCGGTGCTGGTGGACGACGTGAACCAGGCCGAGGATTGGCTGCCCAACCCCCTGCTCCCGGAAACCCAGTCCGAGCTGGCGGTGCCGTTGAAAGTGGGTGACCGCGTCATCGGCGTGCTGGACGCCCAGGACATGACGCCCGGCCGCTTCACCGAGAGCACCGTCGCCCTCTTCCAGACTATGGCCGGCCAGATCGCTTTCCTCTTTGAGAACAACGAGCTGCTCGAGCGCGTCACCGAGCAGACCGAGACACTGACCGTTTTTACCACCCAACTCCGCACCGCCGCCGAGATCGCTCGCCAGGCCGGCACCGTACTCGACCCCGAAAGCCTGTTGCAACGAGTGGTCGAGCTGATGCAGAGCCGCTTTGGCCTCTACCACGCCCACATCTACGTGCTGGACGAGGCGACGGGCCAATTGACCGTCCGCGCCGGCTCCGGCGAGGTGGGCCGCGTGCTGCGTGAGCGCGGCCACGCCATCCCGCTCGACCGGGAAAAGAGCCTGGTGGCCCGCGCCGCCCGCACCCAGCACCCGGTACTGGTGGAGGATACCACCCTTGAACCCGACTTTATGCCCAATCCGCTGCTGCCCCAGACCCGCGCCGAGCTAGCGGTGCCGCTAGTGGCCGGTGGCAAGACGCTGGGCGTGCTCGATATGCAGGACGACCAGGTGGGGCGCTTTACCGAGAGCGACCTGGATACCTACTCCACCCTGGCCGGGCAGATCGCCACCGCGCTGCAGAACGCCGGTCTGTTCAAAGACATACGCACATCGGAGGCGCGTTTCCGCGACGTGGCGTTGACCACGTCCGACTGGGTGTGGGAAACCGACGCACAAGGCCGCTACACCTACTGCTCCGACAAGGTCGTAGACGTGCTGGGTCACACCGCCGAGGAGATGCTGGGCAAGACGCCCTTTGACTTTATGCCGGAGGAAGAGGCCGCTCGCGTCGGCGAGGTCTTTGGCGAGATTGTGACCCATAAGAAACCCATCGTGGATCTGGAGAACCGGAACATAACCGCGGATGGGCGCGAGATTTACCTGCTGACCAACGGCGTCCCCCTGCTGGACGAGGAAGGCAACCTCCTCGGCTATCGTGGTGTGGATAAGGACATCACTGAGCGCAAGCGGGCACAGGAGGCGCTGCAAGAGAGCGCGGCGCGCTTCCGCACCTTGTTCGACTTTGCACCGGAAGGGGTTATGGTTATTGATGTTGACAAACTCGCCTTCGATGACGTGAACGAGAGAGCATTGGAACTCTTTGGCTACACGCGTCAAGAACTGCTCAAAACCAGTCCGTTGGCCGTGAGCGCGGAGGTTCAGCCCGATGGCCGTTCGGCTATGGAAGTGATGAGCGAAGCCATTCAGGGCGCTATGGCAGGCGGCAGCCCCAGGCTGGAAGCGCTGTACGTCCGCTCCTCTGGAAAAGAGTTCCCCGTTGACGTTCAGGTGGTGAAACTGCCAGAAGCAGATCGCAACCTGGTGCGGGTGAGTTTTTCCGACATCACCGAGCGCAAGCAGGCGGAGGAAGAACTGCGCCGGCTGGGCAGCGCGGTTGAACAGTCCATTGACGGTACCGCCGTGTCTGATCTGGATGGGAAAATCCAGTTCATCAACCCCGCCTGGGCCCAGATGCACGGCTACAGCGTAGAAGAGTTGCAGGGCAAGCACTTGAGCATGTTCCACACCAAAGAGCAGTTGCAGAAAGATGTCGGCCCCTTCAACGAGCGGGTGATGGAGACCGGCGCCCATCAGGGCGAAGTTGGCCACGTTAGAAAGGACGGCACCACCTTCCCCACCTGGATGACGACTACCCTTTTCAAAGATGAACGAGGGACCCCGGTCGGGTTGGTGGGCACTGCCCGCGACATCACCGAACGCAAGCGGGCAGAGATGGAACGTCAGCGCTTTACCACCCAACTGCGCGCCGCCGCCGACCTGGCCGAGCGGATCAACGCCATCCTCAACCCCGACGAGTTGCTGAACGAAGTGGTGGCCCAGTTGCAGAGCAGCTTTGATCTATACCACGTCCACGTCTACCTGCTGGACGAGGCGCAGCGCGACCTGGTGATGCGCTCTGGTTCCGGCGAGGTGGGCCAAAAGATGCTGCAACAGGGCCACTCCATCCCGCTCGACCAGGAAAAGAGCCTGGTGGCCCGCGCCGCCCGCAGCCGCGAGATCGTATCGGTGGCCGATACCACCACCGCGCCCGACTTTATGCCCAACCCGCTGCTGCCCGACACCCGCTCCGAGGTAGCGACGCCCCTCGTCGTCGGAGACCAGGTGCTGGGAGTATTGGACGTGCAGGACAGCCAGAAGGGGCGCTTCACCCAGGCCGACCTGGACATCTTTAGCACCCTGGCCGGGCAGATCGCCACCGCGCTGCAGAACGCCGGCTACGTCGAACAGGTGGAGACCCGACTGAGGATCAGCCAGGTGCTGGCCGGCGCTCAGACCGAGGATGAGGTGTTAGATGCGCTGATTCAGCAGACGGGCATCTACCCCAACACCCAACCCTCGATCTTCACAGTAGCGCCGGAGGCAGAGGAGCTCACCCTGATCGTGCGCCGCCAGGCTGATTTCGACAGTGGTCTTCCAGTCATGGAAGAAGAGATGCACCTGCCTCTGTCACAGTTCCCCTCGCTCCAAGACTCGGTCGAAGGCAAAGTCTTTATATCACCCAACCTCCTCCTCGACCAAGACGTTGATCCACCCGTCCGCGAGATTGCCCGTATGACGGGGACCCGTAGCGTTATGACCTTGCCGCTCACTTTCGGCGGAGAATACCTGGGTGTCCTCTCGGTGAGTTCGCAGAAGGAAGGATATTTCGACGAGCGCAAACTGCGCCTGTACGAGACCCTGGCCGAGCAAGGTGCGGCGGCCCTGCGCACCGCCCGCCTCTACGAAGAGACCCAGAAAGCGGCCGAGCAAGTGCGCGAGGCCGACCGCCGCAAGAGCGAGTTCCTGGCCGATATGAGCCACGAACTGCGCACGCCCCTCAACTCGATCATCGGCTACACCGAGCTGATGTTGATGGGCGTGAGCGAGATAGACCCAGACACGCTCGAAGACGTACAGGCGATCTATGACAACGGCAAGCACCTGCTGCGCATCATCAACGACATCCTGGACCTGGCCAAGATCGAGGCCGGGCGCATGGAGTTGGAGATGGAAAAAGTTCACATCCCAGCGTTGCTCGACGAGGTCAAGACCAGCAACGCCGGCCTGCTCGTCAACAAGCCCGTCGAAATACTGACCGAGGCCGAGCAAGGCGTACCTCCAATCGAGGCCGACCGCGTGCGCCTCAGCCAGATCCTGAACAACTTGATCGGCAACGCCATCAAGTTCACCGAGGAAGGCAGCATCACCATGCGGGCCTATGTAGACCACGGCGGTCAGGGCGAAAAAGATGAATGGGTCTGCATAGAGGTCCAAGATACCGGCACCGGTATGAGTGAGGGTGACCTACAGAAAATATTCGAGCGCTTCAGGCGGGCGGGCAGCTCTCTCACGCGGCGTGCCGAAGGGACAGGGCTGGGCCTAGACATCACGCGCCACCTGGTAGAGATGCACGGCGGCACAATTGACGCGCGCAGCAACCCTGGCGCAGGATCAACATTCACCGTCCGCCTGCCGGTACGACAGGGATCAGAGATTGGAGATTAAAGATTGGGGATCGGGGATTGGAGGAAAAGCGCAAGGCCCGTCGAGGTTCAGATCTAGCGTTCTCCGCGCATTTGCAGTATAATCTCAAACAAGCTGCCAATCCCGCTCATCCGCGTTATAGATCATGAAAACACTTTTCAATTCCGTCCAATGTCTGGAATGTGGACACGAAATGGAGGCCAATCTCTTTACCTCCCGCTGTAGTGCGTGCGGCGGCGCGTGGATCGAAGCCCGCTACGACTTGGCCGCCCTGCCCGCCGACTGGCCCGCCACGATGACCCACCGCCCCACCAATCTGTGGCGCTACCGGGAACTGCTCCCCTTCCCCGACGATTTCCCCATCGTCTCGATGGGCGAGGGGTGGACTTCTCTCACCCGCGCCGAGGGATTAGAGCAAGAATCGGGGCACGGCACGCAAGGGGGCGAAATCTGGATCAAGGACGAGCGCCAATCCCCCACCGGCTCCTTCAAAGACCGGCAGGCGGCCTTCACCGTGAGCAGCCTGAAAGCGCAGGGGATTGACGAACTGGTGCTCGCCTCGACCGGTAACGCAGCTGCCGCCTACGCTGCCTACTGCGCCCGCGCTGGCATCAAATTGTGGACTTTTTTGCCCAGCAACGTCCCCGCCGAAAAGATACGCGAGTTGGCTCTCTACGGCGCGGAGGTGGTCAAGATCACGGGCACCTACGACCAGGCCAAAGAGGTCGCCGCCGACTTTGCGGCCCGCAGGGGAATATTCAAAGACCAAGGCGCCAGGGGCATTACGGGCAAGGAGAGTATGAAGACCATCGCCCTCGAACTCGTCGAGCAATTCGGGTGGCAAGCGCCCGATTGGTACATCCAATCCGTATCCGGCGGCATCGGCCCGCTGGGAGTGCTGAAAGGATTCCACGAGTTGCACCAGGCCGGGCTGATAGGCCACGTGCCCAAACTGGGGATCGTGCAGGCGCAGGGATGCTCCCCCATGGTGCAGGCCTGGGAACAAGGGCTGGCGCAGGCCGAGCCGGTGCTACCGGACACCCTCGTCATCGTGCTGGCCACCGGCAACCCCGGCCTGGCCTACGAGACGCTGAAGCAGGCCAGCGACCAATATGGCGGCGCCATGGTCGCCGTGAGCGACGGGGGCGCTTTCCGCGCCATGCGGCGCGTCGCCCGCACCGAGGGCTTTTCGATGGAGCCGGCGGCCAGCGTCGCTTTTGCCGGGCTGGAAAAACTATTGAACGAGGGATACGTTCAACCGGGCGAACGGGTGGTGGTCAATTGCTCGGGGCACACCTTTAGCGCCGAGAAACACGCACTGGAAGACCATTTCCTGCTGCACCTGGACGTGGACACACCGCTCGCGGCCCGCCCCACCGACGGCATCCAGAGCCTGCCGAAAGAAGACCTGGCCGTGGCGTTGGACCAACTGGACGAACAGATCACTACCATCGTCGTCATTGACGACAACGCCCACGACAGCCGTCTCATCCGCCGCCTGCTGCAGAGCTACAAGCAGTACCGCGTCTTTGAGGCGCACAACGGACTGGACGGGATAGACCTGGTGCGCCAACGGAAACCCGGCCTGGTGATGCTGGACCTCACGCTGCCGGGTATGGACGGGTTCTCCATCCTGGACGAACTCAAGGGAGACGAACGCACCCAAGAGATTCCCGTCATCATCGTCTCGGCCAAATCTCTTACGGGTGACGAGTGGAAACGCCTGCGCCGCTACACCGAATCCGTGTGGCAGAAAGGTAACTTTAGCGCCCGCGAGCTGGTTGACCACGTGGTCGAGGTATTGAGTGATAAAATCTGATCGCCGACCCTGGAGCAAACAATGGAGCACAAGACCGTCTTGTACATCGAGGATAATTACCACAACCGCCGCATCGTGCGCAAGATACTGCAAACCCATGGGTACACGCTCATCGAGGCCCAAGACGGCATAGTCGGGCTGGCGATGGTGCGCAAGATAAAGCCGCCCCTCGTCCTGCTGGATATTGGCCTGCCCGGCATAGATGGGATAGAAGTGGTCGGGCACATCAAGGCGGACGAGGAACTGTGCGACATCCCCGTGATCGCTCTCACGGCGTCCGCCATGCGCGGCGACCGGGAGCGCTTTCTGAACGCCGGCTGTGACGATTATCTTTCTAAACCGGTCCAGGCAATGGAACTGATTGATATGGTAGCGGCCCATTATCCCGATTCGGACAGTAAGGGAACCTCCTGATCCAGCGGCTCCCACTTGAGGTCAGGGAACGAGGCACAGTATGAAAACCATCCTGCTCATCGAGGACTATGCCGATAGCGCCCGGTTGGTGATACGCACCTTGAAACCCTATGACTATTGCGTGCTCCACGCGCCCGATGGCGAAACTGGCCTGATGATGGCTATGGAAGAGATCCCCGATCTAATTCTCCTCGACCTGGGTCTACCCGACGTGGAGGGCCAAACCCTGGCCTCGCTCATCAAGGGCACGCCGGAACTGAGCCACGTACCCATCGTCGCTGTGACGGCCTGGCCTCCCGCTACGGCCAGACAGATGATCGAGGCGTATGGATGCGATGGCTACATTTCTAAACCCATCAGCCCCAAAGCGTTTCCATCCCAAATCGCCGCCTACTTTGACCCCGAGGATGATGAATGACCCTGCCTGCTCTAGCCATCGCTCTCCCCACCGGCGACACTCCCACCGTAGAGCTCGTGCCCGCCAGCCGGTTCACCATCGAGGAGCTAGTCGCCGCCTACAATCAAACCCGCGTGGATTATATCGTACCCATGCCGATGAACGCCGCCCGCTTGCGCGAGTACGTGCGCAATTACGACGTTGACCTGGATAGATCGTTCGTCGCGCGGGCAGGAGACCAAATCCTGGGGTTGGCTATGCTGGGAGTGCGACCCGGACACACCTGGGTCACTCGCCTGGGTGTCGTTCCCACTCAACGACGATGCGGCGCCGGGCAGATGCTCATGGAGCAACTAGTGGCCCAGTCCCGTCGCCTGCGGGCATCCTACGTCACCCTGGACGTCATCAAGAACAATGAACCGGCCCATCGCCTATTCCTCAAGCTCGGTTTCCACGAGGTTCGAGAGCTGATGGTGATTCGCCGCCCTCCCGCTATCCCGTCTAACGATGTCCTCATACCCCCCTATACTGTCCAGGATCTGAGTCACCGGCAGGCGACGGCTCTGCTAGACCAGCGCCGGAGCGCTCCCTCGTGGCTGACCGAAAACAGCTCGTTGATAAACGCCGGCAGCCTGGCGGCGCTGCGCATCGAATTAGAGAGCGAAGGCCAGGGCTGGATCGTGTACCAAAAGACGGTCTTTCAACTGGGCCGCCTGGTTCTGCAAACAGAAACCGGCGACCCTCATCAGGTCTGCCTGGCGCTCATTCACGCCCTGCACACACGCCACCCGGCTATGGATACCAAGAGCGAAAACCTGCCCGTACAAGATCCTCATTGGCCCGCTATGCAAGCATTGGGCTACATCGAGTCCTTCCGCCGCATCGAGATGCACCTGAACCTCTCCTAGAATCAATTGGGTGTGTTTCGTTTCAGTAGAGACCCTATAGACCTCGGAGGTCTTACCCAGATCATTTTAA
>CAYMWP010000119.1:0-14501 GCA_964393895.1 uncultured Anaerolineales bacterium | reverse complement strand
ATTAACGAAGCTAGGGTATGAGGACAGGTGTCCTAAACGAAACACACCCATTTGACTTTTAGCCACCGGAATAGTATACTGACCGGCGTGATCACTACCGGCGGCTTTGGGCAAGTTCTAATCAGAAAAGGAGGTAACACAATGGCAGCCTATGACTTTCAACTTTTGACCAAGTATTTGCTAGAGCATGGCGTAGCGTGGGCTCCAGATCAAGAGATCGTCTACCGGGACCAGGTGCGTTACACCTACACTGACATGTACCACAGGGTACTCAAACTGGGAGCGGCCCTCCAACGGCTGGGGGTCAAGAAAGGCTCCAAGGTCGGCGTAATTGAATGGGACAGCCATCGCTATCTGGAGATGTACTTTGGCATCACCGGCGCCGGCGCTGTTCTTCACACCATCAACCCTCTGTTGGCTCCCAAAGACCTGGTGTACACGATGGTGCACGCGGAGGACGAGGTTCTCATCTTTCACGAGGACTTTATGCCGCTGGTAGAAAAGGCCAAGCCGCGCCTCCCCTTCATCAAAAAGTATATCATCATCACGGACAAGGCGGACAAGCCGGTCTTTAAGGGCATAGACGCCGAGTACGAGGAACTCTTGGCCGGCGTCGTTCCACTAGAGGAACTGCCCGACCTGGACGAAAACACCCAGGCCACGCTGGCCTATACCACCGGCACGACGGGTAAACCCAAGGGGGTCTATTTCTCACACCGTCAGATGACTCTGCACGCCATCACCGGGGGGATGACGCTTTCGGCCCTGGGTAACTTTGGCGGCCTGAGCAAGCACGACGTGTATATGCCGCTCACCCCCATGTTCCACGTCAACGCCTGGGGGGTGCCTTACGTCACCACCCTCTACGGGCTGAAGCAGGTCTACCCCGGCAGGTACGAGCCAGAGATGCTGATGCGGTTGATTCTGGGAGAAAAGGTGACCTTTAGCCATTGCGTCCCCACCATTCTCCAGATGATCGTCGGCGGTGCGGCGAAAAATAACCTGAATTTGGGCGGCTGGAAGGTGGTCATCGGTGGGTCCCGGCTCAACAAAGGGCTGGCCCTGGCTGCGCAGAAAGTGGGCATCAACGTCGCCGCCGGATACGGCTTGTCCGAGACCTGCCCCATCCTCACCATCGCCAACCTCAAACCGGCCATGGAGAAATGGGACGAGGACAAACAGGTGGACGTGGCGATCAGCACCGGTATTCCCATCCCCTTTGTCAAATTGCGGGTGGTATCTCCCAGTGGCAATGATGTGGCCCGCGATGGGAACGAGACGGGCGAGGTCGTGGTCAGAACTCCCTGGCTGACGCCGGGGTACTATAAGGATCCCGAGCGGAGTGAGGAGCTTTGGGAGGGAGGCTGGCTGCATACCGGCGACGTCGCCAATATGAACGAATACGGTTACATCCAGATCGTGGACCGTATCAAGGACGTCATCAAGAGCGGCGGCGAGTGGATTTCCTCTCTGGAGCTCGAGAATTTGCTAAGCCTGCACGAGGGCATACAGGAAGCGGCCGTGATCGGCGTGCCGGACGAAAAATGGGGCGAACGTCCGTTGGCCGTGGTCGTGCCCGTGGAGGGGGCCAAGATCTCTGGCGAAGCGGTCCAGGAACATTTGCGGAATTTCGTGGACGATGGAGTGATCACCAAATGGGCGGTGCCGGAGCACTATGTTTTCGTCGAGGAGCTGCCCAAGACCAGCGTGGGCAAGATTGACAAAAAGGTGCTGCGCAGCCGGTACCCGGAGCCTCCATCGAATTGATCGAGGTGCGTTTCGTTTCAGTAGAGACCCTAGACCTCCGAGGTCTTGCCTAACTTGTTTGAAACACACCCAATTGATCGTGATCTGAGCCAGTAGTGATCCACACGAGCGCCGGGTCGCCGATTGATCGTCGGCGGAGCCCGGCGCTCGCTTTCTACGGCAGCCCGGAGAAGCGACGCTGGACTGCCCTCCGATCCAGCGCCACCCGTCTCACGGCGACGCGGCTCGCACCCGCCGGCTCAACGGCGCGGGGGTTGGATCTCGATGGCCGCGCCGACGTCGTAGGTGTCATAGGCCAGGTTGATGGTGCCCTGGCCCTGGAAATAGTCCTCGAACGTGCCGCTCCCCTCGAACGTGTAGCGCACCACGTAGCCGCCGTCGAGCGCCACCCAGACGTCGCCGTGACCGGTCACGCTGCCGTATTGAGCCGGCAGGTCTTGGGCGTCGAAGGCGTAGTGGGCCGAGGGGATGCCGTTGACCGTCTCGTCCGGCTCGACCCGCCGGAAGTAGGGCGCGTAGGGCAAAAAGTCGCCCGCCGCGAACGTCTGCTCCTCGAACTGGGCCTCCGCCACGCCCTCGGGCACCTCTATCCACGGCAGGTTGCCCACCTTGAGCCACAACTGCGCGCCGATCCAGATGGCCTGGACCTCGCTGGCCGGCAGCTCCTGCGCCGCCGTCCCCTCGACGCCGATGGTAAAGTGGACGGCCTGGTCGGCGGTGTTGACCGCGGCCTCGTAGTGGTAGGTGGCGCTGTAGCCGGCGTCCGCGCTGGTAAAGGTGGTCGTCATGCGCTGGCGGAAAGTGCCCAGGTGGCCCAGCCCCTCGGCGCGCGGGTCGAGGATGGGGTTCTCCAGCTCGGGGACCTCGGCCGCCGGCGCGGTTGGCGCGGCCTCCGTCGCCGGCGGGGCGGGCGTTTCGGCGGCAGGGGGCGCGGTGGGTTGAGGAGGCGCGGTCGGCGGCGGGGCCGTGGCGGTAGGCGGCGGCGCGGTGGGTTGAGGGGGCGCGGTCGCTGGCGGCGGGGCCGTGGGGGCCAGGGTTCCCTCTTCGCCACTGATGGAGCAGGCCAGGCTGGTCAGTATGAGCAGGAGGGCTGCGACTGCGATGAGGGTTGGTTTTGTTTTGTGGGGCATGGGTTTTGTCTCCAGGTGTTTGCTGGTGTTGTAGTAAAGGGCGAGGTAAATTGGAGTTGCGGAGTGCTACGGTGAATCTGTCGGGAATGTCACCTGCAGTGTGTAAGATGTATTGCTGTTGAAACCTGACGTCGTTTTAATGCAAACATAGTGCTCATCATCTCGATTAACGGGGATCTCGAAATAGTAGGGTGGCTCACAGTGCTGATGTAGTAGGTTGATTTTCTTACTCACCAGATACAAACATACACCACTGCCGGTATGTCCAGTCAGACTTGCCGTGATCTCCCCATCGGCAGATACATCAAACTTGAAGCAATCCCACCCGTCGTTGGGAAAACCAAAGTAATCTACGCCGGAAATGAGCGGGCCCTCAGCGGCGGCGCGTGAGTTATTACTGTGTGGGTTGCTAGGTATAGATTCACATTCCCATCGCACTTCCACTGCTTCTTCATTAGACCAATCGCTATATTTATCTACACAAGTGTTACGTGCTTTGACCCGATAGTAGTAGGTCTCTATGCAACGGCTTGTGACAGCGTAAGACGTAGCCGGACCAGTGTAAATCTCCTTTGCATCTGAAAAGTTACTGGTAGTGGCTTCTTCTAGGATGTAGGTTTCAGTACCTACGACGGCGCTCCAACTGACAGTATAGCTTATGCTGTTCTCCGGAGGAGTAATGGCATCCAGGACAGGTGAATCATCGCTGTATGGCGAGCAGCGCATCACCAACGGGAAGTGGACCTTGTGCCATTCAACGGTAGTGGTATGACGGGGGCTACTGATCATACCCCCGATGTTCATAGCCGTGACGGTGATGATCTGGGTGCCAGTTGTGTTCCAACTGAAAACGATCGCGTTGTTCAAACTGTGTGTGATCGTCGTCACCGTGGATTGCTCGCTGGCCTGCCAGATGTAGGTGATGGGCAATGTGGTCGTGGTTGGAGTGACAGTTGCAGTAAAGGTACAGTCAGCGTAGACGACGCCGGCTGCCGGACCGGTAATCGTGACACTGGTTGGCAGCGATGCACCGATGGCAATGGGATGAATGGCAGTAACTGTGTTTACTGCGTTTGAGGCCGTGACGGTGATGATTTGAGGGCCGGTCACGCTCCAACTGAAAACGATCGTGTCGTTCAAACTGGGTGTGGTCGTCGTCACTGTGGATTGTTCGCTGGCATACCAGGTATAGGTGATGGGCAATGTGGTTGTGGTTGGAGTGACAGTTGCAGTGAAAGCATAGCCAGCATAGACGACGCCGGCTGCCGGGCCTATAATCGTTACACTGGTCGGCAACGATGCGCCGATAGTGATAGGGTGAGTGGCGGTGACCGCATTTGCAGCGTTTGAGGCCGTGACGGTGATGATCTGAGGGCCGGTCACGCTCCAAGTGAAACCGACCGTGTCACTCAGACCTTTGCCTGTGTGCGTCGTCGCTTCGGGCTGCCCGCTGGCCTGCCAGACATAGGTGATAGGTTGCGAGGCATCGGCCGGGCTGGTGGTCGCGGTAAAAGTATAGCCAGCATGAACTACGCCGGTTGCCGGGCCGGTGATGATCACGTCTTCGATATGTAAAGGACAACACGAGTAATTGCTGGGAACTTTTGCTGCACGAGTACCATAGTTACCGCCAGTGTGGCTAGTGCTCCTAGCTTCTGAAGGATGAGTATTGGACAACCTGCCCGTGCTGACAAGGGGATTATCATTGATGGGCGTGCTGGATCGTTGGCTTAGCAGGATGAGAACGATTGACACGGCAAATAAGCATAGTGGTGTCTTTTTCATCTCTTCTCTCCTTCCTCATCGCGCTGGTGGAGCTAGTACAGCTCGGCGTAAATCCTTTGGCGGTTTCCGACTTGGCGCTACTCCCAGATATGGGAAAAACTGGGCAAGAACGCTGCTTATGTCCATATCCGGGGGGCAAACCGGTGAATCAGCTCGACATCTAACTGCGGAAGGATTTCCGCCGCCGTGTACTAGTCTCATTGGACTACGGCGGCGTCTCTACGGGACCTTTATACTGGAAGTCACCCTGCTCGCTGTAGACCAACACTCGGTTGTTTGACGATTCTCCTGGCTCACCACGATAGATGACAATCTGCCAGAAATAATCACCTGCATCGCAGCCTGGGAGAGAGTATGTGTACTCATAGTGGTCACCGACTGCAACATCGGCTTGCTTCTTCCATGTGACGCTCTCGGGAGTTCCAATCCCCACTCTTACTCCGAAGTATTCGTCCTCGGCCAATGTTCCAGACCACCCCCATTTGAATGTTACGTTGCAGCCGATGAGGTCTATGCCAAGCAATACGGGCGGAGGAGGGTACGTTGGTGTGGGTGGTATTGGTGCTGGTGTGAAGGTGGGTGTGTTAGTTGGTGTGGGCGTTTCTGTTGACGTCGGTGTGGGGGTTGTTGGTGTCGGCACTGGCGTGTCTGGGGTAGGAGAAGTTGGCGTTGTGGTGGGCAAACGAGTTGCTATTCTCACTGGGGAACGCGAGTAGCATGGAGTGCAGTTGTCACATCTATAGGCATGCCTGTATAGACGATCTCCAAGTTCATCTTCATCTTCGACGTCTAGTTTAGATTGCATAAGCTTAGCATCACGTTCTGTTGCTAAGGCGGCTATAATTTGGAATTCAGAATAGTGCTCAAGAAAGTCTATGCAACCAGGATCAAGAGTCCACTGCTTTCCATTCCAAGTTGTGCACGGTACATCGCTGCGTCGCCACGCTTGTTCCTCACTTGGCTTCATACCTCTAACATATACCACGACTTGCATTTCAGACAATGGTACCTTGTTCGAGCATTCTATGTGACCGCTTACTGGTGCATACACCTGATGTGCTTTGAGTTGTTGCGGCTCGTCAATGTCGAGGCCAGAGATTGTGGGATCTGGAAACCATAATGGCCAAACTACTAGTGCCACAACTACCATGATGATTCCCAACACAAGGACACTTGGGAATTGTCTTCTCCCTGAGTCTGAAGGCATATAACTCTCCTGATACTGAACTTCAATAAGCAGGTTCTCCAGCACCGTTTTCAACTGGGTCTATCGGAGCATTTTTCCAATTTCTATTACAATTAGAGTGATACCTGCCGCGAGTATCAACAGTTGAATAGGATCCAAATCAATGAGAAATTCTTTTACGAGGCCGCTAATTAGCCCGCCAAGCATCGCTGAGACAATCACTGATACTATGGTTTCCTCAAGTTTCTTTCGGAGAGATGACCTTCCGGTCGCTCTGGGTTGTGACTGAGTGCTTAGGGGTTCATCTTGGTTCATATTTTTTCTAGCTTCCTCCAACTTAGCAGCAGTATCTTGGTGGTTCGGATTCATATCAATCACCCGCTGGAATTCTTCAACGGCTCGCGACCAATTCTGTGCCTCAAAGAATACAACCCCTTTGTTGTACGCTGTGTTTTGCCGCTTTAGGTTACTCTTGGCAGTCCTTAGCTTGGATTTCAATTTTCTTCTGGCCTTGCGATCCAGTTCCTTGTGGCGACAATCTAATTCAACTGCTTTGCCGAGTTTGTCAACAGCCTCTTGCCACCGGCCGGCATCCCAAAGCTCATCGGCTTCTTTGCGGAATTGAGCTAATCTTCTCAGCCTGTCCGTCCTTGCCAGCCTGTCGGTCACGTCTCTGTATCCTGAGACAGCGGTCAGGATACGGTGAAACAGTTGATAGGCTTCTTCCCATTCCTCCAGCCTCTCCAGCTTGAGTGCTCTGTCATACAGGCCACTCAACTCTTGCTGCTTCTTGGCTTCCTTCAGTTTTCTGTCCGCTTGTTCAAAGCTTTCATCAAGCTTCAGAACCTGTTGGAAGGCAGCTATAGCCTTTGACCATTCTTTCTTATCAAGATGTTCAAGTCCCTGTTTGTATAACTGTTGTTTTCTTGCTTCTCTCAGTCTGGCTTGCGCGTCTCGATAATCAGCCGGAATCTTTGTTAGAATCTCAATTGCAGCGATCCAGTTTCTAAGCTCGAACTCTCTGATTGCTACTTGGTAAAGAGACCTTATCTCCTGTTGCTTTTCGGCCTCTTCTAGCTTGCTGGCGACATCAAGATACTCATCCTCCAAGCTAGCGACCTCTCTAAACTTTGCCACCGCTGCTGACCACTGCTCGCTGTTATAGTAGCCCATTCCCAGGGCATACAGGACTCTGAGTTCCAGTTGCTTGCCAACCTCCTCCAGTTTGCCACCTACGTTCCTGTAGTTTATGTCTAGGAAAACCAATTTCTCAAGTTTTTCAATTGCCCTCTGCGGCTGCTTGTGTTGAAGGTACTCTATTCCCTTTGTGTATAACTCTAGTTTCTGCTTCTCTCGACTTTCCTCAAGCTTGAGGGCAGCCCCTTGATGCTCAGGGTCCAAGTTGATGATCTCTTCAAATATGCGCAAGGCCTGCTGCCACTTCCCTGCTCGTAGATGCGCCACGCCCTGGTCATACAGCAATCCTGCTCTCTCTTGCTTTTCCATCTTGCGGAGTCTGACCTGCTCCAATGCCTTTCGCATATCACGGGCTTTTTGGTAACGGCCCGCGGGATCAATGGAAAGTGTACGTAGAACCAAGTTGTTCAGGGAGGCAGGTATTTCCGGCCTCTTAT
Source organism: uncultured Anaerolineales bacterium (assembly GCA_964393895.1). Classification (GTDB taxonomy): domain Bacteria; phylum Chloroflexota; class Anaerolineae; order B4-G1; family B4-G1; genus B4-G1. The sequence continues at coordinate 6,999 of CAYMWP010000119.1, read as the reverse complement.
GAATAGGTGGGCAGGGCTTTTTGTTCATCTGAGCCCGAAAAATGTCTAACATATTACCACTAAAGATTTCCTTGCCGGTTAGCATCCTGTACAGCAACACACCCAGCGAGTAGATGTCCGAGCGTTCATCCACCTCTTCGCCTTTTATCTGTTCCGGTGACATATAACTGGCAGTACCCAGTACGTCACCACGGGAAGTTAACGGACTTTCGCCTTCGGATCTCGGCACGTGTGCGATGCCAAAATCGCACAGTTTAGGGGTGAGGTTGCCCTCTGGACCCTCACAGAGGAGAATGTTGCTTGGCTTGATGTCGCGATGGATAATCCCTTTGAGGTGTGCTACCTCTAAGGCATAGCAGACGGCGATGGCAATGTCCAGGGCTTGGTCAATAGGCAACCTGATTTGTTCTTCCAAGAGGTTACTGACAGTTCCATTTTCAGCGTATTCCTCGACAATGTAGTGCTCACTACCATCCTGCTCCAGTGCGTGGATGGTAACAATATGTGGTGAATGCTTGAGGGTGGCGATGGTCCTGGCTTCCTGGAGGAAACGCCTAGGATCCTTTCATCTTTGGCCAAGTCTACTTTGAGGCGCTTGATGGCCACTAGCCTCTCAAGTTGTAGATCTTCAGCCAGGTAGACGTCTCCCCATCCTCCAGAGCCAAGGGGCCTTTTGATTCTGTATTTGTCTAGCAAAATTTGACTGGGTGTCAGCGACATAGTGATCTACGAGTGGAGAAAGGAACAAGGGGGAGAGAATCGTAACAAACGAGTGACCCAAACACAAGTGGAGAAGCACACGACGCACCAACAAATCGTGCACTTCTCCACTTTGAACTACTTTTGCCTGTTTGCAACCTGTGTGTCACTTGCCCGCCCCTTCATTGATATCCCGGGACACACGCTAACGGTTTCTATTATACCCTAGTTCTCTCGCGCCGTCAACAGCGGTGCAACGCAACTTGCACCCGATCATCGCTGGGGCGCGCTATTTCCACTTTTCGCCTCAGTATACCATAGCCCTCTTACAAACCTCTTACATTTCTGCCACCGTTGTTGTACCGTTTCCAGCCCTATGCCCACAATCTCAATGCTCTTTTCCCAAAGTCGAGACGTCCCCTGCGGCGCTTCGTCGTGGAGTGCGCTTCCACAGCCCATCTCCAGCGGCGATGTGCTTTAGAAGCATTTCCCGCAGCAACGTTCGCCGTAGTTCACAGTGGACACCGTGTTCCAAGTGACCGTCAGGCCCCGGAGAGAGCGCTCGGGGCAGGCAACCCCCGGCGCACGTCCAGTAACAAAAACAATCGCGGCACGAGGCGCGCCGCTCGACGATCTTTTGCCGGAGACAAGTACGCGCTTCTTCGTCAACCTCTACGCCCTGGGGCGTGATCCGCCCGATGGTGGCCAATTCGGCCAGTGGGTGACTGTCGTCGGTTATTTCGAAACAAGCAACCAGGTTGTTCTGAGGTGTGACGATCAGCGAGTTGAAAGGCGAGCCGCACGGTATCGCCGTAATCTTGCCCACATCCGAACCAACGCATCGAAGCTCTTGGCCATATTGTTCGGCCAGTCTCTGGGCGGCAAAAAAGGCCTGCAGGAATTGCGCCCCTTCCTCCAATTCGTATTGATAGCCCCCCCCGCGCTGAGGGTGAAAAGCCGGCTCTACTTGCATATGTTGGGAATGGGTATTCTCGCAAAGAAAGCGAACGTCCTCAAGCAAGCGGTCAAATGGAGGCACGGCCGTCAGGCGCAGCCCGTAGGGATGATGCTGCGCATCCAACTCGCGCAGGGTTTGCATCACCCAGCGGCTTGACCCCTTGCCGGAGGCCAACGGGCGTTGGGCATCCTGCGTCTGCGGGCTGCCATCCACAGATATGCCCACGGAGTCTACATAGGCCATGATCCATTGGGTTTGCTGCTTGGACCAGACGCCGTTCGACGTCAGCGAAACCTCGGTGGGAATGGGTTTCTCTTTGGCGTAAGCCACCAGGTCTTTCATCGTTTCCCACGGAAAAGTCGGTTCGCCACCGCCGTGCAGCGCGATGCGGAACTTGGGGCGGTTCAATCTTTTGAGGTTTTCGTAGGTGTAATCAATGGCGGCGTATCCTGTTTCCAGGGACAAATGCCGGGGTGGAGCATCTCCCGCTGCGGCGTAGCAATACGTGCAACGCAACTGGCATTGATTGGTCATCAACAGAGTCACGCCAGCAGGGCTAAAATCTCCCGCGGCCGGCAGTTGGGGTGCGGGAGGATCAGGGCATAGAAAGCCGATCTTTGCCAGAAAGGCGTGAACGTCATCATCCAGCGGCCGCGTCGGATCTTTGGCCAGCGATTTTGCCACATCTGCCATGGCCTGATTGCCAACAAAAGCCAGGCCCAACAATGGGCGGTATACGATATAGGCGTTGTCCTGCTCAGCATTGGAGATTGGAATAGTGTATACTTCCACGCTTATCACCAGGTCCAGTCGTAACTGCAGATATTATAGCAATCGGCAGAACAATCCCAGCCGCAATGGGAACCGCAATAGCTCCAGCAGTCGCTGGGGCAATCACTGGAGCAGTGGCCAGAGCAGTGGCTGGGGCAGTCGCTGCCGCAGTAGCTAGGGCAGGGGGTCGCCGAAGGGCGTGGTGTGGAAGTAGGGGTAGGCGTGGGCTCTTTCACGACAAGAGGCAAATAGACAAACTGGCCGCAGGTCACATTCAGTGAGACCAAGTCCAAATAGAAAGATGTGTTGTTGGTAGCATTGTTAATACACTCGAACTGGAGTCTTATATTCTGGTCGGCAACACCACGCATTCCGGTGATATCTATCGTCCACTTGTACCAACCCTCTGGCCAATTGTTATCGGCAATCAGAAGCTCAGTGTCGGGAAAGAGATTTCCGGCCTCGTTGAGGAAACGCATTTTAAACACGTCATACACCCCAGGGCCGGTCTCTGTTGTCTGCACATAAAGATAGAACGTCAACTTCTGAGCATCCTTGACGTCTGGCGGCACGTGGAAGAGCTGAGTAAGCCTCTCTTCTGCATTATTGCCGCCGAACCAGGCCGCCCATTCACCATGATAGGTACCAGCCACCTTGGTTATTATGCTTCCAGTGGTATATTCGGCCCAATTGACCTTCCCGAACTCGAAACTCCTATTTAGAATGAGTTCACCACAAGCCTGAGCCTGTCCAGCCGCAAAAGCTCTTTTCGGGGCCTTTTCCCCGCCGCGCAATTGGGCGGAAAAGGTCGGGGACGGAGGTGTGGGAGTGGGAGTGGAGGTCAAAGTTGGGGTGCTATTCAAGTCAAAATTCGGAGAACTGCTCTTGATGGCCCTAGAAAAATCAACCGAGCTGCGCTTCACCCACCCCTGCTGTCCGTCCTGAGTAGCAACTTTTACCCAGCCCAGGTCAGGACGATCGCTTATTAGACGCACCAAGTCGTTTGGCTGTAGAGTATCCGCGATGTTTGAGGCAATACTCGGCTCGGCGTGTACGTAAACCCTGGGCAAAGGCGCCATCCCGGCCTGGACCGGCTCGCCGGGCGCCAAGTTTGCACCAAAGCGCGGGCAAAACCCCCGTACCAGCAGCGCTCCTCCTACCGCCGCGCTGACGTAAAGAAAATCCCGGCGCGAAAAGTGGAATGAGCCATCCCTGTCCTGACTGACAGAATATACCTCGGGACGCTCATTTCCTGCGGATGGGTTCTGAGGTTGGTTGGATCGCTCTTTCATTTTTCACCTCCAGTTGACTTTTGCGTGATCGGACGTTAACCGAGACGGACCAGCAACATTAAAAGAGCGGCTACGAACTTGTAAGCCACTCTGCCAAACGACTCTTGATGCGTTACAGCCTCTCCGAGGCTATCTGACCGATAGCTCCAAGAAGTATCTCGCTTTCCACCACGGCGAGACGACCGACGCGTACCACGCTGGTCAATTTCAGGCCACTCGCGGCAAAATCGGCGTCAGTTTCTCGGACCACCTCATCGAACCCTGGAATACAGCGCCGAATCTGTGGTGAGACCATACAGATCAGCCAATCGTGTAACTACTCAGCCTGGCACGCGCTCAGACCTCCGAGGTCTTGCAAAACCCGTTCAGGCGTGAAATCCCGGCCTTTTTCGACGGTCGCAGTGGGCAGAATGCCTGTCGCAGACCTCGGAGGTCTTGACCTGAGTAGTAACTGGAAGTCTTCCAAGCAGGAGAGCTGGACGCAGCTTCCCTTCTTCCAGGTCGGTCTGGGGAAACCGAAACAGGACAATCTGGCCTGCCTGTTTCATGAGAACACTACTCAAGTCGGAAGAGTCGTACAAAGGTGCATCTTCGTCTTTCATCCCACGCATAGCAAAGGACAATGACAGGCTCGACCAACTCCTCTTCTCCTGCCGAGCTGCCTCGCGCTCTGCCCTTGCCACGAGGTACTCTACGAAATCCAGCACTTTAGCCTGGAAGGAAACTGGTAGTCTTTGAACATGCTGTTGAATTCCCTCACTCAGAGTCATTGAATCATCCTGCTGCTGTATCATCTCAATAATTCGGGGAAAGAAACCTCGCCTTGCAAACCCCAGGTTATTGAGAGGATACCTCCTGCTGCTGTGAGCATCCTGACCACAAGTGTCTGATAGCAAATGGGTCTCAACACAAAGCAGATCAACCCTCCTCATCCGCCACCCGCCGGTAAAAGAGCGGCAGCCGCTGGACGGGGCTATCACTAAAGGTGTGCGCGGCCAACAGCCGCTCGCGGGCCTCCGCCAGCCTGGCCCCGTCGTTGGCGTGGACGGTGAACAGCGGGTCTCCTTCTGCACCGGACGACCTATGATAAAACTCGCTGCCCGCTTCCACTCTCATGCCACGTGGCGCAAGGTGTATTCATCTAGCAAGCGCCGTATCATCCTCTGATACGAGACCTGATGTTTGGACGCCTCCTGCTTGAAGAAATCCACACTCGCCTTACTTAACGCTATCGTCACCTTGACCGTTTCTTCTCGGAAAGCCAGTTCCTCTGGTGCGGGTAAAAAATCAGCAACTACCCTCACTTCTTCCATCGGACCGTCGCTATATCTGATTCTGTTCTTCATAAATTTGCCTACCTTTGCGCCAGTACCCGGCGCCAAATATCCGAATACGACGCTCACGATACGTGAAGCGCACGGTTAGAATACCCCTGCCCACTTGCCCCAAACAGTAATACCGCTTTTCATACTCCGTGCTGTGGGTCACGTCCTCCAGTATAACACGCGCCGGCGCTGGTTTCCTCCTCAACCCTCCCCATCCGCCACCCGCCGGTAAAAGAGCGGTAGCCGCTGGACGGGGCTATCGCTAAAGGTGTGCGCGGCCAACAGCCGCTCGCGGGCCTCCGCCAGCCTGGCTCCGTCGTTGGCGTGGATGGTGAACAGCGGCGTCTCTTTCTGCACCAGGTCGCCCACCTTGTAGTGCACGATCACGCCGACGCTGTGGTCAATCTGATCCCCCTTCTTCTCCCGCCCGCCGCCCAGCGCCATCACCGCCATCCCGACCTCGGCGGCGTCCACTCCGGTCAGGTAGCCGCTGCGCTGCGCCGGCACCGGCTCGACCAACCTGGCCTGCGGCAGCAGGTCTGGATCCTCAATGTGGCGCACGTTCCCGCCCTGCGCCCTCACCATATCCCTGAACTTGCGCCAGGCTGCGCCGGACTTGAGCGTCTCCAGCGCCAGCGTGAGCGCCGAGTTGGTGTCTGGCGCTTCTCCCCCCAGGATCAGCATCTCGGCCGCCACCACCAGGCAATGATCGCGAAAATCGTCCGGGCCGCCCTCGTGCAGCGTGTTGATCGCCTCCCGCACCTCCAGCGCGTTCCCCACCGCCCAACCCAGCGGCTGGCTCATATCGGAGATGAGGGCGACCACGCGCCGTCCGGCCTGGCTGCCCAGATGCACCAGCGCCTCGGCCAACACCTCCGCCCGCTCCACCGTTTTCATGAACGCGCCGCTGCCCACCTTGACGTCCAGCACCATGGCGTCGGCGCCGGCGGCGAGCTTTTTGCTCATGATCGAGCTGACGATCAGCGGGATAGATTCGACGGTGGCCGTCACGTCGCGCAGCCCGTACATCTTACCGTCGGCCGGAGCCAGGTCGGCCGATTGCCCCGTCAGCACGATGCCGATCTCGGCCAGTTGGGCCTTGAACTCGGCCTCGTTCAGATCGGTGCGGTAGCCGGGAATTGATTCCAACTTGTCCACCGTGCCGCCGGTGAACCCCAGCCCCTTGCCCGTCATCTTGGCGACCGGCATCCCGCAGGCCGCGACCAGCGGAGCTACCACCAGACTGACCTTGTCGCCGACGCCGCCCGTGGAGTGCTTGTCCACCACGAACGGGGCGATCTCTTTCAGGTCGAGCACATCGCCCGAGTGGGCCATCGCCATCGTCAGATCGAGCGTCTCGCGGTCGCTCATGCCGCGCAGGTACACGGCCATCAGCCAGGCGGCGGCCTGGTAATCGGGAATCTCGCCCTTTGTGTAGCCCTGTACAAAGAACTCTATCTCTTCCTGGGAGAGCTCGGCGCCGTCGCGCTTTTTAGCGATCACATCCATTGTGTGCATAGTTCACCTCGACTTTTCTAATCTCGTTGATGGTTCCATTATATCATGAATTTGCTCGAAAGGGCAAAAAGTTGCCAGGAGCGCATCACGTTTGTTTGGGACAAAGCCAATGGTTGAAACCATCGGCGGATACCACAAATGCGTCAAAAACGCACTCGAGCAACCTGTTTTAACAGGTTTTGAGTGTCAGCGGGGCGTTTCAACTCGCCCACATAGAACTTGCGGCCTGGCCGCGCTATGCTACAATCGCCCAATATCTTGAGCAAACATTCCAGCTAGTCCCCCGGTCGGCTGCGTCTTTGCGGTTGGCTCTGAACAACCGCGTTGCCAACACTCGAGGTGGGGACTATAGATTTGGGTGTGTTTCAAATGAGTTGGGCAAGACCTCCGAGGTCTAGGGTCTCTACTGAAATGAAAATTAGGACACTTGTCCGGT
>CAYMWP010000118.1:0-14626 GCA_964393895.1 uncultured Anaerolineales bacterium | reverse complement strand
CTACTGGAGTTTGCGTGTCGGTCAACCCCTTTTTGTAAAAGTGTCAGGTAGCTAGGTCCTCCACCATCTCTCCTTGTCCTCAGCCTGGCTCATGCTATAATGTCGCCAGGAGAACAGAATGAACGCCGAGCAGTTGGTTGATACCCTACGGCAATGCTTGCCTCAAATCGTGGAGCAGACGCCTGTACAATTAATCTATCTCCACGGCTCTGCCGCACGTGGAGAAATGACGCCCTCCAGTGACGTGGACATCGCTCTAGTCTGCGACGATGACATATCTCCACGCCAAAGGCTGCAACTGACGCTGGACGTGAGCGCCGAACTATACAGACGGGCCAACATCACGGAAGCCGACGTGCGTGTCATCAACGACGCGCCTTTGGTTTTCCAGGGTCGCGTGGTATGTGAAGGAATCCTGCTCTACGCCCGCGATAAAGTACAGCAGGTCGAGTTCGAGGTGCGCACACGTGATGAATACTTTGACTATCTCCCCTTCCACCGGCGGCTGCAAGACACTTTTCTAAGAAATGTGCGTGAGCGAGGGATTCTCTATGGTAAACCAGGATAAAGTCGAAGGACCGATTCGGCACTTGCGTCAATATCTGATATACCTGCGCGAACTCGCTTCCATAACGGAAACCCAATTTCTAACAGACCCCCACGCCATCGGCAGCGCACGATACTATTTGACGGTAGCCATTGAAGCTTGTCTGGACATCGCCGGTCACTTGATCGCCTCTGAAGGACTGCGTGCGCCGCACGACTATAAAGACACCTTCCGTGTTCTAAACGAGGCAGGTATACTCCCGAACGATGCGACGATGACCATAGCAATCATTGGCAGGTCTGCGAAACCTGTTGGTACACGTCTATTGGGACGTGGACGATACAATGATTCACGCAAGCCTGCAATCAGAACTGGGCGACTTTGAAATCTTTATCGCCCACATCACGAGCTTTCTGGGCAAAGCCAATATGGCCTAACAAGTCCCCCAGTGCCTCTCTGACCTCGTCCAACGAGGGGAAAATCCCGGCAGCGCCAGGGAATTCGGACGCAGCCGTCCACTGGCTCGGCACGGCGACGCACGTCATCCCCGCGGCGACGGCAGCCTCGACGCCCAACGGAGCGTCCTCCAGTGCCAGGCAACGCTCGGGCGGCACGCCCAGCCGCCCGGCCGCCAGCAGATAGATATCGGGGGCGGGTTTGCCTCGCTCCACCTCATCCCCGGCGGCGACGGCCTGGAAGCGACCGTCCAGTTCCAACGTCCGCATCGCCAGGGTCACGTACCGGCGATGACCGGAGGTGGCTACGCCCAACCCAAGTCCGCGGGCAGCCAGTTCGTCCAACAGAGAGTAGAGACCGGAGCGAGGACGGAGGTGGGTCGGGACCGCCTCCAGGAATAATTCGTCTCGCTCGGACATGGCCTGCTCAGGGCCGATGGGAAGCGAGAACCGCTCGCAAAAGATGCGAGAAGATTCGGCGACCCGCATACCCTGGACCTCACGGAAGGTCTGGTCGTCCAATTCCCGGTCGTAGCGGGCCAGCGTCTGGCTCCAGGCCCATTTCGCCAAAGGCTCGCTGTCGGCCATCAGGCCGTCCAGATCAAAAATGACTGCCAGGAATTGGCCCATTCACGGTTCCAGGGAACTAAAGTAATCGCGCACGTACTGTTTCATACCCAGGGGAATATAACTCCCCTCCAGCGCAACACCGGCCTGGTCAGCATAATCGGCATAGACCTCGCGGTAAGGCACGCCCGCCCCCCCACCCTGCGGGGCCGGGAGCGGCGCGTCGCCGACGGTCGCCCCCTCGCCCCCCTCGCGGCCCACGTCCACTCCGGCTCCCTCCTCGTCCATCCGGTCCGGTACGTAGACCTCGTCGTAGGGCGCGCCGGTGCCAGCGTCTTCGCTGTGGCCGGGCTGTTGCTGTTGGCCGCCGCCCGCTTGCTGCCCGCCCTGCTGACCCCCTTGCTGAACTATTTCCCCACCTGCGCCGCCCTGACCGAGCGGCCGTCCGGTGCGCGGTCAGGTAGAGCCAGCCTGGGCGATCTGTTCACGGCCTTCTTGTAGCTCCGTCAGCGCCCCTTCGACCGCTTCCTGCCGCTCCACCCGCTCCCCCGCCTCGCCCATCTGCTGCGCGGCGTCACGGATGGCCTCCCGTGCCTCGGCAATGTCGCCCCGCTCAATGGCCTCGGCGGCTGCGGACAACAAACGTCCGAGGGCCAACTGCTCTGCCAGGTCGGGGTCGCTTCCGGCCAGCGCCTCGGCCGCCTGCGCCAGCTCCTGGGCCAATTCGAGCTCCTCCTCGCGGGTCAGTAGTTCACCCTCGGTACCGGAATAGGCAGCCAACGCCTGGGCCGCCTCCTGATAGTCGCCCTCGGCCAATGCCTCGGCGATATCTTGCGTCAGTTCAGAATCGGCCATGCCCTCGGCGGCGCGCTCCAGACCTTCTCGGGCGGTGACCGCGCCCGGATCCTGTAGCTCTACCAGCGAGCGCTCCGCCTCCGAAAGACCCGCCACCGCTTCTTCCGGCGTCGCGCGTCCCTCGTCCAAAGCGGCGATGGCCTCCTCCAAAGCCTGCAGGAGCATCTCCCGCTCGGCCTCGCTCAGACCCTGAGCCACAGCCACCTCCTCCCACACGGCCTCCAGATCCTCGATCTGATCCTCAATGGCCTCGCGCACGGCGGCCCGCTGCAAGAGCACATCCTCCTGGGGATTGGGCAGCCCAAGCGAGAGCATCAACACGGCGGCCAACGTGCCGCAAATCGCCAATGCCCGGCGCGAGGCCCGCAACGGCAACATCGCGTGGAGGTCAACGCGGGCGGCGGCATCCAGGGTATCGGCCAACTGCGCCGCCGCCATCGCGGGCGTGGTTCGCAGCCGACCAATGCCAATCTCCATTGCCGTTGTCAGCCGCTCAGCCAACTCAAAGCGACGGTCAAAGACACGAGCCGATGCAGCCAACGAGCGCGGCCACAGCCAGGGCAGCACCAACCCCAGCGCCGCGCCAGTCAAGGCCAGCGAGCCTGCCGTCACTACCAACCAGCGCGCCGTCAGCAACGGCCACAGCCGCGCCGTCAAGGCCAGCGCCAGGCCAAGCCCCAGGCCGACCACCCCACCCCACGGCCCCCAGGTCAGGCTCCCGGCCAGGCGCAGGCGCAATCCCCAACGGCGCAGGTAGGTTTTGAGATTCGAGAGTCGAGAATCGAGATTTGTCATTTCGGTAACGGCAGGGTCAAGCGGAAGGTGCTTCCTCGCCCCAGGCCCAAGCTCTTGACGCTCGTCCGGCCGCCGTGCACCTCGGCGACGTAGCACACAAAGGTCCAGCCCAACCCCAATCCCTCTTGCCCGCGCCGCAGGGAATCGGCGCTCTGCTCAAAAGGCTGCCCCAGCAACACCATTTGCTCCGGTGTCAGGCCCACCCCCGTATCCACTACCTCAATCACGGCCTCGTCACTGGCATTGGACACGAGCACCTTCACCCAGGCGCTACCCCCGGCGACGTTGAACTTGACAGCATTGTGAGCCATCTGATAGACCGCCTCGCTCAACAGCTCGGGATCGGCATAGGCCTGCGGCAATTCAGCAGGTAAAAGAACCTGAAAGTTCACGTCTCGCCCCCGGGCCATCGCCGCTGCCGGCTTCACGGCCTCTGAAACTAACGGAGCGAGTTGAACTTGCACCGGCTGCGGCTCGCGCCGTCTCCTCACCAATTCGGCAAACTTGACCATGCCGCTGACCAAGCGCCGCAGGCCCGCAATGTGAGCCGCCAGTTCGTCCCGCGTGGCCTGTAGTTCGGGGGGAGCATCTTGGGTCTGCCGTTCCAGAATTTGCAGTGTCAGGTCAATGTCGGAAAAAGGGGTCAAGAGTTCGTGCGTCACCACGCTCAGGAAAGCGGTCTTTAAGCGGTCAACTTCACCCAATTGCCAATGCGCCTCTTCCAGCGACTTGCGCTCGCGCCGCTCCCGCTCGACCAGCTTTTTCAACTCACGGGCATAGATCACTAGCTGATCCTGATCGGCCGGCATCCTGGCGAGATCCACCAAGCGATCCGAACGAGGCGCAGCAGGCCGCCCCGACAGCATCTCATCAACCAAGGCGATGAGCTCGGTGGGAACGAACGGTTTGGTCAGGTAATCATTGGCTCCCGCGGCCAGCCCAACTGCCAGATCTACCTGTTCCGCCTTGGCCGAGATGAGTACTATGGGAATAGAGGCAGTCGCGGGATCCGCCTTCAACGCGGCGCACACCTCGATGCCAGACTTGCCCGGCAGCATCACGTCGAGGAGGATCAAGTCGAGATTCAAACTACGGGCCAACGCCAGCGCCTTCTCGCCATCGTGCGCCACGACCGTCTGCAACCCCTCCAGGCTCAAGGTAGCCTTGATAGCCCGCGCCAGCGTCTCGTCATCATCCACGATCATGACTGTCCGCTTACGTTCTCCCCCCTGCGGTCTCTGTTCAGGCATCGTTCGACCTCTCTATCCCACGCCCTGGCTTCTCAACCCTCGTTACTCATCCACACCCACCTCTTCAGCCACCGGTAAAGCCATGGAAAAGGTGCTTCCCTGGCCCGGCCCAGGACTCTCCACGTGCGCCAGACCGCCATGCACCTCTGCGACGTAGCACGCAAAAGTCCAGCCCAGTCCCAGGCCCTCCCGACCACGCCGCAGGGCATCAGCCCCCTGCTCAAAGGGCTGTCCCAGCACCTGCAACAGTTCCGGCGTCAGCCCCACCCCCGTATCCTGCACCTCAACTACGATCCATCCCCTAGTCTCAAAAACCTTCACTTGAGCGCGGCCGCTCGCCAGGTTAAATTTCACGGCATTGTGAGCCATCTGGAAAACCGCTTCACTCAAAAGTTCGGGGTCAGCGTGAACGCGCGGCAGGTCAGGGGGCACAAAGGCCCGAAAATCTATGTCCCGCGCCCGGGCCATCACCGCCACCGGCTGTATGGCCCACGGGATCACCTGCGACAGAGAAATATAGCCGAGTCGTGGTTCGCGCCGCTTGCTCACCAGTTCGGCGAACTTGACCATGCCGTTGATCAAACGATGCAGGCCAGCGATTTTGGTCGCCAATTCGTCTCGTGCGGCCTGCAACTCGGGCGAAGCGTCCACGCTCTCTTGTTGCAAGACTTGTAGCGCCAGGCCAATATCGGCGAAAGGCGTCAAAAGCTCGTGCGTCACCACGCTGAGGAACGATGCCTTTAAGCGATCCACCTCGTCCAGCCGCTGGCGCGACCCCTCCTGCGCCAGCCGCTCCTGTCCGCACTCTTCTTCGTGCGCGTGGGCCGCCAACCGGTCCCGCTCAACGGTCTTTTCGACAATGTCTGACAAAGCCGCTCCTCCCTGGCCCATTCCGCGCCCATCCCGTCCAGACATCTCTGCTCACCTCGACCCCTCGCCACACCAGACAATTATAGCCCAAAACAACGACTGGACAAATATGGTAAATTGGGGTAAATTACCTTCCAGCGTCCACCATTGCCGGTCGTGAAAGGAGCACTACGATGAGCCATTGCCCCAGTTGTGGAAGGTACACCGGCCCTCACGAAGCCTGCCCCTACTGCGGCGCTCGTCTGACAGGCCGCACCCCCATCCGCGCCGTCAAGATGGCGGCGATAATTCTCGCCAGCGTGGGCCTCGCCGCTCTCTGGTTCGCCGCCACGCGCGCCGAGACGCCCCTGGTTCAAATCGGACAGGCCGGCGCGACGATGAATATGGCCTACGTGCGCATCGAGGGTCGCTGTAACGACGCACCCTCGTATGACCCCGAGGGCGAGTATCTCAGTTTCTCGATCGAGGACGAGACGGGCGAGATCCGCGTATCGGCCTACCGTGCGGAGACGCGCCAGATCGTCGAGGAGAGCAGGGTGCCAGCGCCCGGCGACTGGGTCGAGGTAGCCGGAACTTTGCGCGTGCGGGAGGATTTCCTCTCGCTCACTATCAACGTGCCAGAGCAGCTCAAAACCAGCCGCGCCGAGCCGGTGGAGCGCGCCATCGGCTCTATCACGCTGGCCGACTTGTACCTGCGGGTGCGGGTGCGGGGTGAGGTGGAGAACTATTACGAGCCTTACGAGGGCTTGACGCTGATCACTGTCCGCGACGAGAGCGGCTCCATCGCCGTCGCCGTGAGCAAAGACCTGGTCGCCCTCAGCGATCACCCCCTACCCCTCTTGCCCAAAGGACAGCCCGTCGAGGTCGTGGCGGCGGTATCTTATTACGGTGACACGCCCCAACTCGTCCCCGCCTCCGTCGCCGACGTCACGCCGCTCGACCAGCCAGTGTTCGTCGCCGCCGAGGAGCAGATCGGCAAGCTGAGCCACACAGACATAGATCGCCTGGTCGTCGTGCGTGGCTTTGTCACTCAACTGGAACCGTTTTCTGCCGGCGTCAAGTTCACACTGGACGACAGCAGCGGCGAGATCACCGTGCTGCTGTGGCAGGACGTCTACGACGGGCTGAGCGAGGAGGAGAGGCCGGGAGTCGGCGCGGAGGTGCAAGTGGAAGGAAAAATCTCCGAGTACCGGGACGAGTTGGAGTTGATTCCCAGCCTGCCCGAGGACGTGTGGCTACTCGCCCCCCCGTCCCAAGCTGCGCCGCCGACCGAGACTCCTCAGCCAGAGGGCAGCGAAATCGCAACACGCGCCACCGGCGACGTCACTTCCGCCGACGTGGGGCAGACTTTGCGCCTGGCGGGCAGGCTCGGCGCGCGAGAGACCTTTTCCGCCGGCGTCAAATTCACCCTCGACGACGGCACAGGCGGCATCGTCCTGCTGCTGTGGCAGAACGTCTACGACGACATTCCCGACGCCGATCAACTCGTCGCCGGCGTGCAGGTCGAGGTGGTGGGGCGAATCGAAGAGTACCAGGGCGATCTGGAGATCATCCCGGAAGCAAATGGGGTAAAGATTGGAGATTAGAGAATGGAGATTGCTATGCGCATAAGAACGTTCGCAACCATCACGATTGCTTTGGCGATACTGATCACCGGGTGCGGGGACACGTCGTCGCCGGCGGCGACTGCCACCACCAAGCCGCTGCCAACACAGGGCGCGGCGACCACCCGCCCACCGACTGAGGCGTCGCCCCCAACCGAGACCCCGCCGCCCACCGACACCTACACCCCCCAACCGACGCCCACGCCGGCAGACACACCCACGCCAACCCTCTCCCCCACGCCCACCGATGTTCCTACATCGGCGGCTACCCCCATCCCCACCGTCGAGTTGACCTCCATCGGGGACATCACGGCCGGCCGAGCCGGCGAAAAAGTGACGGTGGAAGGCACGGTCGTCGGCGCGACCAGCTTTTCGGCCGGCTTCAAATTCACGCTGGACGATGGCACGGGCCAGATCGTGCTGCTGATGTGGCACGACGTCTACGACGATTGCTGGGACGCGGCCGAGATCAACCTGGGCGCGGTGGTGCAGGCCAGCGGCGAGATCGGCCAGTACGAGGGACAGTTGCAGATCGAGCCGCGGTTCGGCGGCGACGTAAAGGCCATTGAGGGCGCGGCTGCTTTTGCCCCGCAGCGCGAGATCGGCTCCCTCTCCGGCGACGACGAGGGGCAGCGGGTGATGATCGAGGGAGAAGTCATCCGCGTGGAAGGTAGAGGGAGTTGGGCCAAGGTGTTCGTGAGCGACGGCAGCGGCGAGGTGATGGTCTTTATCTACCAGAACGTGCTGGCCCGCATCCCCAATAACACGGCCTTGGGCACGCCTGGCAGCCGCGTGCGCGTCGTGGGCGCGATAGAGTTGTACGAGGGCAACCTGGAGGTGGTGCCGGCTCTGCCGTACGACGTGGTGGTGTTGGAGTAGTTGTCAGCCTGACCCAGACCTCCGAGGTCTAGATACGTCACCCCCGACGACGGGCGCAAGTTCGGCGAGCTGTACAACGTGCAGCCGAGTTCGATTCGTCGCTGGAGGAACGGTCATTAGCCCATCTGGCCGCGATCTTTGGCGACCGGCCCCGCGAGGTGGCCTACAGCGACTATATGCCGCCCGAGACCTTTGACTTTATCGTCATTGACGAGTGCCACCGCTCCATTCCTATGAGGAACTGCTGGCGCGGGACAAGGTCAACCTCGATATCTTTTGGGTACGTTTCATTTCAGTAGAGACCCTAGACCTCGGAGGTCTCTGCCGAGCTTGTGCTCGCCCAAAACCGCCGATTTGGGCAGTTTTTGAGCCTGAAAACGCATCTCATTAGACCTCCGAGGTCTTGCCCAACTTGTTTGAAACACACCCATATCTTTTGGTTGCGGGATGAATCGCTGGAGGAGACGGCAAATTTGCCTGAGCCGGACGTGCTGGTCGCCGAGATCGTGGACGATCTGGAGGCCGCACTGGAGCAGTTCCGCGCCATTGCGGATGATTTGAGGGAGGAATAGGACGTATGACTATCATCGTACCCTTGCTCTACGCCACCGGCGGCGCGTTGGTAGCCTCAGTGCTGGCGCTGGTGCCGGCGCTGCACATCTACAACGTAGCCGGGTTCATCGTCCTGGCGACGGCCACGTGCGGAGAATTTGCGCCGCCCGAGATGCTGGCAATGTTCTTCCTAGGGATGATCACCAGTTACTCCATCCTCAACACCATCCCCAGCATCTTTCTCTCCGCCCCCGACGATTCGACCATATTTGTCGTCCTGCCAGGGCAAAAGTACCTCCTCCAGCGGCGCGGGTACGAGGCAGTGGTACTGACCGGCATCGGCGGGCTGGGCGGGATCGCGGTGTTGGCGCTGCTGACGCCCGTCGCCTCGTCTCTCTTCCCGGCGCTGCGGGCTATCCTGCAACCCCACCTGCATTGGATCCTGTGGACCGTGATCGCCTTTATGCTCATTTCCGAGTGGCCCAAAGGCTCTGACCGCGCCCCGGCTGGCCTGGCCCGCTGGTGGGACGGCTGGAAGAGCCTGACCGCCGGGCTGATCACCTTCACGCTCTCCGGCCTCCTGGGGTTTATCCTGCTCTACCGCAGTCTGGTGCCGGTGACGGTCGCCTACCAGAACCTGTTGCCGGCCTTTGTCGGGCTGTTTGCCGTGCCCTGGATCTTGCAGAACATCCTCTCGCGGGTCGAGCTGCCGGAGCAGCACATCGCTGAGACGGTGGACGGCACGCTGGGGCTGTTCTTGCGCGGGACGTTCGCGGGCGCGTTGGGCGGGCTGTTCGCCGCCTTCTTCCCGGTCGTGACCGGGGGCTTGGGCGGCTTTATCGCCGGTCACGCCACCGCCCAGCGGGACGACCGGCTGTTCATCATCTCGCAGGGGGCTTCCAAGGTGGTCTATTACGTAGGTGGCTTCCTGTTCTTCTTTGTACCGGGCCTGCATTTGACGCGGGGCGGGATGGCGTGGATGCTGAGCAGCCTGTGGTCCTCCTACACGCCACAGTCCTACTACGTGGCGACGGCGGCGGTGGTGCTCTCCGGCGTGCTCGCCTTTTTCCTGCTCCTGCTGATGACGCGGGTGACGATCAAGCTGGTGAGCAAAGTGAGCTACCGCTGGGTCAGCCTGAGCACACTGGCAGTGCTGCTCGCCATCGTCGTCGGAATGACGGGCTGGGGCGGCCTGCTCATCTGCGCCGTCGCCACGGGCATCGGCCTCATCCCGGTCCTCTGGGGCTCGCGCCGGATGAATTGTATGGGCGTGCTGCTGCTCCCCATCGCGCTGAATATGGTGGGAGTGGGCGGGGTGATTGCCGGCTGGCTGGGGTTAGTGCGGTGAGAAGAAACACCGGTCACGAGCGCGCAACTCGATCCAGCAACGGTAGTAGATAGTCAAAGTTCAGCCGCAGGATGTCCCGCTGATCGGTCAAGTTGGGGGCCGCAGGTTCGATCTTGCCCAGCGCGCGCAGCCCGTCTGCGATCATCATATTGACGACGTCGGCAAGCTCGTACTCCCCCCGGCTCGAAAGCTCGACGCGGGGCAAGTACTCGGCCAGCGACGGCGGGTAGATGTGCAGCGGCGCGGCAGCAACGTCGCTGGGGGCGGCGCCGGGCGCGGGTTTTTCCACAATGTGCGTGATCCGGCCCCCTTGCTCCAGCGGCAGCGCGTCGTCAGGCGCGAGCGCCACCGAACTGGTCGCCGTCAACCGTTCCGGGGACACACGCTTGAGGCTGAGGCTCAGATCAGCGCCCGTACGCCGATGGAAGCGAAGCAGCCCGCCGATGTGGTCAGGCCCAAAGGCGGTGTCGCCGGCCAGCACCATCGTCTCGCCAGTGATGAAATCCACGGCCTGCATCACGGCGTGGGCGGTACCCAACCGCTCCGCCTGCTCCCGGTAGAGCAAGCGCACGCCATAGGCAGCGCCGTCGCCCACAAAGTCCTGTATCTCGTCCGCCAGGTGACCGACGACGACCAGCACGTCCCTGATACCGGCGGCCCGCAGGTTGGTCAACAGCGTGCCGATGATGGGCCGTCCGCCGATGGGGAGCAGGGGTTTGGGGACCCACTCGGTGATGGAGCGCAACCGCTCGCCCTTACCCGCAGCCAAGATAATCGCTTTCATACGCTCGTTGATGGCTCCCGCCCGGCGCAGGTGGGAGAACTATTTCTTTGCAACTCCCTCAGTCAACCAGGATTGGGCGCGACGTTTCGCACGGGTCCAAATCTCAAATCCTGACGTACACTTTCCACTCGTCCGGGATGTCACCCTCGGCCACGAGATAGTTGGTGCGCGGACGCTTTGGCTCCCACAGCAATTTCATCCCCGCCTCGTGCGGCGTGCGATCGGCTTTGCGATGGTTGCACCAGCGGCAGGCGCAGGCCGTGTTGCTCCATGTGTTGCCGCCGCCCCGGCTGCGTGGCATCAGGTGATCCACCGTAAAGTCGGCCCGCTTGACCCTACGCCCCTCACGCTTGCCCCCAGCCTGGAGGCCACAGTAGACGCACGTGCGACCGTCGCGGGTCAGCACACCACGTCTGCTCCACACCGCCCCTCGCTGTGGCACGTTGACATAGTACCGCAGCCGCAGCACCGAAGGCACCTCAAAGACCATGCCGGGGGTACGCAGGCGCGCGGCCACACCGTCCACAGCGTCCACCACGCCACGCATCATCAGATCCACCGCGTCGCGGATGGTGATGGACTCGAGCGGTACATAAGAAGCATTGAGCAACAGAACGGCTCTTGCATTTACGTTGACCATGGCTTTTCCCCTACTCACACCACGGGACTGGATGCCCCTGCCCTGGTTACATCATCTCACATTTCTTTTAACAGGACATTAAGAGTGTGTTACGCATACGTTACCGCCGAAAATCCAGGTTGCGAGAGAAGGATTCGAACCTCCATTTCCTGATCAAGGGTCAGGCGTCCTACCGTTAGACGATCTCGCAAAGGCGATTTTGTCTGTTTGACGATGAGATCTCAGATTGCGAGAGAAGGATTCGAACCTCCATTTCCTGATTCAAAGTCAGGCGTCCTGCCATTAGACGATCTCGCAACGAAGCGGGGCTGACCAGATTTGAACTGGTGATCTGCACCTTGACAGGGTGCCAGGGACTCCAGACTCCCCCACAGCCCCAAATAAACGAAAAAGCGCGAGGGTTTGTGCAACCCCCCGCGCCTTGCGGTCAATACAAGGATACAATAGTTACGGGGGTGAACACCCGCCATTCGCCGCGAACTGGGAACTGGCGCTGCGCTGGCCCAGGCTCGCCATGCACGGCAACCCAGGCTGCCGATACACATCGGCGATCAGCGTCTTTTCTGACTTCAGATGCCATAGCAACCTGACCATAATTGCGTTACTATACCGCACAAGTGTACTATTGTCAAGCTGGCGTATTCACACACAGCTCGCTGACTTGCATCTTCTCACTCTCCGGGTACAATGGACACTACTACACCACACGATAGGAGGCTGCGATGAGCAAGAGCAAACTTTACCTGGGTCGCCAGTACGACCTGAAAAAGGACGAGGTAACCGACCAACTCGTCCTCTACGACGCCCGCCACCTCACCACTCACGGCGTCATCCTCGGCATGACCGGCTCTGGCAAGACGGGGCTGGGCATCATCTGGCTGGAGGAGGCGTTGCTCCAGGGCATCCCGGCCCTCATTCTCGACCCCAAGGGGGACATCGCCAACCTGTTGCTCACCTTTCCCGAACTGCACCCGGAGGATTTCACTCCCTGGGTAGACGTGGAGGGAGCGCGGCGGCACGGGTTGAGCGTCGAGGAGTACGGAGCAGCGGAGGCCCGCAAGTGGCGGGAGGGGCTGACCGGGTGGGACATCAGCGGCGAACGCATCAGGCAGTTGCGCCAGGCGGCGCAGTTCACTATCTTTACCCCTGGCTCAAAGACGGGACAGCCGGTGGACGTGCTCCACTTTTTCGACGCGCCCGATCTCGACTGGGATCAGGAGGAGGAACGGTTACGAGAGCGCATCGGGAGCATCGCGTCCGCGCTCCTGGGGCTGGTGGGCGTCGAGGCCGACCCGCTCCAAAGTCCCGAACACATCCTGCTATCGCGCATCTTTGAGCACGCCTGGCGGGCGGGAGAGCAACTCGACCTGCCCACGCTGATCCGCCTGCTGCAAAAACCGCCCTTTCAACAGGTAGGGGCTTTTGAGCTAGAGACCTTTTTCCCGGAGAAAGAACGCTTTGCGCTGGCCCGGTCGCTGAACAACCTCATCGCCGCACCGGGCTTTGAGAATTGGCAGGAGGGCGCGCCGTTGGACGTGGAGACGTTGCTCTACACCGACGACGGTCACCCGCGGGCCTCTATCTTTTACCTGGCCCATCTCGACGACGCGCAGCGGACTTTTTTCATCACCACGTTCCTCGAATCCGCACGCGATTGGCTGCGCGCCCAATCCGGCAGCACCGACCTGCGGGCGCTGATCTACTTTGACGAGGTGTTCGGTTACTTTCCGCCGTATCCCAAGAATCCACCCACCAAGACGCCGCTCCTGGCCCTGATCAAACAGGGGCGCGCCGCCGGGCTGGGCGTGGTACTCTCTACCCAGAACCCGGCCGACCTGGATTACAAGGGGCTGACCAACGCCGGCACGTGGGCAGTCGGCTCGCTGCGGGCGGAGCGGGATAAGGAACGCGTGTTGGAGGGGTTGGAGGGCGCGATGGCCGAGGCGGGAGAGACGATGGATCGGCGCTCGGTCGAGCGGGCGCTGGGCGCGCTCAAGCCGCGCGTCTTTTTGCTCCACGATATACACGCCGGAGATCCGCTGTTCTTTCACACTCGCTGGGCGATGTCGTACCTGTGCGGGCCGTTGACGCGCAAGCAGGTGCAGCGGTTAACGGAGGAGCAGGAGAGCGGAGGAGTGGAGAAGCGGAGGAGCAGGGAAGCAGAGGAACAAAGGGGCGAGGAATGGGAGAGTTTGAACGTTGCCCCGCCCACACTGCCGCCGGATGTTCCACAGGTCTTTGTGCCGCCGATGGTGACTTTTGAGTGGGCGCTGCGGAATTACGAGGAGGAGACCGGACGGACGACGCTGGCACAGGAGCGGCGATTGGTCTACACCCCCCACTTGCTGGCGCTGGGCACGGCGCGGATGTTGGATCGGAAGCGGGGCGTGGACGCCTGTGAGAGCGTGGCGCGGCTGGTGCAGGTCGGTGAGGGGCCGGGGCCGGTGAACTGGGACGAGGGGCAGGTTGCAGTGGATCAGAAGGAACTCTCGCCCAAGCCAATGGGAGAGGGAGTCTATGCGCCGGTGGGCGCGGCACTGGCCCGTCCAAGCGATCTGAAGCGATTGGCAAAGGATTTTTCCGACTATGTCTATTACAACACCTCTGCCACGATCCTATACAATCCGGCGCTCGACCTGTACGGCAAAGTGGAGGAGAGCCGTCGCGACTTTCGCGTGCGCTGTGAGGAGGAAGCCCGCCGCCAGCGGGACGCCGAACTGAAACAGGCTCGCGCCCGTATGGAGAAGGAGATGACCAGTGTGCAGAAAAAGCTGCGCCGCGAGCAGCGAGAACTGGACAAGGACCAGGATGAATTGGAAGCCCGCAAGCGAGAGGAGATGCTGGGCCTGGGAGAATCGGCGCTCAACCTGCTGACGCGACAAGGGCGGCGCCGGACAACTTCCGCGATCTCCCGCGCCAGCCGAAAGCGCCGGATGAGCCGGCAGGCCCAGGCTGACGTCGAAGAATCAGAGGCGACCATCGAGGACCTGGAGGCACAATTGGAGGATTTGAAGGCGCAGTGGGAGGAGCAGGCGACCGAAATAAGCGACATCTGGGCCGACAAGCTGGAGGAACTCGAAGAGTTCGAGGTCAAGCCTCGCCGCACCGACGTAACGGTCGAGTTCTGCGGCCTGGCCTGGGTGCCGTCCTGGCAGGTGACACTGGAGGATGGGCGGAGGATCGAGTTGCTGGCTCGTGAGACAACCACCAGATAGGATCAGTCGCCATCCCTGGATCGTTCAGCTGCGGGTGATTGTGTGGAATATTGTGTGGCATATAAGGATGGCAAGTGTTGTGGATAAGATAGGTGAGAAACGGTGGATATTGCTTATTCTGTTGACGGCGTTTCTATACGTCTGACTCCTGACGATGGTTTCACATTGTGGAAAACCACGACGACTTGGCCGGTCACTATGATGACGTGTTGGTTACTACTCAGGTCAAGACCTCCGAGGTCTGCGACAGGCATTCTGCCCACTG
>CAYMWP010000117.1:0-14748 GCA_964393895.1 uncultured Anaerolineales bacterium | reverse complement strand
CAAAAATATCAACGAGTATCTCAATTTCTCTCCGTGTTCTCTGTGCCTCTGTGGTAAGATGACCTTTTCTCAGTAGAGTCTGAAATCCGTGTCCAAATATCCTCTCACACAGAAGTATCCGGTAGCAAATGTAGCACCAGCAGCAGCAGACCGCACCCGGCCAGCTCCACTGCCAGCCACAGATCGGCCCGGCGCAGGGGCAACGCGGATGGTCGCCCAACGTCGAGATCGAAACCACGTACTGTTGCCGCGTTGACCGCCTCGTCACCGTAGCGGAGCGTGTTGGCGATGGTGGTGATCAGGAACAGCCGTAGCGCCACCAGCGGCCGCCGCATACCGCCTCGCAGCCAGATCGTCTGCCAGGTCATCGCCGCCATCTCTCGCAGTGTCCCCAGCAAATTCATCGCCAGGGCCGTGGCGAACCCCAGCCCCCGCAGCCCCAAGTGATCGAACACGGCCACCACATCGGAGAGCGAGAGGGCGGCCGGTCCGAGTCTGAAGGCGAGCGTCAGGGTGGAGGCCCGCCCGGCCATCTCCAGCCCGGCTGCCAGTCCCTCCCGCGAAAGGTGGAAAGGACCCAGTGTCACGTCGGGATCGCCGATCAAGAACGGCCCCACCACCGCTGCGCTAAGGATAAATATCCAGAAACGGGGACGACGGAGGATACGCAATCCATCACGTCCCCAGACCAAACCAAAGCCAAGTTCCAAGAGCAGGGGGGCCGCCAGCCACCGTCCTTCGACCAGCACAGTCGCCAGCGCGGCCCAGATGGCGAACAGCAAGTAGCCCCAGGGACTCAACTCGCGAACAGGTTCTGTAACCCCAGCCGACGCGCCACCGCGCTGCCCAATTTCCACGCGATCCATCCGCCAATCGCCCCCACGATCAACCGCACCAGTAGCAAGATGCCCAGGATCAGCCAGGCGGCCGAGACGTCCAGCCCCAATGCCTGACTGCCATCCTTGACCATTTTGTTGAACACTTCTGTAAAACCCTTGCCGAACAGTAACCGCATCATCACGAACTTGTGGGGAAGGTTCCAGGCTACGGTCAGCGCCCCACTCACCATAAAGGTCCACAGGCGCGGCGTGCGAGCGATCCACAGGGTTGCCTCCATCAACGTTCCTTCGGCCAGGATAGCCACTATCGGCCCGATCGTGACGCCGCCGGGGCTGAGCAATTTCAGCAGCGCGGTCACGACGCCGATAAAGAACACCGATCCCCGGTTCGGCACAAAGTGACGGCCCGTCAGCGCCACCGCCACGCCGATGGCACCCAGCAATACGCCGGCGAGAAAGGTATCGGCCTGGGGCGGCAGGATGAGGTGCAGGTAGCTCCCCAGCACGATTTCGACCGCGCCCCACAGCGCGCCGAATAATCCGATGGTGACCCAACTACGTACTGTGTAAGATGACATCATTCACTCCTTTCAGGAGTCAGGAGACAAGAATCACTTCCCGCTTCTTGCCTCCTGCCTCTTACATCTTTCTACTCGCCCATCCACCACCTGCCACACTCGACCGGCGTACCGCTCGACCAGCCGCTCGTCGTGGGTGATCAGGAGAATCGTCTGCCCAGTCTGGTTCAGGGCCGCCACATAGTCCATCACCTGGACCAGATGCTCCCAATCTTGCCCGATCGTTGGCTCATCCAGGATGACGAGTTGCGGGTGCAGGCCTAACGCGGCCGCCAGCGCGGCACGTTGTTGCTGTCCCACGCTGAGCGCTCGCGTGGCCCGGTCTCTCAGCGGCAGCAGGTCGGTGTGGGACAGTATGACTTCTATTTCTGCGAGCCGCTCTTTCCCCATGTTGCGCGGGCCGAAGCAGACTTCTTCCTCTACGGTGTCGCATATCAATTGGTGAAGCGGGTTCTGTTGCAGCAGTCCCACGCGCGGGGCGCGCCCATTGGTACTCCAGACGACTCGGCCACGACGCGGGCGCAGCACGCCGGCCAAAACACGGGCCAGCGTAGTCTTGCCGGCTCCGTTAGGCCCGACCAGTGCGGCGAATTCTCCCCGGCGCAGCACGAGCGAGCAATCTTGGAATACAGGGTGGTGGTTGTAGCCAGCCGTGACCCCTCGAAGCGCGACCAGCGGTTCGCCGGCCAGAGCCGTCCGGGGAAGATGTGCGAGTGGCGCGGGCCGTACTCGCGCCCATATCTCGGCAGGAGGGCCATCGGCCACTACGCGACCTTCTGCCAGCCAGACCAACCGGTCGGCGTGGGGCAGAAATGGGGCCAGCCGGTGCTCGATGACGAGGAGCGTGAGGCCGAACTCGTTGCGCAGCCGAGCCAACGTCGCTACGATTGAACGCACTCCTTCCGTATCCAGGTTAGCCGTAGGTTCATCGAGGATCAGGAAGGAAGGGCGCATGGCCAGGACTGCGGCGATGGCCACACGCTGTTGTTCCCCACCGGAAAGATGGCGTACCGCCCGCCGCCGCAGTTGGGCACAGTCCATCGCCTGCAAGCCGTAATCCACACGCGCGACGATCTCTGGCCGGGATAGACCCAGATTACGCGGCCCAAAGGCGATCTCCTCCTCCACCGTCCCGTTGAACAACTGCGTGGCCGGGTTCTGAAAGACCAGTCCCACGCGAGCGGCCAGTTGCGCCACGCCGTGCTGCTGTGGATCCAGCCCCGCAATCGAGATGCGCCCCCTTACCTCGGCAGGGATAGTCTGGGGGATCAATCCCATCAGCGCGTGAGCCAGCGTGCTCTTGCCGCCGCCAGAGGGGCCAGCGACGAGCACGAAGGAGCCCGCGGCGATAGTGAGATCCACACTCCTGAGAGCACGTGCCTCTGGGTAGCGAACGTCCAACCCGCGAATCTGGATCACGTTTCCTCCCGGCATACCTGGAGCCAGTCAATGATCGCCTCGATCTGGCGACGGCGGAAGTCAAACACCAGCCAGTTGACGTCATGCGGAGAACATCGGCCCATCCCCTGCTCCAGCCGGACGACCCGCTCCCGGCAGACGGCCTCCTGGGCCGCGATCAGGTCATCCACGCCCGCCAAGCCGAGAGCGCGAAAAAAGTGGAGCTTGGCGGGGAACTCGACGCGCATCTCACGCATGGCGGGTATGGGCTGCTGCAGCCAGCCCAAAAAGCTCTGCTCCCCGGTCAGGGTGATTCGGTAGACTTTGCGGGAGGGACGATCGTTTCGGGGCACAAAGTCAGATTCCACCTGACCGGATTGCTCGAGCCGCTTGAGCGCGCCGTAGATATTGCTGATGCCCATGTACCAGATCTCGCCCAACTCTGCTTCGACCTGTTGGTGCAGATCGTAACCGTGCATTGGCTCCCGCATCAGGAAACCCAGGAGCGCCTGTTCCAGCGGCAATCGGCGTTTGCTCATTTTTCTCTGTTTTTATTCACATAATGAATATTCATAGAGTGAATATATTATATCCGCGATGGGCAGAAAGTCAACCTGCTTGACAACGAGAAAGGTGTGTGATATCATATAATAGAACAGCGTTCCGTCAAATGGAACACCCCCGCGAAAGAGCATGGATTCCTCTTCTTCAGTCAAGACGGTTGATCGGTTGGTTAGAGTTTTTAACTGCTTCTCCCAGGAACAGCCTGCTTGGTCCCTGGCAGACATGAGCGCGCGTCTTGGATTGCCCAAGAGCACTCTGCACCGCTTCCTCGCCAGCCTAGAGTCCCACGGAATCCTGCGTCGGGATTCCGACGACAGGCGTTGGCGTCTTGGCTACCGTCTCGTCACTTGGGGGGAACTGGCGGCCGAGAGCACAGGGCTGCGCCACATCGCTTTGCCGATGATGCGCGACCTCGTGGACGAGACTGGAGAAACGGTTGTGCTGACGGTGTACCAGGATCAGGAGGTGGTGTGTATCGAAAAGGTTGAGACCAGCCACCCGGTGCGCCTGAAACTGGACGTGGGTACGCGCCACCCGCCACACGCCGGGGCTTCCTCCAAAATCCTGATGGCGTACTTGCCTGAAGGGGAGATTCAGGCCATCATTCGCGATAAAGGATTGTTACAGGTGTGTACCAATACGATCACGGCTCCCGACGAACTTGTGGCCGAGTTGGCCCGCATCCGAGAGCTGGGATATGCAGAGAGCCACGAGGAGACAGACCTGGGCGCCTGGGGAGTGGCTACGCCAATCTATGGCTGGAATGGCAATGTGGCGGCGGCTATCGGCATCGTAGGCCCTGGTTCGCGCTTTAGCGATGAATTGGCTCAGCAGTACGTGGCGCTCTGCCGCGATGCCGCCCGGCGGATCTCGGCGCTGCTGGGCACAGAAACGGAACAGTAATTGTCAATCTCACATCAACACATCTTGATTCACCCCAACTCACGATGGAGAAAGTCCAATGCTTGATTTCAAAGGTATGGATATCCTCGACGGTGCGCAGTTCACCCGCGAAGAACTGGAGCACATTTTGAGCGTCTCTGCCGACATGCGCGAGCAACTGAAGAAGCGGCGCGCTCTGGACCTGATGGAAGGGTACGTGTTGGGCGCGCTCTTCTTCGAACCCAGCACCCGCACGCGGCTCTCGTTCGAGGCGGCGATGCACCGTCTGGGCGGCAGTGTGGTGGGATTCGCTTCGGCGGGCACCTCCTCGTCGGCCAAGGGCGAGTCGCTGGCCGACACCATCCGCAACGTGGACCAGTACGTGGACGTGATAGCCATGCGCCATTCGCAGATCGGGTCGGCGCGGGAGGCGGCCGAGGTGGCAGAGGTCCCGGTCATCAACGGCGGCGATGGGGCAGGCCAGCATCCCACTCAGGCGCTGCTTGATCTGTTCACGATTCAGTCGGAGCGTGGGCGGGTGGACGGCAACACCATCGTCCTCTGCGGCGACCTCAAGTACGGGCGCACGGTCCACGCCGGCGTGGAGCTGTACAAGCACTATGACTGCAAGTTGATCTTTGTCGCGCCAGACGCGCTCAAGATGCCGCCCGAGATCACCGCCCGCTTGAGGGAACAGGGCGTCGAGGTCGAGGAGACGACCGACCTGGAGGCGGCGCTGGCGGAGGCGAGCGTCCTGTATATGACCCGCATCCAGAAGGAGCGCTTTGCTGATCCCGCCGAGTACGAGCAGCTCAAGGGCAGCTACGTCCTCACACGAGAGATGGTGGAGCGGATCAATCCCAATCTGACGATCATGCACCCTCTGCCGCGCGTGGACGAGATCGCCACCGACGTGGACGGCTTGCCCGGCGCGGCCTACTTTCGCCAGGCGCGGAACGGCGTGTACACGCGGATGGCGCTCATCGCGCTGGTGATGGGGAGAGTGTAGGGTGTAGGGAGTAGGGAGTAATTATGGAGCGACGCGAGTTTCACACGCTGGGCCAAGTCACCCCCCGCAAGGATGGCGTCGCCCGGGTCACGGGGCAGGAAAAATACACGGTTGACATCAGCCTGCCTCGCATGCTGCACGGGCGCATTCTCTCCAGCCCTTACGCCCACGCCCGTGTCAAGCGCATTGACGTTAGCCGGGCCGAGGCGCTGGGGGCGGTGTGCATCACCTGGGACGACGTCCCGCACGTGCGCTACAACGAGCGCATCATCACCATCCCCAAGGTGCTGCACAAGGATCACACCGTCCTGGCCGACAAGGTGCGGCGCATGGGGGAGGCGGTGGCGGCAGTGGCGGCGGAGACGGAGGAGCTGGCCGAGCAGGCGGTGCGCGCTATCAAGGTCGAATACGAGGTTCTGCCCGTGCTCACCGACCCCATCGAGGCGATGCAGCCAGGAGCCGAGCCGATCTATGACGCGGTGCTGTGGGGCGAGAAAGAGGAAAAGATTCAGAACAACGTCGCCTGCGCGCGCCAGGTGGAAGAAGGGGACGTGGATAGTGCCTTCGCCGAGGCGGACGTGACCGTCGAGGGCACTTTCAAGACGGGCAAGATCTACCACGCGCAGATGGAGCCCAAGTCGGTGGTCTGCCGCCCGGAACCGGACGGCGGGCTGACGGTCTGGCCCACCACGCAATCCATCCACAACGTGCGGATTCTGTTGGGGCAGATATTCGATATCCCGCTCAGCAAGGTCAACGTCAAGCGCGTGCCCATCGGTGGCACCTTTGGCTCCAGCATCCAGATGAACCCGCCAATTCCCATCTGCGCCGCGCTGGCGCTCAAGGCTCAACGCCCGGTCAAGCTGACCCTGACGCGGGAAGAGGACGCCCACGATCACACCCGCTACGGCACGCAGATTCGACTCAAGCTGGCGGCCAAGAAAGATGGCACGCTCACCGGCGCGGAGATGGAGGTGATCGCCGACATCGGCGCGCACAACATCCAGGCCTACTCGTTCCTGGGGGTGTGCATCGGCTGGCTGGTCTCGCTCTACAAACTGCCCAACGTGCGCTACCACGGCACGGCGGCCTACACCAACAAGGCCATTTCCTGTGCCATGCAGGGGTTCGGCAACCCACAGGTCACCTTTGCCGCCGAGTCGCTGATGGACGAACTGGCCGAAAAGCTAGGGATGGACCCGCTGGAACTGCGGCTCAAGAACTATGTTGGCCTGGGAGATACCTTCTGGGGGCAGGGGCCGCTGGTGCGCTCCATCGTGCAGAGTGATGGGGTGCCAGAGTTGCTGCGGAGAGGGGCCGAGCTTATCGGGTGGGAGAGGCGATGCTCCCCCCCAGCCCCCCCCGCAGGCGGAGGGGGAGAGGGGGGGGAGCGGTGCCGGCGGGGGATCGGGATGGCGAGAGGGTTCCACACCTCCAGCGCGGGCGCGCCGCAGCCGGGGGACGTGATTGACTTTTCTGGCGCGATGGTCAAGGTCAACGTGGACGGCTCGGTGGACGTCATCACGGCGCTGATGGATCACGGCGGGGGTACGCTGGAGGCGCTGGCCAAGCTGGTGGCCGAGGCGCTGTGCGTCCCGCTGGACAAGGTCAACCTGGCGCCCGCCGAAACCTGCTCAACGGTCTACGACTGCGTCACTCACGCCACGCGAGGGGTGTATGCCGGCGGCGGCGCGGCGGTGAAGGCGGCGCAGTCGGTGCGGCAGGAGCTGTTGGAGACGGCGGCCCGTTACCTGAACGTGATGCCGGAGGCGCTGACTCTCACACTCGACGAGGAGCTGGGGCAGAGTGTAATCTATGCCCCGGCGATCCCCGACCGGAGGATGACGCTCTCCGAGCTGACCACCCGCTGCTGGAGCGAGAGTTGGAAGACCATCGCCGCCGTGGAGAGCTACCGCCCGGTGCACTGCCCGCCGGCCTACGTCAGCGTGTTCGTGGAGGTGGAGGTGGACACGTGGACGGGCCAGGTGCGCACGGTAAAGGCGGTGATGGGCAGCGATTGCGGGACGGTCATCAACCCTGTAATGGCGGCCGGTCAACTCGAAGGGGGACTTTCGAAAGGGGCGGGGTTCGCGCTTTACGAGAGCAACGAGTGGAACAGGGACGGACAACTCTCGTCGGGAGGCTATTGGATTGACGCCAAGACGGCGGGGATCGGCGAAAGTCCGTACAACGACGATTTCTACGTCCACTTTGCAGATACTTACGAGCCGAGCGGCCCGTTCGGAGCCAAAGGTATCGGCGAGGCAGCGACCAACCCGGTCGCGGCGGCCTACGGTAACGCGATCTATAACGCAATCGGCGTTCGTTTCTACGAGCTGCCGATCACGCCGGAGAAGGTTCTGAGGGCGAGTCAGCGAGTGAGCGAGGCGTGAGATGACGAATACGCATATTTTGGCGCACGAGTTCGAGTACGTGGAGCCGGCGTCGCTGGCGGAGGCGATCTCGCTGCTGAGCGAGCACGGCGACCGGGCGCAGGTTTTGGCGGGCGGCACCAATCTGCTCGTCTGGATGAAGATGGAGCAGAGAGCGCCAGAGTACGTGGTCAATGTCGGCAGACTGCCCGGAATGGCGGGGATTTCGTTCCAAGATGACCAGTTGGAGATCGGCGCGCTGACCACCATCCGCGCCGTGCGCAACGCGCCACAGATTCAGGCTGACTACACAGCGCTGGCCGAGGCGTGCGCGTCGTTCGGCTCGACACAGATCCAGATGATGGGCACCATCGGCGGGAACGTGTGCAACGGCTCGCCCGCGTCCGACTCGGTGCCCGCGTTGATGGCGTTTGACGCCCGACTGGCGCTCGCCGGGCCGGATGATGAGAAACCGGGTTTTTCGGAAAAAACCCGGTTTCTGCCTGTCGAAGAGTTCCTGCTGGTCCCCGGCAGAACAGCCCTGCAAAATGGCGAGCTGCTCACCTCGATCCAACTCCGGCCTCCGCAGCCGGGGACGGGGAGCGCGTTCATCAAGATATCGCGCGTGGCGGCCGACCTGGCGAAGGCGAGCGTGGCGGCGGTGGTCGTGTGCGAGGGCGAGCGCATCGTGGATTGCCGCCTGGCCTACGGCTCGGTCGGGCCGACGGTGATGCGGGCGCGGAAGGCCGAGGCGTTGCTGGTTGGCAGGCCGTTCAGCGCGGAGCTGGCGCTGGAGGCGGGCAAGGCAGCGGCAGAGGAAATCTCGCCCATTGACGACGTGCGCTCGACCGCCTGGTATCGGCGGGAGGTGGTCAAGGCAATCACGCACGATGCGTTGCAGATGGCGAATCAGCGAGTCGGCGAATCAGCGAGTCGGCGAGCCAGCGAGTCGGCGGGAGGGATCACGCATCACGCATCACGCATCACGCATCACGTTTCACGTTTCACGTTTCACGTTTCACGCTTCACGGAACACGAAATCAAGCTGACGGTGAACGGGGAGCAGCACCGGCTCCGAGTCAAGCCGAACGAGTTGCTGCTCAACGTGCTGCGGGAGCGACTGGAGCTGACCGGCTCCAAGTATGGCTGCGGCATCGGCGAGTGTGGGGCCTGCACGGTGCTGCTGAACGGTCAACCGGCGCTGGCCTGCCTGGTGCTGGCGATCGCCGCCGACGGCAGCGAGGTGTTGACCGTCGAGGGGTTGCAAAGGCCAGATGGGAAACTGGATCCGATCCAGGAGGAGTTCATCGAGCACAACGGGTTCCAGTGCGGCTACTGCACACCGGGGATGTTGATGATGACCAGGAATCTTTTGCAGGAGAACCCGTCGCCCACGGAGGACGAGATACGGGATCACCTGAAGGGGAACCGCTGCCGGTGCACCGGTTACGCCAGCATCGTGCGCGCGGTGATGAGTTGTGCGCGGGAATGAATTCGCTGGCTGCGCGTGACATAGCGTTTTTGGTCCCTGGTGGGGAGGAAGGCATTGGTGTCCAAACTCGAGGAGGCGATAGGTCGGGTTCTCCTGGCAAGGGAAGTGCAAGTGCCCACCTATGAAAAAGACGTCGTCGGTGAGATCAGGCGGTGGGATGAGCGCGATATTGTGTTCGCGCGCAAAGACTTTTTCCGCTACTTTGGCACAGACGGTCCTCAGTATCAAGTCTACTACGAAGCGCATCCCGAACATCTGGAGTATGACACCAGGGTGGGCCACATGCCCGGCCTGGGGAGGACGGGCAGTGCGGCGGACGTTCCAATGTTCGAGGCGCAGTTCGCTGCGACCGCCAAGATCGGCCTCGAGTCCTACGTAGACGGAGAACGGGCTCCTGCCAAAGTCGAGATTCCACCGCAGCGCGCGGCGCAGAAGGTGAAGGCGCTGGCTCGATTCCTGGGCGCCGACCTGGTCAAGATCGGACCCCTGCGACAGGAGTGGGTGTACACCCACGTTGGCCGGTCACGCGGCGATGGGGAGGGGTATCTGCCGTGGGGTACACCGGTTGATCTCAGCCACCACACCAGTGCCATTGCGATGGCCTTGCAGATGGATTACCGCATGGCCCGGACCGGCCCGGACTTTCCGACCCTGCTGGCCACGGCCAGGGGATATGCCATGGGGGCCTGGGTCTCGATTCAACTGGCCGAATATATCCGTATGCTGGGTTATTCCGCTCGGGCACATCATCTGAACAACTATCAGGTGATGGCAGTGCCGGTCGCCGTGGACTGTGGTCTGGGCGAGCTTTCGCGCGCTGGGTATCTGATCACCCGAGAATTCGGATTAGCGGCCCGCCTGGCCCTTGTCACCACCGATATGCCTGTGGTGCACGACAACCCCGTTGATCTTGGCGTCCAATCCTTCTGTGCGCATTGCAAAATCTGCGCCGAAGAATGTCCCAGTGGCTCTATTCCCACGGGCGACAAGGTCGAGTACAATGGCGTCGAGAAATGGAAGTTGAACGAAGAGACGTGCTATGCCTACTGGCATGCGGTAGGTACCGACTGTAGTATCTGTATGATGTCTTGCCCCTGGACCAAGCCCCAGCACTGGTTTCACAGGATGATGTCTATCCCGGCTACGGTAAAAGGCCCGCACCAGGCGCTGATGACGTGGGCGGAGCGGTTGTTCTATGGCCGGTACAGGAGCGGGCCTGGCCCTGATTTCATTGATCCGTACAAACGCTACAGATGCTGAGGTTTGGTGGGGTCTCGGTGATCGTCGCGATCATCCTGGCTCTGCACAGGTTCTGAGGATGTCCGAAAAGAGGAGGCACGTATGCTACCAGAATTCGATCTGTTGATGCCAGAGACACTGCCGGAAGCGCTGGAGATGCTGGTCGAGGCTGCGCCTGACGTCGCGCCGCTGGCCGGGGGCACGAATCTGATCGTGGATCTGCGCGGCGGTGACCCAAAGCTCTCAAAGAGTCTCCATCGCCCTGGCGTGCTGGTGGACGTGGCGAGCCTGGACGAACTGCGCCCCATCAGGCGGGAGAACGGGCACGTGGTCGTCGGCGGAGGAGTCACGATAGCCGAGCTGTTGGAAGCACCTTTGATTGCAGAATATGCCCCGCCGCTCAAGCAGGCCGCCGCCGTCTTTGCCAACCCACTGGTGCGCAATCGGGCCACAGTGGGCGGCAACCTGGCGGATGGCTCGCCGGCCGCCGACACCGCCCCTCCCCTGCTCGTCTTGGGGGCGGAGGTCGAGTTGGCGAGCAGGGAGGGAACCCGGCACGTGGGGCTGGACGAGTTCTTTGTCCACGTGCGCCAGACGGTCCGCCGACCGGACGAGCTGTTGACGGCGATTCGCTGGCCGGCACCTGCGTCTGGCAGCGTCGGCGCTTTCCGCAAGCTGGCGTTGCGCAAGGCGGACGCCATATCGGTGGTGAGCGCCGCCGTGATGGTAGAGCCAGGGGAGGACGGGCGCTGTGAGCAAGTGCGCATCGCGCTGGGGGCAGTTGCCCCGACGCCCATCCGGGCAGGCGAGGCGGAGGAGGCGCTGCGCGGCGAGGCACTGACCCCCGAGACAATCGCCCAGGCCGCCCGGCTCGCCGCCGAGAGTATCAGGCCCATTGACGACATCCGAGGCTCGGCGGACTATCGGCGACGGGTGGTGGAGGTGCTGGTGCGCCGTCTGTTAAGCGAATCAGCGAATCAGCGAGTGAGCGAATAGGAGAGAGCTATGCAACCCAAGATTGTTTCACTCAACGTGAATGGTCGTGAACACCACGTCGCGCTGGCCCCCAACGTGACGCTGCTGCAGGCGTTGCGTGACCTGAGTTACACCGACGTCAAGAACGGCTGCGAGAAAGGGGACTGCGGCGCGTGCGCCGTGTTGCTGGACGGGAAGGCGGTCAACAGTTGCCTGGTGCTGGCCTGGCAGGCGGAGGGGGCCGAGATCGTCACCAACGCCGGGCTGGGGACGATGGACAACCCCCATCCGTTGCAAGAGGCTTTCGCCGATTCTGGCGCCGCGCAGTGTGGCTACTGCACGCCAGGGATGATCGTCGCGGCCAAAGCGCTTTTGGACCGCAACCTCAATCCCGCTGAGGAGGAAATCCGCGAGGCCCTCTCAGGCAACCTGTGCCGCTGCACCGGCTACGGGCAGATCGTGGAAGCCGTCCAGATGGCGGCGGAAAGGATGCAGGAGGGAGAGCGATGAAATACGAGGCCAAACCACTTCCTCCCGTTGACCTGCCCGAGCTGCGTCAAGTCGGCAAACCGCTGCGCCGAGTGGACGCGCTGGGCAAGGCGACGGGCGCAACGGTCTATGCGGGCGATTTTACGATGCCCAATATGCTGCACGCCCAGGTCTTTCGCGGCAGCTGGCCCTCGGCACGCATCCGACGGCTGGACGTGAGCCGTGCGCGGGCGCTGGATGGCGTCGCGTGCGTCTTGACGGCCAAAGACCTGCCGGGCGGCCGGCTCGCCACCGATATGCCGGGGCAGACCGGACAGAAGCAGCGCAAAGGCTCACAGGCACCGGTGCTGGCCTCGGATCGCGTGCGCTTCGTCGGCGAGCCCATCGCGCTGGTAGCGGCCGAGACCCTGGACGTCGCCGAGCGCGCGCTCGAGTTGATCGAGATTGAGTACGAGCCCCTGCCGGGAGTCTACGACCCGCTGGAGGCGATGAAACCGGGGGCGCCGGTGGTCTACGAGCCGGACAACATCGTCGCCTCCTGGAAGATCCGTAACGGTGACGTGGAGGCCGGCTTCAGCGAGGCCGACGTGATCGTGGAGAATACCTTCACCATGCCCTTCATAGATCACGCCTACCTGGAGCCGGAGGCCGGCGTCGCCTGGATGGATGACCAGAACGTGATCAACATCCGCGTCTGCACCCAGGTGGTGGAGCACTTTCGCAGCATCGCCGCGGCCGTGGGCGTGCCGCACAACAGAGTCCACGTCCGGGGCACGATGATAGGGGGCGGCTTTGGCGGCAAGGAGGACATCACGGTCGAGATTTTCCTGGCGCTGCTGGCCCAGGCGACGCGCCGCCCCGTAAAGCTGGTTTACACCCGCGAGGAATCGCTCCTGGCCCACTCCAAGCGCCATCCTTTCATCATCACCCATCGCACCGGCGTCAAAACAGACGGGCGCATCACGGCCGCCGAGATCGAGATGGTATCGGACGCCGGGGCCTATCCCTATCTAAGTCCCTACGTCCTGCTCTACGCCACGGTCACGGCGTGCGGTCCCTATCGTGTGCATAATCTCAAGGTGGATAGCGTCTCGGTCGCCACCAACAACCCCTTCACCAGCGCCTTTCGCGGCTTTGGGGGGGCGCAGGCGGCCGTGGCCTACGAGCAACAGATGGACGAGATCGCCAAGGCGCTCGCTATGGACCCGCTCGAGTTCCGCAAGATGAATTACCTAGAGACCGGCAACCGCAACGCCATTGGTCAGAAGATAGAGAGCACGGTCTGGCTGGAGGAGGAGGCTACGCGGGCGTTGGCGGCGTTGGGCGAAAAGACGCCCGACGATGGCCCGCTCAAAGTGGGCCGTGGCTTTGCCACTACGATGCAGAGTTATGGGCGCATCATGTGGTTCCACGACACGGCCCGCTCCTGGGTCGGCATTGAGCAGGACGGCAGCGTAGTGGTTCGCTGCGGCGCTCCCGACCTGGGGGCCGGTCAGGTGAACAGCCTGTGCCAGATCTCGAGCGAGGCGCTGGGTGTGTCCCTGGCGGACGTGACGGTCTACAACTCGGATTCGGCGTTGACGCCGCTGGCGGGTACGACGACGGCCACGCGCCAGCTCTACATGTCCGGCAACGCCACGCTAAAGGCGGCCCGCATGGTACGCGCGGCGCTGGTGGAGCGCGCGGCGCAGCACTTTGAGGTCGCGCCCGAGGAGATTGACCTGGCCGACCGGCGGGCCTTTGTCAGAAGCGATCCCGATACCTCGCTGCCGCTGGCCGACCTGGCAAAGATGTGCGCCGCCGACGGGATAAAGCTGCAACATCTGGCGCTGTTCACCGCGCCTTTCACCGCCCCGCTCGACCCCGAGAATTTGCGGGGCGATCTATTCCCCGATTTTACCTTCAGCGCGCACGCGGTCGAGGTAGCGGTGGATACCGAGACCGGTGAGATCACGCTGCTCAAGTCCGTCGGCTGCCACGACGTGGGCCGGGCCATCAATCCCACTGCCGTCGAGGGGCAGATCCAGGGCGGCAGTGCGCAGGGCATCGGCTGGGCGCTGATGGAAGAGGTGCAGATCGAGGAAGGTGTGATGCAGACACCGTCGCTGGCCGAGTACCTGATTCCCACGGCGAAGGACTTGCCCCAGACCGAGGCCATCATCCTGGAATCAGGATCGGGCGTGGGGCCGTTCGGAGCCAAGGGCATTGGTGAGCCGGCGCTGACGCCGGCCGCGCCGGCCGTGGCCAACGCGGTGGCCGATGCTATCGGCGTGCGCATCCACGAACTGCCGATCACGCCGGAACGAGTGTTGGCGGCGTTGGAGACGCTTGGGGGTCGAGAACAATGAATCAGTTACTGGAGAGTTATCCAGTCGTCATCGAAATCCCCATCGCCTGGGGAGAAATGGATGCTTTCCAGCACGTCAATAACGTGGCCTACTTTCGCTACCTGGAGAGCGGACGCATCGCCTACTTTGAAAAGCTGGGTTTGATGGGCATAATGAATCGGAGCGGCATCGGCCCCATCCTGGCTTCCGTGCAGTGCCGCTTCAAGATACCGCTGACGTACCCAGACACTATCTCCGTTGGGGTCAGGGTTTCCGAGATTGGGCAGGACCGCTTCAAGATGGAGTACGCTGTGGTCAGCCACCGCTTGGAAAAGGTCGCGGCTGTGGGCGAGGGCGTGATCGTCTCGTTCAACTATCGGAAGAACAAAAAGGCAAATCTGCCGGCCGAGGTAAGAGAGCGCATTGAGGCGTTAGAGGCAACGGTGTCTCGTCGAGGAGGAGAACTGTAAGATCAGGCCTGCTACCGGAAACTTTGCAAATCGAGAAAAATCAGCGTCATCATCCTGGAATCAGCAATTCCCGTTTTGGCAATTCTAGCTTGGGTGCATCGGCCTAAAAGAGCC
>CAYMWP010000116.1:0-15196 GCA_964393895.1 uncultured Anaerolineales bacterium | reverse complement strand
TAGGCCGGTGTGAGTGTGAAAAACTCGGCACGAATTTACGGCAGTCTGCAGTAAGGTAATGTGTGTGATATGCCAAAAGATGATACCATAACACGGCCCAGCCGCAAGTTGGCAAGTTTGAGCACAGACGCGGCCTGGGCGAGCGTTTGGGCGAGACGTATAGTTGTGGTACAATTAGGGGTAACTGCTCTCGTCTGCGAGAGGCTGTCGCTGCCCGCCACGCTTCGCTCGCGGCTTCGGCTCCTCGCAATGACGGGCAAGAACTGCCTTGGCTGAGCAGTTAAAATTAGGGTATCATTGTTGGAGTGGAGGATTGAGGATAAGGGATGTCAAGTAAAGAGGCAGAGAGGCTAGAGGACTGGTTGGGTCTACTGAACAACCCGCAGGCCACGAAAGTGCTCGGCGATTCGTCGGACGGCAGCAAAGAGAGCGGGGTGCTCACGGTTCCTACACATCTTCCAATCTTGCCGCTGCGGGGTTTGGTCGTTTTCCCGATGACGGCGGTCCCGATCCGCGTTGGTCAGCCACGCTCCGTCCGGTTGATTGACGACGCGATGTTAGGGAAGCAGCTCGTCGGTCTCGTGGCCAGCCGCGACCCGGATGTGGAAGATCCGGGGCCAGATGACGTTTACCGGATTGGGACTGTCGCAGCAGTGCATCGTTTGTTCAAAGCGCCGGACGGTACGCTCACGCTGATCATGCAAGGGCTGTTGCGCATTCGTGTGACAGAGTTCACCAGCGACTCTCCTTATCTGCAGGCGCGCGTGACTATAGCGCCGGAGAAAGTGGAGAAGACGCTGGAGGTCGAAGCGCTCCAGAGAAACATCACAGAGGGATTTAGCCGGTTGAACGAGTTGGTCTCTACAGGCCCCGAACAGATGAGCTCGCTGATCGTCAGCCTGGAGGATCCTCTACAATTGACCTATGCCGTCGCCAACCAGATGAAAAAGATAAGCCTGGAGGACGCGCAGCGGTTGCTGGAACTGGATAGGGTCACCGATAAATTGCACATGTTGCTGGGGTTGCTGACGAAGGAGCTGGAGGTGCTCGAACTGGGGCGCAAGATCCAGACTGAGGCCCAGTCGGAGATGGAAAAGACGCAGCAGGAGTACTTTTTGCGCGAGCAGCTCAAGGCCATCCGCCGCAAGTTGGGTGAGGCGGACGAGCAGCAGATAGAGGTGGAAGGGTTCCGTGAAAAGATCGAGTCATCTGGAATGCCGGAGGAGGCGGAGAAGGAGGCCCGCCGCGAGTTGGACCGGTTGAGCAAACTGCCCACCGCCGCCGCCGAGTATAGCGTCATTCGCACGTACCTGGATTGGCTGACCAGTTTGCCGTGGAACATCCAGACCGAGGATAATTTGGCGATAGCGCACGCCCGGCAAGTTTTGGACGAGGATCACTATGATCTCGAGGATATCAAGGAGCGCATCCTAGAGTACCTGGCTGTGCGCAAACTGCGGGAGGAGCGCCGGGATGAGTTCGAGCAGCAAGAGCCGGCCGACCTCATCCGGCGCGAGCGCGAGGGTGTCATCCTATGTTTCGTGGGGCCGCCCGGTACGGGCAAGACGAGCCTGGGGCAATCTATCGCGCGGGCGCTGGGACGCAAGTTCATCCGCCAGTCGTTGGGCGGCGTGCGCGATGAGGCGGAGATACGGGGGCATCGCCGCACCTACATCGGCGCACTGCCGGGCCGCATCATTCAGGCCTTGCGGCGCGTGGAATCGAACAATCCGGTCTTTATGCTCGACGAGGTGGACAAGCTGGGTAAGGACTTTCGAGGCGATCCGGCGTCCGCGCTGCTGGAGGTGCTGGATCCGGAACAGAACCGCGAGTTCCGCGATCATTACCTGGACGTGCCCTTTGATCTCTCCCAGGTTATGTTCGTGACCACCGCCAATTTGCTCGACCCTATCCCGGCGCCGCTGCGCGACCGGATGGAGATATTAAAGCTCTCTGGCTACACCGAGACGGAGAAAGTGCACATAGCTCAGGGGTATCTCATCCCACGCCAATTGCGGGAGAATGGCCTGCGACCGGAGGAGTTGAGCTTTAGCGACGGCGCGCTGCGCCAGATCATCCGGGACTATACCCGTGAAGCCGGCGTACGCAACCTCGAGCGAGAGATCGGGCAGGCCTGCCGGAAGGTGGTGACCGGCATTGCCGAGGGGGATACAGAGCCGGTACGGGTGACGGCGCGCGACTTGCCCAAGTTCCTGAAAAAACCCAAGTACTTTCCAGAGACGGCACTGCGCACCCAACTGCCGGGCGTCGCCACCGGCCTGAGCGTCACGTTTGCGGGAGGGGATCTGATCTTTTGCGAGGCCACCAAGATGCCCGGCAGCAAAGGGTTCACGGTGACCGGTCAGTTGGGCGAGGTGATGAAGGAATCGGCGCAGGCGGCGCTCAGTTACGTGCGCGCCAAGGCCAAAGACTTGGGTATCCCACCAGAGGTATTCGAGTCAACTGACATCCACCTGCACGTTCCAGCGGGGGCGGTGCCCAAGGATGGCCCCTCGGCCGGCGTCACCATCGCCACCGCGCTGGCTTCGCTGTTGACCGATAGAAAGGTGCGCGACGACGTGGGAATGACGGGAGAGATCACGTTGCGCGGGCAAGTGCTCCCGGTGGGCGGCGTCAAGGAAAAAGTGTTGGCCGCCCATCGGGCTGGCCTCAAGACCGTCATCTTGCCCAAGCAGAACGAGAAGGACCTGGACGACATACCCGACGAAGTGCGTGAGGCCCTCGAGTTCGTTCTGGCCGAGCGAGTAGACGACGTATTCAAGGCTGCCATCTGGTCGCAGCAGTGATGGGCTGAGAAAATGTCCCGTAACGGAGAAGGGTAGGCCAAGCTATGAGCACTATTATGGTCGTAGACGACGACAAGACCTTTAGCACGTTGCTTAAAACGGTATTTGAGTTGGAAGGGTACCAGGCTGTGATCGTGAATGCTCGAGATGACGTGATGCCGGCAGTGCGTCAGATCAAGCCGCTGCTCTTGCTGATGGATGTGCACGTTTCTGACGGAGACACGCTGGGCGTGCTGAGGGAGTTGCGCGCAGACGAAGCGCTGAAATCAGTGCCCGTCGTGATGACATCGGGTATGGATCGTTCGGCCGAGTGTCTGGCCGCTGGCGCCGATGAATTTGTCTTCAAACCCTTCCGCCCATCCGAACTGTTGGAAATAATAGGAGGGTTGCTCCAAGAGAGTAGCCTCGTTTGATTGATTGCGGTGCGTTTCAGATGAGTTGGGTAAGGCCTCGGAGGTCTAGGGTCTCTACTAAAATGAAACACACCGCTTTGATTTGAGATTCCCTGCCGTGTCTGGCTAATATGTGAACATCACGGGCGTTTCTCGGTAAATCCGAGATGCGCGCCCTGTGGATGAGGTCGCTCGGCAGGGAGATTTAGGAGAATAATGACAAGAAAGAAGAAAGGCACAAAACCGCAGTGGAAGCGGGTTGATTTACACTTACATACCCCCGTATCCGCTGATTATCAGGAGCCCAACAGATCCTATCTGGACATAATACGCCAGGCAGAGAACAAGGGGCTGGACATTATCGCTCTTACCGACCACAACACGGTGGCCGGCTACCAGGCGATGTTGGAACAGATCAACCAATTAGAGTTGCTGGAGCAACTCGGTCGGATACGGCAAGAAGAGCAGCAACAATTGAAAGAGTACCGGCGGCTGCGAGAGAAGGTGCTGGTTCTGCCGGGGTTCGAGTTTACGGCGACCCTGGGCTTTCACATCCTCGGCATCTTTTCTCCCGAGGTGGACGTGCGAGAGCTAGAGTTCATCCTGCGTCAGCTCAATATCCCGCCGGACAGGCTGGACGCCGGCAGCGGCGAGGTCGGAGCAACGACCGATGTGCTGACGGCCTACCGGGTCATTGACGAGGCGGGCGGGATCGTCATAGCCGCTCACGTCAATTCCTCCCACGGGGTGGCTATGCGCCGGTCGGGATTGGGCGGGCAGACGCGCATGGCCTATACGCAAGACCCTCATCTCCACGCGCTGGAGGCGACCGATCTCGAGAACAAGGGGCGACGCACGACAGCGCGCTTCTTCGACGGTTCGCGTCCCGAGTACCCGCGCCCTATGCGGTGTATTCAAAGCTCCGACGCCCACCGGCTCACCCGCGACGGTAAGCATCTAGGGGTCGGTGACCGAGTGACGGAGGTGCTTTTACCGGAAGTCAGCTTTGCCGCGCTGAGAGAAGTATTCCTGGGCAACGATTTTGCCCTCACGCGGCCCTACCGCCCGGCCAAGGCTCCCCTGGACCACATCCAGGCTGCACGAGAGGAGGGAGACACCATCGTACAGGCTTTTCACGTCGGTTACACTCGCCGGGGTGGACGGCTGTACGCTATCCTGGCCGACGTCTGCGCCTTTGCCAACACCAACGGGGGCGCCATCTACGTGGGCGTCAGCGCCAACCCCAAGGAACAACCGGCAGGAGTGCGCGCTCCCTCAAAGCTGATTCGCGATCTCCAGGAAGAGGTCGAACGCCGCATCACGCCCCCTCTCGACGTCACTGTTGACGCGCAAGAGACGCAGGGAACAAAAGTCGTGCGCCTGGCGGTGCCCGGGGGCGACGATCCACCTTATGCCATTGACGATAATAAAATCTATGTGCGCAGCGAAGGGGAGACCGACCTGGCCGTGCGGGACGAGATCGTGAGCCTGGTCAAGCGGGTGTGGAAAGAGCCGGCTGCCGTGAGGGGCGAGGAAGCGACGGGCCACATCAAGCCGCCTCGGACGGGTGTAGAGATCGTGGAGAGCCAGGAGCGCAAGGGCACGCTCTACCACACCATGTGCGACTTGCGCAACGGCAACCAGGTCAAGAACGTCACCCGCAAGTCGGCGCGACGGCTGTGGCACTATGCCATCACCCAGGTCGAAGAGCACCCGGTGGACGCGAGCAAGGTGGAGTGGCGCGGCGACATTGGCTTGCTGAAGCAACGCAAGTACAGAGATCAAACCCGCTACGACTTGGCACAGCGAGAGGGCGGCAAAATACGCGCTTACTATGGGGTGACGGAAGACGGCATTCACGGCGAGTGGGCGCAATTGGTGGGCCTGGCGGTTGATTAGGGACAAATGGGATGGTAAATGAACCATCTCACGCTCATCGGGGTATCTATAGCGATACGCCAGATCGCTGGTCATTCTACGGTTTGACATTTGCCCCTTTTGCCGTATACTAGTCGCGTTGCAAACGCAGGCCAATCACGTGCTGTTATGTGGTTTGCCTGCTGGGGCGTGATTTTTCCCCTATGAACTGCCTACTCGCAAAAGGAGGTGATGACACGGGATACCACTATACTTTTCAGCATGTGTTGAAACTTTTGTAACAAATCAGGAGGAGAAAATAGATGAAAGCCTTACGTGTACTAAGCATTTTGGTAGCACTGACCCTGCTCGTTGGCCTGGTGGCGTCGTGCGCCCCTCCGGCGACCGAGGTGCCGACCGAAGCGCCGCCGGAGCCGACCGAAGCGCCGCCGGAGCCGACCGAGGCGCCGCCGGAGCCGACCGAGGCACCGCCGGAGGAACCCGAGGTGGTGCCCCTGATCATCGGCACCACGGACAAGCCAGCTACCCTTGATCCTGCCGATTGCTACGGCTTCCCTGGCTGGGAATTCACGCACCAGGTCGCCGATGGCCTGCTGAACAACGTGCCAGGCACATCTGGTGAGCTCGAGCTGGGCCTGGCCGCCGATTGGCCTACCATCAGCGATGATGGACTAGAGTATACCTTCAAACTCCGCGAGGGCGTCACGTTCCCTGACGGTACACCTTTCAACGCGGATGCGGTCATATTCTCCATCCAGGATCGCGTGATCGAAATGGAGAAGACACTGGCTGGCGAGGTAGCCTTCCTGGTGTCTGCCTACATAGACCACGTAGAGAAGGTGGACGACTACACGGTCAAATTTGTCCTCCCTGCACCGGTCGGCTTCTTCCCACAACTGGTGGCCACCAACCCCTACAAGATCGTGAATCCCAACACCTGGAGCACCGAGGAGTATCAGGCGGACAACTACTCTGGCGGCATCGGCCGTTACGTTTGCACCAGTTGGAAGCGAGATGAGGAAGCGATCTTTGAGCGCAACGAGACCTACTACGGCACACCCGCGGTCGCTGACAAGGTGATCGTACGCTATTTCGCTGACGCAGCGGCTATGGCTCTGGCGCTGGAGAACGGGGAGATTGACGTGGCCTGGAAGACCCTCCTGCCGGCCGACTTGCAACGTCTGGACGCTAGCCCGGACATCGTGGTGCAGCAGGGACCTGGCACCGAGATTCGCTACGTCGTCTACCAAAGCCAGATAGACCCCATCAGTGACCCTCGGGTGCGCCAAGCGCTGGCTTTGCTCCTTGATCGAGCGCAGATCGCCGACGTCGGCTTCCAGGGGACCAAGGTACCGCTCTACAGCATGGTCCCACCTGGTTTTCTGGGCCACAAAGTCTTCTACCCCGAAGATCCCGACGTAGAACAGGCCAAGGCTCTGCTGGCCGACGCTGGATTCGACGAGAGTAACCCACTGGTGATGGACCTGTGGTGGAGCCCGGACCACTATGGTGACACTGAGGCGGATGTCGTGGCGATCATCAAGGATAACTACGAAGCCTCGGGAGTGATCCAGGTCAACCTGCAGAGTGCCGAGTGGGCTACCTACAAGGTGTATCGCAACGAGGGCACCATGCCCGTCTTCCTGCTGGGCTGGTATCCCGACTACTTGGACCCCGACAACTACACCTTCCCCTTCGCCCACTCCTCAGCCACCACGGGAATAGGCAGCCGCTACAACAACCCCGATATGGACGCTCTGCTTGAGCAGGCCATGAAAGAGACCGACGATGCCGCACGGGCGGCTCTCTACGAGCAAATCCAGGAGATGTGGTTCGACGAGAATCCCACCACCCCCTTCGCGCAGGGCGCGCTGTATGCCGCCTACGCTGAGGGTGTTACGGGCGTCACCCTCGACCCACTGATGCAGCTTCACTACTTCCTGATTGGCAAGTAGACGGCTGACCTGCTTGTGAAGTTGACACTCAGTTAGTGAGCAGGGGTTTTGGCGGGAAGTACGCCACCCGTCAAAACCCCTCTCTTGCAAGTAAGAGGAGTACGCCTATGTCATCATCGCTGCGTGCACACATTGTCACCCGTGTGCTGATGACCATTCCTATGATATGGATCCTGATTACGTTGGTGTTCGTCATCTTGCGCATCATGCCCGGCGACCCGGCATTGGCTATGTTACGAGAGACTGCATCTGAGGAGCAGATCCGCAACCTGCGCCATGCATTGGGGTTGGATAAGCCGGTCCTTTTCAACTTCCGTGGCAGCACCGCCATCGCCAGGAGACCACTGAGCCTGTATGCCGAACCTGATTCAGACGCAGAGGTACTGCGACCCATTGAAGAGGGAGAGAAACTCAGGATCGCCGGCTGGGTCCCAGAGGCAGATGACTGGTTGTGGCTTGGGACGACTGAGCAGGTGCAAGGTTGGGTGCGGGCAAAGGATCTCCGCACTGGGCTGTGGGGACGAGTCTTCTCCACGGCACAGGTCGAGTCCGAAACCGAGCTCTACACTGACGCTTCCGCCAGCGACTCTGTTGGCCGTCTTGGCATCGGTGAAAATGTGAAGAGGGTGAGAACTGAGGGAGACTGGGTTGAGGTTATCGCCGAAAAGCACATAGAAGGATGGGCTCCGCTCGAGCAATTCGAGATACGAATCAACCCATTCGATAGTCAGTACTTTACCTATCTGTGGAGTCTGCTGCGTGGCGACCTGGGTACATCTATGA
The DNA here is from genome assembly GCA_964393895.1 of uncultured Anaerolineales bacterium. Lineage (GTDB taxonomy): Bacteria > Chloroflexota > Anaerolineae > B4-G1 > B4-G1 > B4-G1. The sequence goes on along the minus strand of CAYMWP010000116.1, from coordinate 7,381 downwards.
CTCAGAAGCGCCCGGTGCTGTCGGAGATCACAGATCGTTTCCCGGCCACGTTGGAGTTGGCTGTTTGTGGGATGATCATCACCTTGCTCATTGGCATCTCCACTGGCGCTTTTGCGGCCCAGAAGCGCAGGAGTCCCCTCGATTACGGCCTACGCATCTTCAGCATCATGATTTATTCTGTTCCCATCTTCTGGCTGGGCCTGATCCTGCAGATGATCCTGGGGGTCCGTTTTGGGTGGCTGCCGGTTGCCGGTCGCATTGGCCCAGAAATGGCACCACGGCAGATTACGGGCCTGTACGCTCTGGACAGTCTGTTGACGGGGAACATCCCTAGCCTGCTTAGCGCTATCAAATATCTGATCTTGCCTTCCCTTACGCTCGGACTCTACCTGTCCGGTGTCTTCACCCGTCTCACCCGGTCGAATATGCTGGATGTCCTGCGACAAGATTACATCACGGCCGCAAGAGCACGCGGCATTCGAGAACGAGTGGTCGTCTACAAACATGGCTTGAAGAATGCTTTCATTCCCATTCTCACCATGATGGGGCTGCAGTTTGCTGCGCTTTTGGCTGGTGCCGTCCTGACCGAGACGACATTCTCCTGGCCAGGTCTGGGTAACATGCTGGTGCGCCGCATATATGACCGCGACTTTTCCACGATTCAGGGTACCATTGTCATGTTTGCTTTTCTGGTGGCGGGTGTCAGCCTCCTCGTGGATATAATCTATGCTTACATTGACCCGCGCATCCGCTATTAGGACGGAGGATTATGGCAGCTCAATCTATTGAAACCACTCCTATCACTGAGAACATCGGCCTCATAGCCCGTTTCTTCCGCGGTGCCAAGTGGTATGGCACAGAATGGTATATCACAGTGTCCGGTGGCGTTATTCTCGTCTTGATCCTCTTGATGACCATCCTGGCTCCTCGTCTGGCTCCTTACGATCCTGTCAAGCCCGTCGGCTCGCCCTTCACAGCGCCAGGTGGAGGACGTCAGGTCTTGATCGTGCAGACCGGCGAGGAGGCCGTCCGGGAGCCCAGCGACTTGGCCGGGGTCCTCGTCGGTGTACGCGCCAATAGCACTGGCCAGTTCCGTGTCCTGGAACTGGAGGCCCAGGTCAAAAAGTTCTATGAAATCGAGGAGTGCTTTCAGGCTCTGACTGAAGGGCAGGTAGATGCACTCGTGGTTGAGGAGCACCTGGCTCCAGAGTTCATGCCGGCCTACGACGATCGGTTAGAACAGGTGGGAGAACCGTTCGGCCGGACCTTTGTGTTAGGCACCGACAACCTAGGTCGCGATATCTTGAGCCGCATTATTTTTGGTGCGCGGGCCGTCCTTCTGGTGGCTGTGTTGTCGGCCAGTTTCTCGGCACTGGTGGGAGTACCCATCGGATTGCTCTCAGGCTTTGTCGGTGGGGCTGTCGATCGCGTCCTTTCCCTCATTATGGACAGCGTCTATTCCTTCCCAGGTCTCATTCTGGCCATTGCTATGGCCGCAGTGTTGCAATTGAAGATGCAGCAGGTTCTGGAGCAAGTCATGGCAACCATCGGCACACACTTGAGCGGCGATCAGATTGCCGTGATGACAGGCACTATGACGACAACCGCAGCCATTGCCGTGGTCTATATGCCCACTTTCTTCAGGATAGTGCGCGGGCAGGTGCTGGCCATCAAGCAACAACTCTACGTCGAAGCGGCTCGCAGCCTGGGAGCCAGGCCGACCACCATTCTTTTCCGATACGTATTCCCCAATGTGATTGCCTCCATGGTCGTTATTTTCTCGGTCAACATCGCAGATGCTATCCTGACCGAGGCAGGCCTGAGTTTCATCGGCTTAGGGTTGCCCCCTCCAACACCGGATTGGGGATACGACATCAGCAAGGGCCGACAGTTTCTACCCGCTGGGCAGTGGTGGTTGGTTACATTTCCTGGCCTGATGATCATTCTTGTGGCACTGGGTTTTAGCATGTTCGGCGAGGGACTGAGCGAGATCCTGAACCCGAGGTTGACCGAATCATGAGCGAGCCAGTACTGCAAATACGGAACCTGAGAGTGGATTATCCTACCCGGGTCGGCGTTGTACACGGCATAGACGGCGTCAGTCTGGCAGTGCACAGAGGTGAAGTGCTGGGGTTGGTGGGCGAGTCAGGCTGCGGCAAATCCACCATGGGGATGGCAATTTTGCGCCTCTTACGCCCGCCAGGCGAAATCGTCGGCGGCGAGATCATCTTCAATGGGCGCAATTTACTGGAACTGAGTATTGAAGAGATGCGCCGTCTGCGGGGAGCGAACATCTCGATGATCTTTCAGGACCCGATGACCTGTCTGAATCCCTTGCAGCGCGTCAGCGACCACATCGTAGAGACAATTCAGACACACGGCCCTGAGAGTACCCAAGAGGCGCGGAAGCGAGCAGCGGAGCTGATTGACAAACTGGGGATCAGAGTCGAGCGCCTGGACGATTACCCGCACCAGTTGAGCGGCGGCATGCGCCAGCGGGTAATGATCGGGCTGGCGCTGGCCCTGAACGCCGATCTGATCATAGCCGACGAGCCTACGACCTCGCTGGACGTGATCGTCGAGGCCCAGTTCCTCGATCAACTCAGAGACCTACAGCACCAGTTCAACTTGACCATTATCCTCATTACCCACAACATCGGCGTGGTGGCCGAGTTGGCGGATCGCGTGGCGGTGATGTATGCTGGCAAACTGATGGAACTGGCGGATGTGCATCTGCTTTTTGACGACCCGCTCCATCCCTACACCCAGGGGCTGTTGAACTCGGTGCCTAACATCAGCCTGACAGAGGATCACCTGCAAATTATGGGTGGGGACCCACCCGATCTGATAAACCCGCCGCCTGGCTGCAAGTTCCATCCCCGCTGTCCTCGTGCGATAGATCGTTGTCAGTTTGAGGAACCGCCCTTCAAAGAAGTGCGACCAGGACGTTGGAGTGCTTGTTGGTTGTACGAGTGAGAAGCCAATGACGAAACAAAATCTAGTCGAAATTCGGGGCCTGAAAAAATGGTTCCCCGTACAAAAGGGGTTTATCGAACATCTTGTAACTCGCCAGCGACAGTTTGTGCACGCTGTAGACGGGATAGACTTTGAGATCCGTCGCGGGGAGGTCTTTGGGCTGGCTGGAGAGAGCGGCAGCGGCAAGACAACGACCGGGCGACTGATCTTGCGCCTGGTGGATCCTACAGAGGGAAACATTCTGTTCGATGACATAGACCTGACTACACTGGACGGCGAAGAGATGCGCCGTATGCGGCAGCGTATGCAGGTCATCTTCCAGGATCCGTTTGCCTCAATGAACCCCCGCATGAAGACCGGCGCGGCCATCGGTCACAGCCTCGAGATCTTTGATGTGGCCAGGGGGGATGAGAAGCGCCGCCGGGTACTGGAGATGATGGAGCGCGTGGGGCTGACACCGGCCGCCACTCTCTACGAAAAATACCCTCACCAACTGAGCGGCGGGCAACGTCAGAGAGCCATCATCGCGCGGGCGCTGATGCTGCACCCGGACCTCATCGTCGCCGACGAACCCATCGCCAACGTTGACGTTTCGGTACGGGCGCTGCTCCTGGAGTTGATGGTGCAGCTCAAACAGGATTTCAACCTGACGTACCTATTCATCACCCACGACCTGGCTACGGCCAAGTACATCTGTGACCGAATCGCGATTATGTACCTGGGGCTGATCTGCGAGATGGGGACCCTGGAACAGGTCTATCGCAACCCGCAACATCCCTACACGCAAGCGCTGCTGGCAGCGGTGCCGGTGCCCGACCCTCACGCCCGCCGCACGGCCCCCCTGCCCAAGGGAGAGATTCCCAGCCCCATCAACCCTCCATCCGGCTGCCGCTTCCACCCCCGCTGTCCCCTGGCAGAGGAGATCTGCTCGCAGGAGATGCCCTCTCTCCGGCCAGTGCCGGGTGACGAGGGGCATCTGGTGTCCTGTCATTTGGTGAGATAGTCGCCCCGCTTTCCCAAAGCCTCGCCTGTGAGAGGTTTTTTGTCGCCCAGTCTGTGGCTGGGAATTAGCCACCGGTGTGGCTTGGGTGTACAATAGGGCCAGGAGCAGCGGGATGATGACCTATGCAGGGCTTTTTCTCCTCTCGGCGGCCACGCTCGTTTTCGAGATCAACCTCACGCGCCTCTTTTCCGTCGCCCAGTTCTACCACTTTGCCTTCATGATCGTCAGCCTGGCTTTGCTGGGCTTTGGCGCCAGTGGCACGTTCCTGACTCTCTGCCCTCGGCTAAAAGAGCGCGACCCCGCGCGCGTGTTGTCTCTGCTCGGTTGGGGGTTCGCCCTCACGGCCGTTGGCTCCTACATCCTTACTCTCTACGTCCCCTTCGACTCATTCCGCATCGCCCACGACTGGCGGCAGGCGGTTGTGCTGGCGCTGCATTACGTCGCGCTGGCAACCCCGTTCTTTTGCAGCGGTACCGCCGTCGGTCTGCTACTGGCGGCGCACCCCGAGGACGCCAACCGCACCTACGCCGCCAACCTGACCGGCTCGGCTGTCGGCTGCCTGATTGCCGTCGTCGCGCCATCACTGCTGGGTGGCGAAGGCGTTGTTCTTCTCTCCTCTGCCTTGGGGATCGTCGCGGCCCTCATCTTTCAGTATCCAGTGGTCAGCAGTCAGTATCCAGTAGTCAGTAGTCGGTATTACGTTTCACGTTTGACGCAATTGGCCCTTGTCCTCCTTCTCCTGCTCGCCGCCCTGCATCTCCCCTCTTTCCTCGAAATCCGGCTTTCGCCGTACAAGAGTCTGAGTTATGCCTTGCTCTACCCCGACGCGGAATTGGTCTCGCGGCGCTGGAACGGTTTCTCTCGGGTGGACGTGGTGCGCTCCCAGAGCATCCGCAGACTGCCCGGACGCGGCTTTATCTGTGCCGGCGGGCCGCCGCCCCAATTGGCCCTCACGGTGGACGGAGACGACCTCAGCCCCATCAGTCACGTGGCGCCGGGTTTTGCGGAACTGCCGTTCACCGACTGCCTGCTGACCGCGCTCCCGTACCGGCTGCGCCCCTCCGCTCGTGCGCTGGTGCTGGAGCCGCGCGGCGGCTTTGACGTGCTGGTCGCGCTGGCGGAGGGAGCGCAGACGGTCACAGCGGTGGAGGCGAACCCGCTCATCGTCGAGGCGGTGCGGGCGCAGGGGGAATGGGCCGGCGGCCTGTACGACGATCCCCGCGTGACGGTCGTGGTGGAGGAGGGGCGGGCTTGTGCGCGGCGGTCGCAGGAGCGGTACGACGTGGTCGTGCTCTCGCTCACCGCGCCGCAGCGCCCGGTCACGTCCGGCGCGTACAGCCTGGCCGAGGACTATTGCTACACCGTGGAAGCTTTCAGCGACTACCTGGCCCGGCTGGACGAGGATGGCCTGTTGGTGGTGACGCGCTGGCTGCAAGTGCCTCCTTCGGAGTCGGTTCGCGCCTTTGCGCTCGCTGTGGAGGCGGTCGAGCGGGCCGGCGGCGACCCGCGCACTCACCTCGTCGCCCTGCGCAGCTATCAACAGATACTCATCCTGGCGCGGCGCGGCCCGTTCACCGCAGGGGAACTGGAGACCGTCCGCGCCTTTGCTGCCTCGCGCGCCTTTGACCTGGCCTACCTTCCCGGCGTTCGCCCGGACGAGGTGAACGCATACAACGTGATGCCAGAGCCGGACTATTACCGCGCCTGCAAGGGGTTGCTGGAGGCGCAGGACAGAGACGCCTGGTATCGAGCCTACTCCTTCGACGTCGAGCCGCCCGACGACGACCATCCCTTCTTTGGTCACTTTTTCAAGTGGGGGCAGGCCCGGCAGGCGCTGGCGCTGGCCGGGCATACGTGGCAACCTTTCGGCGGCGCGGGCTACTTTGTGCTGCTGGCGTTGCTGGCGCTGGCGTTGCTAGCGGCCGGCGTGCTGATTCTACTGCCGCTGGCGGCGCAGGGCGGCGTGGGGCGCGGCGCGGCGGTGGGTGGGACGTTGGCCTACTTTGCGCTGCTGGGGCTGGGGTACCTGTGCGTGGAGATCCCACTCTTGCAACGCTTCATCCTCTTCCTGGGCCACCCGGCATACGCAATGGCGACGGTGCTTTTTGCGCTGCTCCTCTTTTCCGGGTTGGGGAGTTTGCTTAGCCGCCGCGTAAAGCTCCGGCTGGCGCTGATCCTGCTGCCGCTGCTCGTCGGGGGATACGCGCTGGGGCTGCCCGTTCTCTTCGAGGCCGCGCTGTCCGCGCCGCTGGCGGCCCGGTTGCTCATTGCGGTGGCGGCGTTGGCCCCGCCGGGCTTGCTGATGGGCATGCCTTTCCCGCAAGGATTGGCGCTGTGGGAGCGAAAATCTCCGGCCCTCGTCACCTGGGCCTGGGGGGTCAACGGGGCGGTTTCGGTCATGGCTTCGATCCTGGCTGCGCTGCTGGCGCTCTCTCGTGGCTTTTCATTCGTTTTGGCGGTGGGGGCGGCCTGTTACTTGGGAGCCTGGATTACGGTAGAGGCCACTCGTAACCTCCCTCGCCACCGTGTTCCTCCGCCCCCGGCCCGGTGAGCGGCACAAAGGCCACGCCCCCCATATTGAGGGCCTTTAGCTCGCCATCTGGCTCCTTCACAAACTTCCACAACGTCTGGTAGCCGCCCGGCGGGCCGATGGGAACCACCATCTTTCCCCCGGGGGCCAGTTGTTCCACCAGCGCCTGCGGCAGGTGGTCGGGAGCGGCGGTGACGATGATGGCGTCGAAGGGGGCGTACTCGGGCCAGCCGTAGTAGCCGTCTCCTTGCTTGCGGTGGACGCCGCTGTATCCCACGCTCGCCAGCCGCTCGTCCGCGCTCTCGGCCAGCTCGGGGATGATCTCGATGGTATAGACCTCGATGCCGGGGATCTCGGCCAGGATGGCGGCCTGGTAGCCGGAGCCTGTGCCGACCTCCAGCACTCTGTCCCCCTCTTTCAGTTCCAGCAGGTCGGTCATCAGCGCGACGATGTAGGGTTGGGAGATGGTCTGGCCGTAACCGATGGGCAACGGGTAATCGCCGTAGGCGTGATTGCGATTTCCTTCCGGCACAAAGAGGTGGCGGGGGACGGCGCGCATAGCGTTCAACACGTCCTCGTCGCTGATACCTCGTCTCTCGATCGTCTCTATCACCATTCGCTCCCTTTGTTGCGCAAAAGCCGCTTCTTCCGGCGGCAGTGGGGTAAAAGTGGGGGTTGTCGTGGCTCCCCCGCACGCGGCGAGAAGAGCCAGCGCCAGATTTAGAATCACTCCCAGTCTGCGCATCATTCCCCTTGTTCTATCATTTAGGTGTGTTTCAGATGAGTTGGGTAAGACCTCGGAGGTCTAATGAGATGTGTTTTCAGGCTCAAAAACTGCCCAAATCGGCGGTTTTGGGCGAGCACAAGCTCGG
>CAYMWP010000115.1:9499-15223 GCA_964393895.1 uncultured Anaerolineales bacterium | reverse complement strand
CAGAGCTTACCAGGAAATTCAGCTTTTGACCAGCCGATTACGCGAATGGTGAGTCTTTATGAATAATTTCAATCTCCACCTTAATTTTCTTGGTATCCTTTGTGCCCTTTGTGGTAAAAAGTACCTTTTTTCAGGGGAATCCTCTATGGAATTTCAAAGTCTACCCCAAGGCTCTGCTACTTTCCGACCTGGTATGGAAAGACACCGATCAAATGATGAAGGATCCTCGCGGCAAGGTGATCGCCAGGCAACTGGTTCGCAGCGCGGGTTCTATCTGCGCCAACATCGAGGAAGGACACGGGCGCGGCTTTGGCAAAGAGAATGCATACCTCCAACGCATCGCTCTGGGTTCGGCTCGCGAATCTCGCGGCTGGTACTACCGTGGTCGCCGTTTCCTGAGCCAGGAAGTATGAGCACCGCCTTCAACTGCTCGACGAAATCATAGCTGCCCTAGTCCTCTCATCCGGCCAACAACGCAAATACCGCAAGGGATAACCCTGCATCTTGCTTCCTGTAAATTATGCGCGCGCTGCTGCTCGACCAAGAACTGAAACTTGTAGAGGACTACCCCACCCCAGAACTACCACCGGGGGAGGCGCTCGTTCGCGTGAGCCTGGCCGGCATCTGTAACACTGATCTGGAACTGGTGAAAGGGTACCAGCAATTCCGGGGCGTGCCCGGCCACGAGTTCGTCGGCGTGGTGGAGCGCGCGCCGGGCGCGGAGGAAGCGGATAGAAAACATCCGTTGGAGGGCCGCCGCGTGGTGGGCGAGATCAACGCCGCCTGCGGCGCATGCTCCACCTGCCGGGCCGGCCGTCCCACCCACTGCCCTCACCGCACCACGCTGGGCATCTCTGGCCGCGACGGGGCTTTTGCCGAGTATCTGACCTTGCCGGTGCGCAACCTTCACCCTGTGCCAGACTCTCTCCCCGACGAGGTCGCCGTCTTTACCGAGCCGTTGGCCGCCGCTTGCGAGATACTGGAGCAGGTGCACGTGCGTCCCACCGACCGCGTCGTCGTGCTGGGCGACGGCAAGTTGGGACTGCTGTGTGCGCAGGTAGTGGCGCTCACCGGCTGCGATCTGGTCGCCGTGGGCCATCACCGGGAAAAGCTGGACATCCTGGCGCGGCAGGGCATCTCTACAGCTCTGGAGGACACAGCGGTTGAGGAGGGCGCTGACCTGGTCGTCGAGACGACCGGGTACCCCGGCGGATACGCGGCGGCGCGGCGGCTGGTGCGCCCGCGCGGCAGGATCGTGCTCAAATCCACTTACCACGGCGCGTTCGACGCCGATCTGACGATGGTGGCGGTGGACGAGGTCACGCTGGTCGGCTCCCGCTGCGGGCCGTTCGGGCCGGCGCTGCGGCTGTTAGAGCGCGGACTGGTGGAGGTGACGACAATGATCCAGGCCCGCTACCCGCTCTCCCAGGCCGTCACAGCCTTCGAGCACGCGGCTAGGCCAGGGACGTTGAAGGTGTTGGTAGACGTAGGATGGGCTTGCTAGTCTCGCTGCGGGCCGGAAGGCTGCGTTGCCAGAAGGTGATCGGTAATGAAACGGACCATCCCGAGCAGTGAAACGCTCACCTGGACTCTGTTCGTCGTCCTTGCCCTGGCAATCGCTGCTGCTCCCGTGGCCGTGTCCCTCCTCTATTCCTCCAAATACGACCTTCTCTACGTGCCCATTGCCTCCTGGTTCGTCTTTGTCCTGGTAGGATCGGCCCTGACCCTGGGAGGGATTGCCGGCTACTGGCTCTGGAGTCGCCTTCGCAGAACGAGCCAGGAGCTCGCTGGCCTGACGGGGCAACCCATCGATGGCGAGATTCCGGTCGTCCGCGGACACAGACACGTGGAGAAGGCCGAATTCCTGACAATTATTCAAGCCTTGTTCAAACCCTTCCCCGACGTCAGGTACATCCAAGTGAAACCCCTGCCGGGCGGATACGGAGGCAGCACGACCGTGTCCGCCAAGCTCCGGCGCGAACAGGGTGACCCGCCCCTGCCACGATCTTTTGTGATCAAGCTGGGCGACAGGCGCGAGATGGCGGGCGAGCACGAAAAGTTCCACGAATACGTGGAGTGGCGCCTGACTCGCAGGAACTGGGCCATGTTTCTCGGGTACGCCGAGTGGGAGGATTGGGCCGGGATCGCCTACGAATTCGCGGGCCTCGACCCGGCCCACGAGATACAGAGCTTTTACCAGTTTTACAAAGGTCACGCGACCGTTGAGGTATCGAAATTGGTCGAGGAGATCTACTCGCACCTCAGGCAGGCGTGGTATCGAAACGGGCAACAAGACTCCAAGAACATCTATCACGAGTATGGGATCTTGAACAAGAAACAGATGCTCATCATAGAGCACGTGGGAGAAATTGTTGACCAAGATGACCCTTACCGCCGTAACTTTACCATAGTGGAGAAAAAGATACAGCCGAACTTGAAGCCCAGCTTTTGTCCCGCGATGGACATCCCCTGGCGCGATCCCGTGGGGTTTCTACGAGTGTGGCCCAGGAAAGACCTGCACGTCCCCATCCACCGCTCCGTCGTCCACGGCGATCTCCACGCCCGGAACATATTAGTCGAGATAGGGAGGGATGGCCGCAAACAGCCCTGGTTCATAGATTTTTCCCACACCGGCAACGGGCTTTCGCGGGCCCGCACCGACGAAGCGGCTCGCGAGGGCGCTCTGATAGACAAAGACAGAGGGCATACACTGCGGGATTTCTCCCGGCTCGAAGCGGACGTCAAGTTCGTCCTGACCGGGCTACGGGACGAGGACGACCTGGGGCGGGCCGTTGCGTTCGAGAAAGAGTTGCTGGCTTGCGGGATGGAAATGCACGACCTGCAAGTTGAATCGCCGCACACTGAGGCTCTGTTAGACGAGCGGTTCAGAAAAGCATGGCAGGTGATCGGGGAAATTCGCCGCCAGGCAGTCAAGTACCTGACCAACCCTGGCGATCTGCGCCCCTACCACCTGAGCCTGTTGCACGCGACCCTGCCTATCGTGTATTATCACCCGGATCAGTTCGAGGACGAGACGTGCGAGCGGCAACAGAAACGCTACGCCCTAATCTCGGCCGGGATGTTGTGCGATCAACTCTGAGGTGCGACGCACCCTCAGCCGTTGAATCTATAGCCCACGCCCCGCACCGTCTCCACACATGTGTACGTGGGATCATTTGCCATCCGCTGCGCACGTGGGTTCAGCGCCCCTCGCAGCCGCTTGACGAGTTGAGATAGCGCCGCGTTGGTGACGCCGCCCGCTTCGTCGCCGTAGGCGCGGATGATAAGCTCGTCGGTGGGGAGAACCCGTCCTCTTGCTTCCGTAAGGGCCAGCAGCAGGGCAAATAGCCTGGGCGATAACGTCACCTTTTCCTCTCTCATCGAGGTTTCTATGCGCGCTAGGTTGGGGAACTCGGCCGCGATGCTAACCGCGCCGGGGACGGCGGCCCTATCGCGCACAAAGAGCTCGAACAGCGGACAAAAGATGGCGTGCCGCTCCCTTTCTCTGACGAGCAGCCCGCTCCGTTCCAGATATGCCACACGGGCGTCATCCCCAGACCTGGGCGGGAGCGCGTTCGTGGCCGCCTTGAGCAAAACGGATTGCTCTGCCGGCGTCAGGTCATTCCACAGCTCCTCGCACAGGTTCTCGACTCTGCCGGACTGGAGCAATTGCCGGGCAACTTTTTCTCCCGGCAGGTTCGTGTCAACCTGCCCGCTACACAACAACTCGGCAGCGTTCTTGAGGAAGCCAGGATGACCGCCGGTGCAGGCGATCAACTCATCGCGCTGTGCTGCGCTAAAGGCGCATCCCAGCCTCGCCTCGTCGCGCCGGATGGAGCCTAGCGCATCCTCGTGGCCGAGAGGGCCGACCACGCACCCGTCGTCCAGCAACTCCTGCAACTCGCCCAGATACCCCATCGGCCTGCGGGTGGCAAAGATGTAGGAAAGATTGCCCTGGGGCCGCGCGTTTCTGAGGTAGAACAGGTAGTTGAAGAAAGCCTTGTCCAATCTGGCAGCGGCCTCGTCGAAATAGTCCAGCACCAGCGCCAGGTTCAGGCCGGGTTCCACGCCCAGAACCTGCTCTCTCAAAGCATGCCGCATGCTGCGAGGAACCGGCGACGGATGGGGGTCGTCTGGAGCGAACCCTTCGTAGTGCAGTTGGGCCACAATCTCGCCCAGAACCTCTGCCTCGTCACCCCTGGGCAGGCCGGCGCAGTCCACGTGGACGAAGGCATAATCGTCCGCCTTGTCCCTGAGGTATCGCGCCCGCACCTGGGGATGAGAGACGACGAAGCGCACCACGTTCGACTTGCCCATCCCGGCCAGCCCGGTGATACAGATGCTGCGCAACCTGTATACGGCGTCCATGATCTGCCGCACTTCCGCTTCCCGATAGTCGGGCGGGAAATTGGCTTCTTTGTAGATCGGGGCCATAGCAACCTCCTGTTGGATCACATTATAGCACGATTCCCGGACATTTGGAGAGCGCAGAGGGGCTTTTCAACAGGATTGTACCACACTTGTTGACGATTGTTGACAAACTGAACCAGGTATGTCAAGCAAAGCGCGTGGATGTGCGTTACAATACTGACGAGCCCAGAAAGATATGACATAACCCGGCTACATCAGAAGTGTTATGAAGGGAGAAAGAAATGTCCAAGAGATGTCACAAGTGCGGGGTGGTTCTTCTCGTTGACAGCGAGGTGGACCGCAAATACTCAGGCGGAGGAGCCTCTTTCGTCGGTGCCGGAGCGGGCAATCGTGCCGCGGGCTATCTGGCCCAGAAACAACGTGACATGGATGCAGTGGGGATCACGTGCGCTATCTGTGGCAGAGATTTCTGCTCCAAGTGCATGCTTACCTATGGAAGCTCTCATCCCACCAGCGGTGGATTGGCGTGCCTCGAGTGTGGTGGCCACATGACCCACTTCAGAGGATAGACCACAAGGAGGATCAAAATGGTTAGGTATGAGACCAAACGGTTAGTTTGCCCTCAGTGCGGCCACAAACTCGGGCGCGGGTTTCGCAGGTTTGGACCGGCGCAAGTACGTTGCGGCCATTGCGACGCCGTGCTGCAGACGGACCTTCCCGATTGGCACGCTCCCATCCCTTTCCGTGGTCGAATGTGGAAGGCAGGGATAGTGCTCAGGGAGATTCTGAACCCCTCCTGGATAGGTGTGCCGGGCTTTATGGGCTTTATGATCAACATCTATGCCATCGCGCCACTGGTTACAATAGCTACCGGACTGCTCGGCGCACTTCCCGTACTCGTGGCCGAGGCATTGGTTCCTCCAGGCATGGAGTCTCCCAGTGGGGTCGTGGGCGCCATCGCGATGATCCTGGCGGCCATTGGCGCCGTCACGTCAACCGTGGGGCTGTTTGGATACCCGCTGCTGCTCATCCTGCGCCTCATTCGGATGGTGCGGGAATCAAAGACCTACGCGCGCACGCGCCAACCGCCGCTTTGGCGCTGAGGGCCGAGGCTATGACCTTACGGGGCGACCTGTCACGTCAGGCAACAGATGTGTGGTACAATACCACCTGGCGCAAGGCGAATTTGTACGCTCAGTCAAAAGAACAAAAGAAAGGAGTCCCAATGAAGACAAAGACAAGAATGGCACGACCGTCCCCCCGCCAGGCCCTGATCCTGGCCGTTTCCGTCCTGGCGACAGCTCTACTCGCCTGCAACCTCACAGGCCCCTCGGCCACCCAACCCAGGCCCGA
>CAYMWP010000115.1:0-9399 GCA_964393895.1 uncultured Anaerolineales bacterium | reverse complement strand
GGCCCGACCTGCAAGCGAGCCAAGGAGGGGCATCAGATCCTCATCGTCTGGCTGGAGAGGCCGGATGGCGGCAGCATAGGGGAGGTCAGCGGCAAGTTGTTCGGTGAAACGTTGCCCTTGCTGAATGACGATTCCAAGGCCTACGTGACGGCCAGCGACGGCTCCCAGGCAGGGTTGGCGATTGCCCACGTCAGCGACGACGACGATAGGTTCGCCCTGGTTTTCGCCCCTCCGGCCTCTGCCCGCGACTTTGAGCTATCCTGGCCCGATAATCCGACGATTGATCTTGGAGAATGAAAAAGAAGGAGAAACAGCAATGCAAACGATGAGACTATCACCACGCCGGGCCTTGATCCTGGCAACCTCCACTCTGGCACTGGTATCGCTTGCCTGTGGAGCGGTCGTGGATATCGCGCCGACGTCAGCGCCGGCGCACGAGGAGCCAGCGCCGGAACCAACACAGGTCCCCACCCCCACAACGGTCAGATCAGAGGAGGCGCCGCAAAAGCCGGACGAACCATCGCCCGCGCCGGCCGTCAGCGCGACAGATATCCCTACTCCGCCTCCTCCTGCTAACTGGCAATCGGTTCCCGATCTACCCCGCCAGATCAACGACTTGGTCGTGGACCCCAACGATCCCCAGACCGTGTACGCCGGGACCGGGTTGTCGGGTGCAGGGAGCGGCGTCTACAAGAGCGAGGACGGCGGCCTGACCTGGAGCAAGGCAGCGAACGGGCTGCCCAGCGAGGACGTGCGGGCGCTGGGCTTTAGTCACACCGACCCTGTCACGCTCTACGCCGCCGTCGGACACCGCGGCGACCTGTTCGCCAGCACCGACGGCGCACAGAGCTGGGCCCGCGTGGGCAGCTACGGGTTGACCGGTTTTGAGGCCCGGTTGGCCGTCGCCCCCAGCGATGGGAATGTGCTCTTTGTGACAGAGGACGTCCGCGCAGTGTACCGCAGCCTCGATGGCGGGCGCAACTGGCTGGAGGTCGGGGAGGGGCTGCCCAAAGACGATAACGACACCGTGAAATCCCAATCGCTGGCAATAGACCCGACCAACGCCAACGTGATCTACGTCGGCACCGGCTGGCGGGCATCCAACGGCAACGGCGTCTACAAATCCACCGACTGCGGCGAGACTTGGTCGCCGGCCAACCGCGGGATGATTGATTACGGCATCACCGCACTGGCCGTGAACCCGTTGGACAGCCAGGTCATTTACGCGGGCGGAGCCAACGGTGAGCTCTTCAAGAGCACCGACGCCGGAGAAAACTGGACCGACCTCACCGCTGCGCTGCCGACCGGCGATAGCTTCCACCAGAGGATGCTGGACATTGTCCTCGACCCCAACGCGCCGGAGACGGTCTACCTGCTCCACGAACACGCCGGAGTCCTGGTGAGCCACGACGGGGGCGCAGGGTGGCGTCTGCTGGGGAAACCCAGCGAGATCGAGTATCCCTCATTCACGGCGCTGACCGTCCTGTTTGGCCCCCGGCCGGTCGTGGTCGCCGGCATCAGGGATGAAGGCGGCTGGCGCTACGCTCTCGAGTAGGAACTCTAACCAAGCGGAACGAAAGGTGCGACGCAGCGCAACCTGCGGTTGCTTGGAAGTGCGTCGCACCTCAAACTAGGCCATCGTCAACACCGCGGCGACCCGCTCCACCGCCCAGTCAATCTGCTCGCGGGTGATGACCAGCGGCGGGGCCAATCTGATGATGTGCTCGTGGGTCTCTTTGGCCAGCACGCCCCGCTCCTGCAGCGCCTCGCAGAAACGGCGCGCGCCGCCGGCCTCCTGCTTGAGCACGATGCCGACGAAAAGGCCGCGGCCCCGGACGAGTTTGACGTGCGGGCTCTCGATCTCTTTCAGGCGGGCCATCAAGTACTCGCCCAATTCGGCCGCGCGTTCACAGAGGTTCTCCTCTACGATGACCTTGAGCGCCTCACGCGCCACTGCGCAGGCCAGCGGATTGCCGCCAAAAGTCGAGCCGTGGTCGCCGGGGTTAAAGACGCCCAACACCTCCTCCGAGGCCATCACCGCCGAGACCGGATACATACCACCCGAAAGCGCCTTGCCCAGCGTCACCACGTCTGGTCGCACCCCTTCGTGTTCGCAGGCCAGGAGCTTGCCGGTGCGCCCCAGCCCGCTCTGGATCTCGTCGGCGATCATGAGCACATTGTGCTCACTACACAGCTCGCGCACGCGCTCGAGATAGCCCTCCGGCGGGACGACGACGCCCCCCTCGCCCTGCACCGGCTCGACCAGGAAAGCCCCCGTGTTGGGGGTGATGGCCCGCTCCAACGCTCCGGCGTCGCCGTAGGGAATCAGCTCAAAGCCGGGCGTAAAAGGCCCAAAGCCATCCCGGTATTGCTCGGACGGCGAGAAAGTGATTATAGAAATCGTGCGTCCGTGAAAGTTGCCGGAGCAGGCAATGATCTCGGCTCGCTCGTCCGCCACCCCCTTGACCGTGTAACCCCACTTGCGGGCCGCCTTGAGGGCGGTCTCCACCGCCTCTGCGCCCGAGTTCATCGGCAACATCATCTCGTAGCCGGTCAACTCACACAGCTCTTTCGCCAGCAGCGGCAGTTGATCGTTGCGAAAGGCGCGTGAGGTCAGAGCCAACTCTTGCGCCTGCTCCTGCATCGCCCGTACGATGCGCGGGTGGCAGTGGCCCTGGTTGACGGCCGAGTAGGCCGAGAGGCAATCCAGGTACTTGCGCCCCTCTACGTCCCACACCCAAACTCCCTCCCCCCGCGTCAGGACGACGTCGAGAGGTTGATAGTTGTGGGCATTGTACTGATCTTCCAAAGCGACGTAATCTTGTGTTCTCAGCTTGTTCACTTCCAACTCCTTTGTAAGTGTGCGAGTGTACGAATATACGAACCTCGACTCGACTGCGTTAGCCCTGACGCCGCTTGTTCTACGGCGGCGAGAACTCGTCTGCCATCCGATAACTAGAAACTCTGGCCCTGTACATTATCCCAGGGCTTGCGTCACTAACAGTTATGTTACCACGATCGAGCAGATAAGGGAACTGATGAATTGGCAGAAAAGACGCGCCGGTCGTCACTTTGACTACCACTCTCACCATCGCTGTGGTATAATATGTCTCCGATGCCCAGGTTCGTCCACCTCCACACTCACAGTGAATACTCGCTCCTCGATGGCCTCAGCAGTTGCCAGGAACTGGCCGAGCGCGCCGTTGAGCTTGGTATGCCGGCCCTGGCCCTCACCGACCACGGCGTGATGTACGGCGCAGTCCAGTTCTACAAAGCGTGCCGGGCGGCCGGTATCAAGCCCATCGTTGGGATGGAGGCCTACGTGGCTCCCCGAGGCCGCCGGGAGCGAGACCCCCAGTTCGACCGCAAACCCCATCACCTGGTGCTCCTGGCCCAGAACGACAGCGGCTATCATAACTTGATGCGGCTGGCGACCATCGCTCAACTGGAAGGCTTTTACTACAAGCCGCGCATTGACAAAGAATCACTGGCCGAGCACGCCGCAGGACTCATAGTCCTGTCTGGCTGCGGCTCCTCAGAAGTCTCGCGCCTGCTCCGGGACGGGCGGCTCGAAGAGGCGCGCCAAGTCATCGCTTGGTACCGCGATCTCTTTCCAGGCCGCTACTATCTGGAACTCCAAGAGCACGACATCCCCGAACTGACACGAGTCAACCGCCAGATGGTCTCCCTGGCCCGCGAACTCGACCTGCCGCTGGTCGCCACCAACGACGCGCACTATACCCGCCGCAAAGAAGCGCCCATCCACGACGTGCTACTCTGCATCCAGACCGGCAAGACAGTCACCGAACCCAAGCGTATGCGGATGGACGGTGACAGCTACTATCTCAGGAGTGGCGAGGAGATGGCGGCGCTTTTCTCCGAGTTGCCCGAGGCGCTGACGAACACGCTGCGCATCGCCGAGATGTGCGAGGTGGAGCTGGAATTCGGCAAATACCACCTGCCCCTCTTCCAGGTGCCGGAGGGGTACGATGCCCGGTCCTACCTGCGCCGCCTGTGCGAGGAAGGGCTGCACCGCAAGTACGCGACCGTTACCTCCAGGGAGCAAGAGCGGCTTGATTACGAGCTGGACATCATCCACAAAATGGGGTTCGATACCTACTTTCTCATCGTCTGGGACTTGTGCCGCTTCTCACAGGAGCAAAACATCTGGTGGAACGTGCGCGGGTCGGGCGCCAGTTCCATCGTCGCCTACAGCCTGGGTATCACCCATCTGGAGCCGTTGCAGCACGGCCTGATCTTTGAGCGTTTCCTCAACCTGGGCCGCGTGACCATGCCGGACATTGACCTGGACTATCCCGACGACCAGCGGGCCGACCTGATCCGTTACACGGTCGAAAAGTACGGGCACGAACAAGTGGCCCAGATCATTACCTTTGGCACGATGGGCGCCAAGGCCTCCATCCGCGACGTGGGACGGGCGCTCGACTATCCGCTGTCGGAGGTGGACCGCATCGCCCGGCTGGTGCCGTCCGGCCCCAAGGTCAAGCTGGAGGGGGCGTTGCGGGAAGTGCCCGAACTGCGGGAGGCCTACGAGCAGGAAGGACACATCCAACGACTGATTGACACGGCTCGAGGAGTGGAGGGCAACATCCGTCACGCCAGCACCCACGCCGCCGGCGTCATCGTCTCCGACGCGCCCCTGGTCGAATACACGCCCTTGAACCGGCCCACGCGCGGCGGAGATCAGGACGAGATTGGCGTCGTCACCCAGTACACGATGGAGGAGTTGGAGGAACTGGGGTTGCTCAAGATAGATTTTTTGGGCCTCTCCACTCTCACCGTCATGCGCCGCGCCTGCGAGTTGATCCGCCAGCGGCACGGCGCAGACCTCCATCTGAACAACATCCCCACCGACGATCCAGCCACCTACGACCTGCTCTCACGGGGAGACGTCATGGGCATCTTTCAGGTAGAAGGACAGGGTATGCGGCGCGTGTTGATAAAGATGCAGCCCAGCCAGTTCGACCACGTCATCGCTGCCATTAGCCTCTACCGCCCCGGCCCAATGGAGTACATTGACGATTACATTGATCGGCTGCACGGCACAAAGCCGGTCGAGTATCGCCACCTCAGCCTGGAGCCGATCCTGCGCGAGACTTTTGGCATCGTCGTCTACCAGGAACAGATCATTCGCATCCTGGCGGATATCGCCGGCTATACACCGGGCGATGCCGACCTGGTCAGAAAAGCCGTGGGTAAGAAAAGGAAAGCCGCACTACTCAAACATCGGGCCTCTTTCGTCGAGGGAGCGATAAAGCACGGCGGCCTGCCCCAGGAGATCGCAAAAGGTATCTTTGACGACATCGAATACTTTGCGCGTTATGGATTCAACAAGGCGCACGGGGCCGACTATGCCGTCCTCACCTGCCAGACCGCCTATCTCAAGGCCAAGTACCCGGTCGAGTATATGACTGCATTGCTGACAGTCGAGCGGCACAACACCGAAAAGGTCGGCCTGCTCATCGCCGAGTGCCGCCGTATGGGTATCGAGGTGCTCCCTCCCGACGTCAACCACTCCGGTCTGGATTTCACCATCGAGGAACGACCCAACCAGGGGCCGGCGATCCGTTTTGGCATGGGGGCGGTCAAGAACGTGGGCGAAGGGCCGGTCGAGACGATCCTGGACGCCCGCCAGGCGGGAGGCCCCTTCCGCGATCTGGACGATTTCTGCCGCCGGGTAGACCTGCGACAAGTCAACCGGCGGGCGCTGGAAAGCCTGATCAAGGTGGGCACGCTACGACCGTTCGGCACGCGCTCTCAACTCTTGCCCATCGCCGACCGCATCGTCGGCCTGAGCGGCAACTTGCACCGCGCCCGGGACGTGGGACAGATGAGCCTATTTGGCGAGGCTACCGGCGTGCGTTTGGCGGCCGAAGAGTCCCTGCTGCCTCCCCTCTCTCGAACGCCCGAAGTGTCGCAGAAAGAAATCCTGGCCTGGGAAAAAGACCTGGTCGGCGTTTACGTATCCGAGCATCCCCTGACCCAGGTCCAGATCGAATTGCAAGACACCGTAACCGCCTATGCCGGCGCGTTGGATGAAGAGACGAACGGGCAACAAGTGGTCGTCGCCGGAATGGTGCAGCGGGTGCGCCGCCACACGACGAAGAAGGGAGATGAGATGGCTTTCGTCACCCTGGAGGACCTGCAAGGCGTCTGCGACGTGGTCGTCTTTCCCCGCGTGTGGGAAAGAACGAAACACTTGTGGCAACCGGAGCGCATCCTGGTCGTGGGCGGCAAGGTGGACGCCGGGCGGCGGGATGAGCCCAACCTGTTATGTAGTTGGGCCAAGACGGCGGACGAGGTGACGCTTCCGGCCGGGCCGAGCCGCGAGCGAGTCGCCGAACCGTCACCGCCCCCACCCGCGCCGCCCCCGCCATCCCCACCGCGCACCGTGCGCGTGAGGCTGACGCGCAGTGGAGAGCAAAGCCACGACGTGCAGAAATTATACCAGATCCACAGCTTGCTGGCGGGGAACCAGGGCGAGGATCGCTTTGTCATTCACCTGGTCGGCGGCGCGAACGGAGCGGTCGAACTGGCGTTCCCCAACGAAACGACGCGCTACAGTGCAGAACTGGCGCGCGAGCTGAGCGCCATTGTTGGAGCAGGAGCAGTGCACGTCGAGGGAGGAGCGCGATGAAAGCACCAATGAAAGGAGCAGAGCGCGTACGAGCAGCCCTCGAGACAGCAGGGCTAAGAGTCCAAGTCGTAGAATTGGAAAAAAGCGCCCGCACGGCCCAGTTGGCCGCCGACGCGCTCGGCGTCCCCCTGGGCAGTATCGTCAAATCGTTGCTCTTTCTGGCCGACGGCGAGCCGGTGCTGGTGCTGGTGGCCGGCGACCGGAGGGCCGACTCGGCTAAATTGAAGATGCTACTGGGAGCTCGGCGGGTGATGATCGCTGATGCTGGGCGCGTGCGACAAGAGACCGGCTTTAGCATCGGAGGTGTGCCCCCCACTGGTCACCGGCGACCGCTGCCGACCTGGATTGACGAGTCGCTGGGTCGTTTCGAGACGGTCTATGCGGCGGCCGGCCACCCTCGCGCCGTGTTTCCCATTTCCTTTGAGGAGCTGGTGCGCATAACCAATGGCCGGGTAGCCGATGTGACAGGGACTCTAACGAAGGGTATGAGAAAATGAGAATCGGCATTCTTACAGGAGGAGGAGATGTCCCCGGGCTGAACCCCTGCATCAAGGCCCTGGTGCATCGCGCGATTGACGAGGGGCACGAGCCTATAGGTATCCGTCGCGGCTGGCGCGGGCTGCTTTTTTGCAACCCCGACGATCCCGCCACCTGCGACGAGTACATATTGCCACTGAACAAGGTCATGGTGCGCAGCATTGATCGCTTCGGCGGCACCTTTCTGCACACCTCGCGCACCAACCCCAGCCGCTTGCATCCCCACCAGGTACCGAACTTTTTGCACCCCGATGAGCCGCTGGACGACGCTCAGACGTTCGATTTCACCGCTCACGTGCTGGGTGTGCTGGAACATCTGAAAATTGACGTGTTGATCCCCATCGGGGGAGAGGATACGTTGGGATACAGCACCCGTATCCACCGCGAGGGCTTTCCCATCATCAGCATCCCCAAGACGATGGACAACGACGTCTTTGGCACCGATTTCTGCATTGGCTTTTCCACCGCCATCACGCGGAGCGTAGAGTACATCCACCAATTGCGCTCCACGATCGGCTCCCACGAGCGCATCGGCGTGGTCGAACTGTTCGGACGGCATTCTGGCGAGACCTCGCTCATCTCGGCCTACCTGGCCGGCGTGGATCGAGCCATCATCTCCGAGGTGCCATTCGACATCAAGAGATTGGCCGATCTGCTGCTCCAGGACAAGCGAGAAAACCCCAGCCATTACGCCATAATGACCATTTCGGAGGGCGCCAGGGAGATCGGTGGGAAGGCTGTACAGACCGGCGTGGCCGATCCTTACGGTCACAAAAAACTGGGCGGCATCGGCGCGGTCACGTCCGAAAAGCTGGAGCGGATCACGGGCGAGAAGACAATGTGCCAGGAACTGGCTTACCTCATGCGCTCGGGCGCGCCGGACGCGCTGGACATCATGGTAGCCATCAACTATGCCAACACCGCACTGGACCTGCTCGTTGCCGGCAAGTACGGGCGCATGGTCGCTCTGCGGGACGGGCGCTACACCGACGTCTCGGCCGACTCGCCCACGCTGGGAGTCAAGACCGTGGATGTGCGCGCGCTCTACGACGTGGAAAACTACCGGGCCAAAGTGTGGCACGCGCTGAATAAACCGATGTTTCTGTATTAGAGAATGTCGGGAGGTTGAGATGAAACGTATCGGCGTACTGACGAGCGGCGGAGACAACCCTGGCCTCAACCCCTGCATCCGCGCGGTGGTGCGTATGGGGATACACCTAGGTTTGGAAGTGATGGGCATACGGCGAGGCTATGCCGGCCTGATAGACGGCGAAATAGACGGGATGGATGCCCGTTCGGTAGGCGGCATCATCGGGCGCGGAGGGACGATTCTGGGCACCGCCCGCTGCCCCGAGTTCTACGAGCCTAAGGGCCGGAGGAAAGCACTGCGCAGCCTCAACCGGTTCGGAATAGAGGGACTGGTGGTTATCGGCGGCAACGGCTCCTTGAGCGGCGCACTGGAACTGCACCGCCAGGGTTTCCCGACCGTCGGCATCCCCAGCACGATTGACAACGACGTCAACGGCACTGACATCTCTATCGGCGTGGATACGGCGCTGAACACCATCCTGGACGCCGTTGACAGGATCAAGGACACCGCCAGTTCCCACAATCGCGCCTTTCTCATCGAGACGATGGGACGCGACTCGGGTTATCTGGCGCTGGCGAGCGGCATCACCGGTGGAGCGGAAATGGTGCTGATCCCGGAGGAAAAGTCAACGGTTGACGAGGTTAGTCAAACGGTCGAGGATGCCTACATTCGGGGCAAAGCGCACTGCATCATCATCGTGGCCGAAGGATGGAAGCCGGGGACACAAGAACTGGCCCGTCAGTTGCGCGAGCGGCAGGAAGAGCTGGGTTTTTCGGTGCGGGTCACGCAACTGGGACACGTTCAGCGGGGCGGCTCTCCCAGCGCCTTCGACCGGCTGCTGGCTACCCGGCTGGGAGCCGCCGCAGTGCGCGAGCTGGTCGCCGGAAATGAGGGGCGCATGGTCGGGTGGGTCGAGAGCAATATCACGCTGACCCCGCTGGAGGAGGCAATCGCCTTCGAGAAGCAGCTCAACCGCGAGTTGTGCGAGCTGGCGAGGATGATGGAGAAGTGATTCGCTGCCCTCCCGCAGATTGCGGAACCTGCGGGAGGGCGATCATTCTTAGTACAGGTTTCCGTTAATTCGCTCCTAGCTTCTGTTCCAGTTTTTCGACAG
>CAYMWP010000114.1:0-15260 GCA_964393895.1 uncultured Anaerolineales bacterium | reverse complement strand
GCAGGGGCGGGAGAACGCCAAACAGTTCCTGCGCGAGCATCCCGACGTCGCTGACGAGATCGAAACCATCATCCGAGAGACGCTTGTTCCACAAGAAGCAGAGCCCGTTGCCGCTTTGGCCGTCGAGGAGACAGACGAGGCCGACTAGTTCAATATTTTACTTGCAGTTTTACCGGCTAGGATTAGCCACAGATTGATCTCAAATACCGACGCCTGCGGAGAAAAGCGTCGGGTGGTAGAATCTGGTACTTCTCTGATGTGCATAATTGTTGTGCTAGCACCGAGACGCGAGGTGTTTTTCCCACTTGTCGCTCCAAGAGGAGCATTAAACCAGAGCAATGACCTGCCCGCCGAATGTCTGGTTATTTTTCACCGAGGCGGCTTCCCATAACCGCCGTATCAATAGTCAGGTAATGGAAACCTGCTCTACGTGATGACGAGTCATCCGGTGGACTGAACAGGCTTTGAGACAGTGATTGGGAATGTGATTCGGAGATTACCTCCACCATAGCGACAATTGTGTTTGGCGCCTGACAGAGAAGGTTCATATCGCGCCCTGGGTTGAGCACAAGGGCCATCGTCGCTTCTACCGAGATCAATACTGACGGTCGCGCGTCAGTTGGGCCGTGGCTATTCGAGCCACGGCTTTTGTTTTGGGAATTGGTCTGAAGCACAATGGCAGGAACGATCACGGCGCTGCGCTTTCAGAAGCGCGATCAGGACCGGGTCAACGTCTACCTGGACGGTAGATTCGCCTTTGGACTGGCCGCTATTGAGGCAGCTCGTCTCCGAGTAGGTCAGGCGTTGAGCGATGAGGACGTCGCCCGCCTGCAAGAGTTGGATCAGGTTGAGCGAGCCTACGAGCGCGCGCTCAACTTTCTTTCATATCGCCCTCGCAGCGAGGCCGAGGTGCGCCGCAGGTTACGCAAGAAAAAAGTGGACGATGAGGTCGTCGAAGCGACGATCGAACGATTGGAGCGGGCAGGATTGTTGGACGATCGAGAATTCGCCCGCTACTGGGTGGAGAACCGGGTACAATTCAACCCCCGGGGCGCGCGCGCGTTGCGCCACGAGCTAAGAGGGAAGGGAGTCGCCAACTCTGTCATCGCTGAAGCATTGGAGGACTTTGATGAAGAGACTGCTGCTCACAGGGTGGCAGAGAAAGGCGCGCGCCGCCTGGCACACCTGGAACCCTCTGATTTCCGCAGGAAATTCAAGGGATATATGGTACGCCGGGGCTTTTCGTACACGACGATCGAACCACTAGTCGAGGAAATGTCGGAGGCGGCACGCTGCGGGGGCCTGGTTGAAACCGAAAGAGAGGAAAATGACAATGGATGATTGGTTAATTACAACAGTGATAGCAGTCTTAGCGTCGGCTGTGGGGTTCGGGTTGGGGTTCCTGTTCCGGCGCTACATTATCCAAGCCGGCATTGAGAAACAGCAACAAGAAGCTGAACAAAAGTTGCAGGCAGCGAACAAGATGGCCAGTGAGACTGTACTGGCCGCCAGGGATGAGGCGCTAGAGATCAAGAGCGCGGCCGAGGAAGAACTGGAGCGGCGACGGGCAGCTCTGAGACGGGAGGAGGAGCGGTTGCAGCAGCGGCGGGAGAAACTGGATAGCCGCCAGGATAAATTGGAGCAGCAGCACCAAAGACTCAACAGACGCCAAAGCTCCATAGACAAACAGCGCAATGAGGTGGAACAGTTATACAAAAGCCAAACAGAAACATTGGAACGAATAGCCGCATTGAGCCGCGAGGAGGCTAAACAGGAGCTCCTGGACGCCGTTAAGGAGCAGAGTCGGCAAGAGATGGCGCGAGTGATTCGTCAGGTGGAAGCTGAGGCCGAAGAGGAGGCCGATGAGCGCGCGCGCAAGATCATCACTTATGCCATACAACGCATAGCGAGCGAGCAGGTCGCCGAGCAGACGGTCTCCAACGTTCCGTTGCCCTCCGACGATATGAAGGGGCGCATCATCGGTCGCGGCGGACGTAACATTCGCGCTTTTGAGATGGCCGCCGGAGTGGACGTAGTGGTGGATGATACGCCCGAGGCAATTACCATCTCCTGCTTTGACCCCGTGCGCCGCGAGTTTGCCCGGCGAGCGATGGAGCGGTTGGTGGTAGATGGACGCATCCACCCGGCGCGCATCGAAAAAATCGTCAAGGATAGCAAGAAAGAAGTCGAACGCATCATTCGTGAGGAAGGAGAGCGGGCGGCCTACGAGACCAGTGTTCCCGGTCTGCACCCCGAGATCATCAAATTGCTAGGCCGGCTCAAGTTCCGCACCAGTTACGGGCAGAACCAACACGCTCACTCCATCGAGACGGCTAAACTGGCGGGCATAATGGCGGAAGAATTGGGGGCCGATGCCCAAGTAGCCCGCGCCGGAGGGCTACTACACGATATTGGCAAGGCGATAGACTTTGAGACGGAGGGAACACACGCGCACATCGGGGCCGAAATCTGCCGGCGTCGCGGCGTGCCGGAAAAGGTGGTGCGCTGCATAGAGGCCCATCACCATGAAGTGGAACAGATCTCTATCGAAGAAGTCATTGTCGAGGCTGCCGACGCTATCTCGGGAGCCAGGCCAGGAGCGCGACGAGAAAGCCTAGAGTTCTATCTCAAACGCATTCATGCCCTGGAGGAGATCGCCAACTCCTTCGATGGTGTGGCGGAATCCTATGCCATCCAGGCCGGCCGTGAAATCCGCATCATCGTCAAGCCGGACGAGATTGACGATCTGACGACGGTCCGGCTCTCCAAAGATATCGCCAGCAAGCTCGAGGAGAGTATGGAGTACCCGGGGCAGATCAAAGTAACGGTGATCCGTGAAGTGCGGGCGGAGGAATACGCCAAATAGGTGCACGACATTAGGTTGCGCAAGCGAAGCGAAACCTGGTTTGGGGGTGTTTTAAATGAGTTGGGTAAGACCTCCGAGGTCTAGGGTCTACTGAAATGAAACACACCCACCTGATTTATCCTGCACGCTAAACGAGCACGTTATACCACAGAAAGCGGGAATCCTCACCACACTGGTGAGGATTCCCGCTTTGCTCTACGAACCTGCCAACCCTACGGCAAATAGGCCCGCGGGTTCTGTTGCGTCCCATAGTAACGCACCTCGAAGTGTAGGTGCGGGCCGGTGGACCACCCCGTGCTGCCTACGGCGCCGGTGACCTGCCCGCGCTCCACCGCTTGTCCTGTCGAGACGTATATGTTGCTCAAGTGGGCATAATAAGTGGCAAAGCCGTTGGCGTGGTCAATCACGATCAGGTAGCCATAACCCACGTCCGTCCAGCCGGCAAAGCTGACAAAGCCGCCATCGGCCGCCATCACCGCACTGCCGGTGGGAGCGCCAATGTCAATCGCCCGGTGGCCGTACCAGTATCCTTGGGTGATTCTGCCCAGCACAGGCCATTGGAACAGCCCCGTACCACGAGCGCCCTCAGGCACAGACCCGGTGTAAGTGGTTACAACTTTGGGTACGTAGGGCTTTTCCCCCCCCGGCACGACGAGGTAAATTCCAGCTTCGAGCGGCTGGTCGGCGGATTCCAGGTGATTGTACTCGCAGGCGACGATGGCCTCTGGCTCTACCTCGTACTTTTCGGCGATAGATTCCAGCAAGTCGCCCTCAGCCACCTCGTGGTATACTCCGTCAATCGGCAGAATGGTTACTTCCTGGCCGATCCGCAACAGGTCGGGGGCATCTTCGACGGCAGGATTGGCCCACATAACCGTCGTAGGGTTCAGACGGAAAAGATCGGCGATGCCCTGAACCGTGTCGCCTACCTGAACGGTATAGGTGATAATGTCCAAGCGCGGGCGTTCGGGGAAGATAGTGTTCGGCTGGGCCAGCCGAGTGATGGTTCCATTGGGCCGGTTGCCGCCATTCAGAGAGGCCGCCCCGTTGTGACCGTTGAGAGCGGCCAACACATCTTCTGTGTCGTCCTCGCTCTTTCCATTCTCAGCGGAGGCGGACAGGACGGGCGCGGGCAGATCGGAAGCGGCCTGGGCGGGCCACTCCATGCCGCTCAACGCAATGGCCATGATCGTCACAGCGACGATGGCTAAATGGGCGCTCGTGCGCGTGAACAGTGGCAACCAACCGCGCCAGTCGCTAATCATCCAGTAGACCGTAGTCGCCAGCCAGGCAAAAGCGTGCAGAAAAGCCTTTTCTGACCAACGGCGCACGGACACAAAGTGTTTCTGCGCCCTGGTTAATGGCAAAGCGTTGCCTAGTTCTAGTTGCATTGTTTCCCCTCAAGGCAGGTAGGCCTGTGGATCCTGCGGCACCCCCTGATGACGAATCTCAAAGTGGAGGTGGGCGCCGCTAGACCAACCTGTGCTGCCGCAATAACCCAGCAAAGAGCCCTGATAGACTGATTGCCCGCACCCCACAGCCAACTCGCTAAAGTGGCCGTAGCGGGTGACAAAGCCATTGCCGTGGTTGACCTCGACCAGGATACCGTAGCCTCCGTTCCATCCCGCGATAGTCACGACGCCGTTATCGGCAGCATATAGAGGATCGCCCGTCCGGCAGGCATAGTCCAGCCCGATGTGCGTCGGGTTGCGCGGGTCGTGAAAGTACCAGCCCGAGACGCGAGAACTCCCCGTGGGATAGGCGAACCAACCGTTGGCGCCGGGCCCGGAAACCGCTGCCCCTCTACAAATCCCATAGCTGAGACCTGCCGGCCCAGGGCTAGGGTATAGGGGGGGCGGCGTCCAGTCCACTTCCTCCCCCTGACCGCCCGGCACGACGAGCAATTGTCCCTCGCGCGGTTGTTCCCCATCCTCGAGGCCGTTCCACTCGTTGTACAAAGCCTCAGACTCGACCCCGTATTCACTCGCGATGCTCGCCACACCCTCTCCGGCGCGTACGGTGTGATACACTCCGTCAACGGGAAGGATGAAAAGCTCGAGCCCCGGCTGGATGAGCCAGGGGGCGTCGTTGAGACCCTCGCGGTTGCTCCAAACGAGCGTGTTTGGCGAGAGGCCGAACTGCGCGGCGATGTCGTAAATAGTGTCGCCCGCCTGGACGACGTAGGCGACGACCTTGTCCCGCACCCGGTCTGGAATGGTCGTGTCAGGGACGGGCAACCGGGTCACCACACCGGCATCAGACCCGATGGACCAATTAGTAGGTAGGGAGTCGGCTGGCAGAGGGGTTGCTTGCTGTTCTGTCAAAGCAACTTGTTCCCAAGCTCTCCCATCGTCGTCGGACGACCCTCCCATAGCGGCCCGCGGGGCCGGGATTCCCACACCACTCAGAGCGATAGTGATCAGGGTGAGGGCAATGATACTCAGGTGAGCGGTCGCGCGGGTCAGGAAAGGGCGTTTGGCGCGCCAATCCACACCCGCACGCCAAACCATGATTACGCACCAGGTTACAAAGCGTAAGGGCAAAGGGCGCGAGCGAGAGGAACCGGCATTGGCCGCATATCTCTTCCTAGCTACGGAAAGAGAGAGTGGTAATTTTTTCATTGCATTCTGTCCGAGGTTGTGCAACAAAACAGTTGCCAATCTCACGAGTCATTATACCATCAAAGAGAAGCGATGACAACTGAACGTTAGGCAGCGCAAGATGTATTTGGGTGTGTTTCAAATGGGTTGGGCAAGACCTCGGAGGTCTAGGGTCTCTACTGAAATGAAACACACCCGATGTATTTGGACGGGTAGAAAACGGCGAGATTCTATCAGGTTGCTGCATTTCACCCGCACATATTGGGCTTGCCGCACAGACTTGCCCAATATATGGAGGGCTGAGATGGTGTTCGATTAGCCTACCGTTGGATACTCCACTCATCGGCGGCCTCGTCGTAGGCCAGGATGAAGCGGCGGCCGTCAGCGGTGCGTACGTGGAAGGACGGGCCGGATGGCGTGCGCCACTGCTGCTCGATCTCTTTCACTGTCAACCGTTCCCCTTCCCAGAGGAAGGCGCGCGGGCGCTCCGGGTAGCGGTGACCAGCGTAGCACTCGACGACTCTGTTCACCGCGATCACAACTCGAGTGTGCGCAGGTACTCGACCAGCTCGGCTCGCATGTCGTCGCGCCGCAGGGCCACCTCAATGCAAGCTTTCAGTTGGCGCAGCGGGTCTCCGGCGGCCATCCACTGGCCCTCAATGGGCTGCACGATGACGGTCGAGCGGGCGGCCAGCCGGTCTATCGCGTCAGCCAGCCAAAGCTCGCCCCCCTTGCCTGTCTCCAGGGTCTCTAGCACGTCGAACAGCTCCGGCGTAAAGATAAAGTGGCCGATTTGGACCCAGTTAGAGGGGGCGGCGCCGGGCGCAGGTTTCTCGACGATGCGCTGCATGACGTTGTCGCTGCCGGGTTGCAGTTCGATGCAGCCGTACAGGTGAGTCTCGTCGTCCGGCACGCTCTGTGTGGCGAGGACGACCGCCGGCCGGTATTTGTTGAACGAGGCGAGCATCTGCTGCGGCACTGGCACGTCGCTGATGATGATGTCGTCGCCGAACATGTAGTAGAACGGCTCGCCAGGGTTGAGCCAATTGCGGGCAGCCAGGGCCGGAGACCCGTTGCCGTAGGGCAGTGTCTCGGGCTGGCGCACAAAGATGATCTCGGCCATCCGAGAGATGCGACGCATCTCCTCCAATAGCTCCAGCTTGCCCGATTTCTCCAGGTATCGCTCCAGGTCAGGAGTGGGGGCAAAGTGCTGCTGGACCATCTCGCTGCCCCCGCGCACGACGACGATGATCTCGGTGATACCGGCCGCCACCAGACCTTCCACGTGGTATTGAATCAGCGGCACTCCTGCGATGGGAATCATTTCCTTGGGGATCGCCTTGGACGCCGGCAGAAAGCGGGTGCCATATCCGGCGATGGTGATGATGCCTTTCATTTTTGCTCCTTTTTCTCACGCACTCCATACTCCGCCCGCCGCTCGCGCAGCGCCATAGCCGGGGTACGCTCTGGGCGGTCGGCATCGTAGATAACGACACCTTTTTCGCGCACCTCGCCCAGCAGGCTCAGGTCGCTGGCGGCCTCGAATTCCTCTGGTGTCAGCCCCAAGGCTTCGATGTCTCCGACTCCTGCCTGCCAGGCCCAGATGGCCAATTGCTCCTGGCGGCGGCGGCGGTCCATCTGCACAAAGCCTGGGGACAGCACTACCAGGTCTACGTCGCTGCGCGAACGGGGAATGCCGTACGCATACGATCCGTACAGGAAAGCACGCTCTACCCGCACGTGCTGCCCCACGAACGCCAGGTAGTGGGCTATTCGCTTCGCAAGTTCACGATCTCTGTAAGCCATTGCCACACGCGCTCCATGCGCTCTATCATCTCCTGAGCGGCCACTAGGTCGTACTCTACGCCCACGCCCGGATACCTGGTCAGGAAGTAGTGTGGATTCAGGGCAGCCAGCACTTGCTGGACATCCGGGGGGCACATGATGCCAGAGATACCCTGCCAGAGTTTCCAAAGATTGTGTTCGTAAGGAGGGCGCTGACCAGTCTGTTGGACGATGACTGCCTTTAACAGTTTCTCCACTGCTTGCTGGCAGTGAAACGCCACGTCCCTGTAGTCATCCGCCCCCATCGCGCTGTGGGCAGAGCGACGATCTGCTTCTGCGTATTCCAGCCAGGCCTGAATGTCCGTCTCTCGGCTCATAGAGGTGGCCTCCGCGTATGCCATTCCGTCGCCTGCTCGTAGGCGTGGGCCAGGCGCAGCACCCGTTCCTCGCCCAGCGGCGGCCCCATCACCTGCATACCGATGGGCAGACCGGCCCCGTCAAAGCCGCAGGGCAGGCTCAGCCCGCAGATGCTGGCCAGGTTCATTGAGAGCGTGAAGACGTCGGCCAGGTACATCTGCAACGGGTCGCCGCTCTTTTCGCCGATGGGGAAAGCGGTAGTGGGACTGGTGGGAGCGACGATAATGTCCACCTGCTCGAAGGCGGCGTCGAAATCGGCCTTGATGAGCGTGCGCGCCTTCTGCGCCTTGAGATAGTAGGCGTCGTAGTAGCCGGCCGAGAGGGCATAAGTGCCCAGCATGATGCGCCGCTTGACCTCCGGCCCAAAGCCCTGGCCGCGCGTGGCTTTGTACGTCTCGATCAGGCCGCCGCCCTCGACCCGCAGGCCGTAGCGCACAGAGTCGTAGCGGGCCAGGTTGGCGCTGGCCTCGGCCGGGGCGATGAGATAGTAGACCGGCAGGGCATAGTCGGTGTGGGGCAAGCTGACCTCACACACCTCGGCCCCCAGGTCGGCCAGCACGTCCACCGCCGCGCGCACCGCCGCTTCCACCTCCGGCTGCATACCCTCGATAAAGTACTCTTGCGGCACGCCGACCCGCACCCCCCGCAAATCCGTTCTTTTCCCCAATCCGTTGCCCGACAACTTGTTGGCGTAATCCGGCACCGGCGCGCCCAGCGAGGTGGAATCGCGGGGGTCGTGGCCGGCGATGGCTCCCAACAATATGCCAGCGTCGGTGACGTCCTTGGCCAGCACACCGATCTGGTCCAGTGAGGAGGCAAAGGCGATCAGTCCATACCGGCTGACCCGCCCGTAGGTGGGCTTGAGGCCGACGACGGAGCACAGAGCCGCTGGCTGGCGCACGCTGCCGCCGGTGTCGCTGCCCAGCGCGCCCAGGCACTCGTCGGCGGCGACGGCGGCCGCGCTCCCGCCGCTGCTTCCGCCCGGCACGCGGGTCAGGTCCCAGGGATTGCGCGTGGTGAAAAAGGCCGAGTTCTCTGTGGAGGAGCCCATCGCGAACTCGTCGGTGTTGGTCTTGCCCAGGATGATCGCGCCAGCTGCCTTGAGGTGGGCCACGGCGGTCGCATCGTAGGGCGGGACGAAATCCTCCAAAATGCGGGAGCCGCAGGTGGCGGGCACGCTCTTGGTGCAGAGCACGTCCTTGACCGCCAGAGGAATCCCCAGCAGCGGGCCGTCCTCGCCAGCGGCGCGGCGCGCGTCGGCGGAGCGAGCCTGATCCAACGCGCTCTCCGGCGTCAGCGTCAGGTACGCCTTGACGTGGTTATCCACTGCCAGGATGCGCTCCAGCACCGCCTCGGTCAATTCGAGCGCCGAAATCTCCCCGGCAGCCAACCGGTCGCGGGCCTCGTGGATGGTCAGTTGATAGAGTTCCATATTCAGGGCCTGGGGATGTCGAGGTCCTTGCAGATCTTGATTGCGAGTTTGTCTACAATAATTTCCCTATGGCGTGGCACAGAGGTGTCCTTCTATTGGCAGGATTCCAGTAGATTGAATGGCGGGAGCCTTCGCGCAGCAACTCGCAGCCATATTGCCTGAGGTGCTTTAGCAGTGCGCGACGCTTCATTACACTGCCACGAATAACTCTTCACGAATGACCTGTCCTCCCGCGGATTCGCGCCGCGCTAACTCTCGGTTTGCCTCGATGATCAGTTGTACAGCCTCTTTTAGATTGTCGCGCGTCTCCTCCAACGTTCTGCCCTGGGTGTTTGCGCCGGGCAATTCCTCGACGTACCCAATCCACCATTCGCCAACTTGCTCAAACACTGCGGTAAACTTGTTTGCCATTTGGTTCTCCTCAAATATAGGCAACGGCCGTTTCTATGTGCCTTAATCCAACACCGCCGCAACCTTGAAGCAGCCCTCCTCGGCGGCGGGGGCGTTGGCCAGGATATCCTCGCGGGGGGAGGAGGGGGCGGTCTCGTCGTCGCGCATCACGTTGCGCAGCGGCAGGACGGTCGCCGTGGGGGAGATGGCCTCGGTGTCTAGTTCCTGCAACCGCTCGAAATGAGCCAGGATGGCCGAAAGCTGCTCCTGGTAGAGAGCTTTTTCTTCGTCACTCAAGGCCAGCCGCGCCAGTGCGGCGATATGTTCGACCTGGTTCAGGCTCAGTTTCATCGGGCGCTCCTAGTACGGGGATTATAGCATCATCGGGGGAGGGAAGCAACTGGACTGTTGAGAAGGTGTCTTATCAATAAACCGGGGATTGGCCGGTGAGAAACCAGGTTTTTGTCGCGTTGCTTACGGAAAAACCTGGTTTCTGCTCTGACTCCGTCGTTGGGCGAGGTCTCCGACCGAGCCCAATCCATCCGGCGGCGGTCGGGAGACGCCGCTGCGCTGACAGCCGAACGGAGTGTTTTCGTCGTTCAGGGTAAACATGGTTCACGGCGATTGTTCCAGCACCATCCGGTAGACGGCCCATGTCTCGCGGGCAGTCTTTTCCCAGGTGAAGCGGGCCGCTTGGGCCAGCCCTAGTTCCCGCATCCGCGCGCGCAGCGACTCCTCCGTCAGTACGCGGGTCAACGCGCGGGCGATGTCGTCGGGGTCGTCGGGATCCACCAACAACCCCGCCTCGCCCACCACCTCCGGCAGCGAGGCCCGGTCGGCGACGACGACCGGCGCACCGCAGGCCATCGCCTCCAGCGGGGGCAGCCCGAACCCCTCGTAGAACGAGACTGTCGCCAGCAGGCTGGCCCCGTTGTACAGTCCCACCAGTTCGGCGTCCGGCACTCTGTGAAGGAAGCGCACCTGACGGGTGAGCTGCAACTCTTTGACACGCTCAAAGATTTCATCGTACAGCCAGCCCTTGCCGCCGACCAGCACCAATGGTGCACGTGTGACTTTTGCGTCGAGCAGGGAGCGGTATGCCTCCAGCAAGCCCGGTATGTTCTTGCGCGGCTCCAGCGTCCCCACACAGAGCAAGTACCCCGGCTCCAACCCGTACTGCGCGGCGACTTGCTCGGTCTCAGCCTCCGGCAGCGGGCGAAAGGCCGGGTCGGCAGCCAGATGCACGGTCGTGATCTTTTCCGGCGGCGCGCCCAGCAACGAGATCAGGTCAGATCTGGTGGCGTAAGAGTCTGCCAGGATGTGGTCGGCGCGGCGCACCGCCCACTCAATCTGGCGGTTGTAGTAGCGCAGGCTTTGCGCGGTGAGAAACTGGGGGTAGCGGACAAAATTTAGATCGTGGACGGTGATCACCGAGCGGCGGTAGCCAAACGTGGGCGGGATGAAATCGGGGCTGTGGAGCAGATCGAGCCTCAGGCGTGCGGCCTCCACCCCCAGCGCCCAGCGTTCCAGCCGGTGGTGAGAGGGGGTCCAGCAGGCGACGGGACAAAAGTTTGGCCCTGGAGTGGGAGGGGTGCGCTCCTTACGGCTGTGCAGCACGCAAAAGTCGGTGTCCGCGTCGAGCGCGGCCAGCGAGCCGAGCAGACGCAGCACATAGTTGCTGATTCCTCCCCGCGTATAGTGGGTGATCCGGGCGTCAATGCCAATGCGCATGAGCAACAAACAATTGACGTATCATCTCAATAGGGTGTGTTTCGTTTAGAGACCCTAGACCTCCGAGGTCTCTGTCGAGCTTGTGCTCGCCCAAAACCGCCGATTCGGGCAGTTTTTGAGCCTAAACACATCTCATTAGACCTCCGAGGTCTTACCCAACTCATTTGAAACACACTCATCTCAATAAACCGGGGTAATGTAAGGCGGAATGGCATTCCGCCCCCAACTTTTTGAGAAGAGACCAATTAACAATGAACAATGGGCAAACTGGCGATTATTATAGCGGCCCACGACAGCCTGTCAACCGTTGCCTGTGATGATGAATGATGATATAATCGTATCGTCTTGACATCCACGATAAACCAGGGGGGTGATTATGGCAATGGACGTGACCCAAACGCTAGAGTTGAGCCAGGCGACACAGATGATCAGGTTTTTGGAGGAAGAGCGCCGCAAGGACAAGGCCATCATCGCTGTGCTGCAGGAGCAAACCAAGAGCCAGGACGAACAACTGTCCCAACAGACGGCCCAGATACAGGACTTGCAGACCACGCTATCTGGCGTCCAAAGCTTGATCTCGCAAGTGACCGGTTTTGAGCAGACGGTAGCCAGTTACAAGAACGAGATGGTCTTTTTGCTCGAGCAGCGTGAAGAGGCGTGGAAGAAAGAGCGAGCGGAATCCGCCCGGCTGCGCCAAATCGAGATGAAAGGGGTGGTCGACCAGTTGGGCCAACTGGATAAAAGGACCCAAGTTCTAGCTCGCCACGACGAAGAGATCAAGACTCGCCAGGCCGAGGAGCAGCGGCTCAACGAGGCCATCCAGCGATTGGAGTCCACCGTCGCCGATCTGAGCAAACGCTCCGACGACCGCGTGCAGGCCGTCACCTACCTGGAGGAGCAGCGCCGCGCCGACAATCGCCGCATCGCTGAACTGGAGCAAGAGACGACCACGCTGCGCAAGAGAGTTGAGGCTCAGGCGACAAAACTCCCGCTTTTGGAAGAGAATATCCAAAAATACAAACCGCGCATTGACGAGGCCGTCAGCCAGATCAAGGGATTCGAGAAACCGCTCGAAGAGATGCGCGTGGCCGAGTTCCGCCGCGAGCAGGCGGTCAAAAAGTATATGGGCCAGGCGGAGCACGTTCGTCAGGAAATGGAAGAATGGCGGGCGCAGACCCAGCGCTTTGTGGAACAATATCAACTCACCAAGCGGGGGCTGGAAAAGTTGGAAGGTTTCCAGGCGCGGCAGGAGAAGCGGCAGAACGAGGTGGCCGAGATGCAGCGGCTGGCTGAGGACCGGGTCAAGCGACAGTGGGAGGAATGGCAGGCGGGGCAGGACAAGGAGCTGAAAAAACGGCAGGTCGCGGTGGACGAGCAGTGGCGGGAACAGAAAGATGTGAACCAGGAACACGTCCAGCGGATCGGGCGACTTGAAACACAGACCGGCATCCACCAGACCCAGATCGAGAGCCTGTTCGACATCCGCCGCATGGACGCGCACCGCGACTTGGAGAGCGTACAAGACGCGGTCGAGCGGGCGGAACACACATTTACCCAGGCGCGCCAAGCCCTGCGCGGCGAGGCATAGGAGAGAGAGTATGCACGTCATCGGCACGGCGGGCCACGTAGATCACGGCAAATCAACCCTCGTCCACGCCCTTACCGGCATTGACCCCGACCGGTTGCGCGAGGAGAAAGAGCGCGAGATGACGATAGATTTGGGGTTCGCCTGGCTCACGCTCCCCAACGGCGACTCGGTCGGCATCGTGGACGTGCCGGGGCACCGGGACTTTATCGAGAATATGCTGGCCGGCGTGGGCGGCATTGACGCCGCTCTTTTCATCGTCGCCGCCGACGAGGGCGTGATGCCGCAGACCCGCGAGCACCTGGCCATCCTCGATCTGCTGGGGGTTGACCGGGGGGTCATCGCCCTGACCAAGCTGGACGTGCTCGAAAGCATGGCCGAGGGCGAGGAATGGGTCGAGCTGGTCGCCTCCGACGTCTCCGAGACACTGGAGGGGACGGCGCTGGAAGGCGCGGTCATCGTCCCCGTCTCCGCCCGCACCGGGCAGGGGCTGGACGAACTGACGGCCGCCTTGCAAGAGATGCTGGCCCAGGTCGAACCGCGCCGCGACCGGGGGCGCCCCCGCCTGCCGGTAGACCGCGTCTTTAGCATCAGCGGCTTTGGCACCGTCGTCACCGGCACGCTCGCCGATGGCTGCTTCGAGGTGGGCCAAGAGGTCGAAATACTGCC
Organism: uncultured Anaerolineales bacterium; assembly: GCA_964393895.1. Taxonomy (GTDB): domain Bacteria; phylum Chloroflexota; class Anaerolineae; order B4-G1; family B4-G1; genus B4-G1. Next base: position 1,785 of record CAYMWP010000114.1, on the reverse strand, counting down.
GCGAGGGCTAAAGGGGCGCGTGCGCGGGCTTCAGACTCACAAACAAAAGGTCGAGCGGGTGACGCCGGGCAGCCGGGTGGCGATGAATCTCACCGGCGTGAGCAAAGCCGAGCTGGCGCGCGGCGACGTCGTCACCATTCCCGGCTGGCTACGTCCCACGGTGCTGGTAGACGTCCAGTTGCGCTACCTGCCCGACACCCTTCGACAAGGCTCAGGGCAGGCCCTACAATCGGGGTCGGGACAGGCCCATCGGCCGCTGCGCCACAACGCCCAACTCAAGTTCTTCTCTGGCGCGGCCGAGACGGTGGCCCGTGCGCGAATACTGGGCGAGAGAACGCTCTCCCCGGGACAGACCGGCTGGGCCCAATTGCGCCTTCAGGAGCCGGTCCCACTGGTCAAAGGAGATCGCTTCATCGTCCGCCGTCCATCGCCCCCCGCGACCCTGGGAGGGGGCGTCGTCGTTGACCCCAATCCGGGCCGCAAGCACCGCCGCTTCCGCCCGGACGTGATCGCCCGTTTGGAGACGCTGGCCCGGGGCAGCCCGGCCGAGATATTGCTGCAAACCCTGGAACGGCGAGGTCCCACCCTCGCCCGCGACCTGCTCCCCGCCAGTAACCTGGGCGACGCCGCCCCCGATGCGCTGGCGCAACTGTTGGATGAAGGGGATGCGGTGCTGCTAGATGCCCGCCAGGAAGAGGTTTCTAATCAGTTGCTCGCGTCCCGTTCCTGGTGGGATGCGCTGGTTGACCGCCTCTCTGACGGGCTTGCCGACCATCACCGGCGCTTCCCGTTGCGGGTGGGAATGGGGCGCGAGGCCCTGCGCAGCAAGCTCAAACTGGAGCCCAAGCTCTTTAACGCCGTGATGGCCCGCGCCGTCGCCGAGGACCTCGTCGCCGACGAGGGGGCCACCGTGCGGCTCCCATCCCACCAGGTGCGGCTCGACGCCGACCAGCAGAGGCAAGTGGACACACTGCTGGCCCATTTCCGCCGCCAGCCCTATACCCCGCCTTCGGTCAAGGAGAGCATTGCCGCAGTGGGAGAAGAGGTGCTGGGTGTGTTGGTGAATCGGGGCGATCTGGTGCAGGTCTCGCCAGAGGTTCTCTTTTTGCCTCAGACCTACGAGGGGATGGTGGCCCGCGTCCGCGCCCACATTGAACGCGAGGGAAGCATCACGCTGGCCCAGACACGGGATATGTTAGAAACCAGCCGCAGGTACGCGCAGGCGCTCCTGGAACACCTGGACGAAATAGGAATGACAAAGCGTGTGGGGGATGAGAGAGTAATGCGTAAAACGTAATGCGCAGAAGCGCGAGGGTTTACGTTTCACGTTTCACGTTTGACGTTTCACTCTTCCATTTTTCCAACCGCTCGATGATGTCCCGCTCGTAGCCGCGCCTCTTGGGACGGAACCATCCCGCCTCGACCCCCTCCGGCAGATAGCGTTGTTCCACCCAGCCCTCGGGATAATCGTGGGGGTATTTGTACGCCTGGTGCTCACCCAGCGTCTGCTTGTAGTGCTCGCGCAACTCGCCGCGGAAGGTGTCGGCCTTGTCACGCAAGTAGATGGGCACCGGCCCGGCGTCGTGCTCCTTGACCTCCGCCAACGCTTTCCAGTAGGCCCCGGCCGAGTTGGACTTGGGGGCGGTTGCCAGGTAGAGCGTCGCCATCGCCAGGTGATACTGCCCCTCCGGCATCCCCACCCACTCAAAGGCCTGGGCGCAATAGCGCATAAGTTGCTACGAGCTGTCGAGCGGCGGTAGCGCTTTCCATCGCTGTTCCAGTTGG
>CAYMWP010000113.1:0-15394 GCA_964393895.1 uncultured Anaerolineales bacterium | reverse complement strand
ATCGGAGGTTCACTTCGGCTATAATGAGGAGAGGAACCCCGGTAAACAAATACGTCTATCGGTTATTGTCATTTCCGTCGCTCCTTGGGGTAATCCGAGATTTGGTGACTAAAGATTGACGGATTTGCTGTTGATGGCGTATACGGTGTCTACGGCGTACAAGCACAGACGACCGATCAAATCTCCAAATCTCATCTGTAAATCTTGAATCGTCCCGCTCCTTAACAGTCGAATCGTCATCGTATCCGTAGAGCCCTTGACGCGCGGCCGTCGAATCTGTTACACTGTAACCGAGTCGAATCTGAGCATTCTCGTCACACGAGGAGGTCGTGAAATGGCGACGCGCGTCATCGGATACATACGAGTTTCTACGAACGAACAGGCCGAGGAGGGACATTCGCTGGATGCCCAGCGCACGGCCATCGAACAGTTCTGCGAATCGCGGGCCTGGGAGTTGGTCGAGATCAAGGTAGAGGCCGGCATCTCGGGCACCAAAGACGACCGTCCGGCGCTCGAGGAACTGTTGGAAGCCGTCGAGCAGGGTTACTGTGACGTGGTGGTCGTGCACGCCATCGACCGCTTCTATCGCGATTTGCAGGCCTTGCTGAAAGCGCTCAACCATCTGCGCCAGCACAACGTGACTTTCATCTCCATTATGGAGAACCTGGACTTCACGACGCCGTGGGGCAAGCTGGCCCTGGCGGTGCTGGGCACGCTGGCCGAGATCTATATCGACCGCTTGCGCCAAGAGACGCGCAAGGGGAAACGGGCACGAGCCGCCAAGGGATTGCACAACGGAACGCCCCCTCTAGGCTATTGCCACGGCGCGTGCTCCTCGTGCAAGGATCCCAATGGGAAGGACTACTGCCCATTCTACGGCGACTCGAACCGTCAAGACTACACCCCGTCGGAGCCGCTGCTCCCTCATCCCATCGAAAGTGAAGCCATCCGGCTGGCCTTCGAGTGGCACGCGACGGGCCAGTACTCGGATGGAGACATAGCCGAACGACTGAACGAGTACGTACATACGCTCTCCGACGGGACGGAGGTTAGCTTTCGCACCAAAGGGCGCTGGGGTCGTGGCAGACCGGGACGCTTCAGCAGGGACAGCGTGCGGGGATATACTGCAGAACCCATATTACGTTGGCAAGGTACCGTATTACGGCCGTGACGAGAAGGATCAGAAACGCAAGCGCGGCAACTACGTGGCGCTCTACCCCGGACGACACGAGCCAATCGTGGATGAGAAGACCTTCGAGCGCAGCCAAGCGATCCGGGACTTGATGTCGTATCACCCGCGCACTCGCGGTGACGCATTGGAGCGCATCTATATACTCTCTGGGATATTGCGATGCGGCTACTGTGGCGAGCCGATGCAGGCACATTCCAGCAACGACGGCGTGCGCTACTATCGAGACAAGAGCCAGGTGCAGCACCTGCGTGATTGCCCGCAACAGTACGTTCACGCCGATGACGTGGAAGCTCAGGTGGGCCAAATAGTGCAGAGTATCGAGTTATCGCCCAACTGGCGCGAGGAAGTCGTCGCCGCGATGCACCCTGACCTGGATGCTGAGGAAATTCGTGAGCGCGAGGAGGCAATATCGGCGCGGCTGGAACGGGTCCAGCAACTCTACATTGAAGGCGACATCGGTCGGGAGCGGTATGAACGAGAAAGAGCCGAGTGCAAGGCGCGTTTGTCCGACTTGCGGCCCGTCGGTTATGATGATATAATTGCAGTCGGAGAGTTTCTACAAAATGCATCGTGGGATGCCCTGACGCCTTTACAAAAAAAGAAACGGTCGCGAACGATGTTCACGACCGTTCTTATTCGAGGGACAAAGCTCCAGGCCGCCAAACCTACGGAAGCTTTTTATGCCCTCATCCAGCACTCGGCTGGGTTACGACAGTCCACCTTCCAGAGGGAGGAGGGCTATCGTAACAACGGGAGCGACGGGATTCGAACCCGCGATCTCCGGCTTGACAGGCCGGCATGTTAACCGCTACACTACGCCCCCAAGCCGCGCAATCATACCACGAACCTCCTATTCCGTCAAGCTGCCCCCTTCCCTCACGTCAACTGCCACCGATAGTTTTGCTCGCAAAAGGTCAGGGTCACGTCTGACCCTTTGCTACTGCCTCGTTTGCCTTGCCCAAATCGCCCCCCTGGGTTACAATGCCACTCCACATGGAGACCACTGTGCATAACCAACGCCGGAAGATGCTCGTCCTGCTGGCCTGCTGCCTGCTGTTTTTGCTGGCCTGGTCGCTCTGGCTATGGCAGCTCGATTTCAGCGATTTGACTTTCGACGAGACGGTCACCTACTCTGTGGCCCGCCGCCCCTTCTTGGAAATCCTGCGCTATCTCAGGCAAGCGGTGCGCGAGCACCCGCCCGTCTACTACCTGTTGCTTCACGCCTGGACGTTGGCGGCGGGTACGGGCGAGTTCAGCATGCGCTTCTTCTCCGTCGCTGCCGGGATAGTCGGGCTGGCGCTGACCAGCCGGCTGGCCCGGCTGGCCCTCAACCGTCCCGCTGGCGCTCTCACTCTCCTGCCCGCGCTTCTACTCGTCACCGTGCCGGGGTTGGCCTTCCACGTCCGCAGCGCGCGCATGTACAGCCTGGGCGTCGTGTGGACACTGCTCTCGACCATCCTCTTTCTGCGCGATTGGCTGCCGACGAGAGAGTGGCCGCGCCGTGTTGCCATCGTTAGTTTGATGACCGTTAACTTACTGGCGCTCTTCACCCACTATTACCTGCTTCTGTTCATCCTCGTGCAACCCCTGGCCCTGCTCCTCGCCCGGCGCTGGCGACCCTTCCTGGCCTGGTGTGGGGGCCACATCCTCCCAGCGCTGGCGGGCCTGGCCTGGCTTTGGCTCTCGCCCGGCCTGCGGATGACGGCCGATAGTCTGCTGCCACACTTTGGCGCACAAGCCCCGACCCGCTTTCAGGTGTTCTACCTACTGGGCAACATACTCTTCAGCCCGGTGCAGGGAGTCTCCTTCAGTCTGCTCTATCAACTGCTGGCCCTGATCGGCGCTGGCGTGCTCTTTGCCCTGTACCACCGCCGGGAGATCGGAGGGTGGCTGGCCCTGACGTTGACTCTGCCGCCGGCGTTGGCCTACGCTCTGCCCCACCCTCCCCAACCCCGCTTCCTGATCTTTTTGATTCCCCCGGCGACCCTGGCGCTGACGTTTTTGTGCCTGGCCCCATTGCGCCTGGTCAAATACCGATCTGATAAAAAAGATAAGCAAAGCAGCGACCGCCGCTTGGCCCGGAGCGCCTCGCTTGGCCTGGCGCTGGTGGAAGTGGGACTGCTGGCGACCAGCGGCCTGTACAACGTCATCTCCTACGAGCGATCTAACTATGGCCGCGTCCTGGAGACGATCCAGGCCCACGCCCGGCGCGGCGATTTCATACTCTTCTACGGGCCGTGGCAAAAAACCCAGTTCAAATACTACGACCCGGGAGACATGCCGCGTCGCACATCGTTACCGCGCCACGCCCCCCCGCACCTGGATCCAGCCGAGGCCGAGCCAATTCTGGAGCAGATATTGGCCAAGTACGATCGGCTGTGGGTACTGCCCGCCGCCGTGGACGACGTGGACCCCGTCCACTTTGTCGAGGGCTGGCTGCGTACCCACATGCACCGGGTATGGGACACGGGGTACTTTAGCCTCCACCTGCCCCCCCTCCCCGCCGATGCTCCCTCGCAGCCGGTACAGGTGACGTTCGGAGACGTCCTGCTTCTGGAGAGCGTCGCCTGGGAGCCGGAACCGCTGCTGGAAGGCGAACCGCTCCGCCTGACCTTTAACTGGAAGCCCCTACGCCGCTTGGAAAAAGACGTGCGGCTGACGTTAGAGCTGACCGACGAGGCGGGCCACGTCTGGGCGCGCGACCATCCCCGGCCCGGAATGTGGGCCTATCCCCCCTCCGAGTGGGAGCCGGGCGAGACGATCACCGATTACGAAGGGCTGATGATCCCCTGGGGAGCGCCGCCCGGCGAATACACCTTGCGCCTGCGCGTGGTGGATGAGAACGGCGGTCAGGCGCTCGCGGTGAACGGGGTCAAGGACGTCACCTTGCTGACACTGACCGTGGGGCGCGTGGTCGAACCCGTTGATGCCCCGCCGCTACGCGACGACCTCGACCACCACCTCTACTTACCTCTCGTCGCGCGGGAGATCCCCGACCGCCGCCAACCGGTGCTCTACGGCCTCCCCAACCCCGACGCAGCCACGTTTTGCTCGCCCAATGGCAGCACTTGCCTGAACCTGGTCGGGCACAAGCCGGGAGGCCTGCGCTTCCAGCAAGGTCACCCGCTTCCCCTGACCCTGCACTGGCTTGCGCCGGAACAACGACTGCCAGCGCTCGACATGCGTCTGCGGGTCGAGCACCGCTCCTGGCTGGGCCTGCAAAACATCCCTGTGCTCACCCAGACCCTTTCCCTGGCCCCTGCCTATCCTGCCCCACTGTGGCCGCCGGGACGATTGGTCACGCTGCCGACTGTGCTGATGTTGCCGCCGGACGCGCCGACCGGCCGGGCTCGGCTCACCTTGCAGGTGGCGGGAGTAGACGGCGTCCCCTGGCCGACGATGGAGGGAAAATCAGAATCTATCCTATTCGAGATCATTGTAGAGGGACGACCCGTACTGCGCCGCTTGCCCGGCGGCTTGACGCCGCTTCAGGCCGATTTCGGCGACGAGGTGGGGCTGCGGGGCTACCGCGTCGAGGGAGACCTGCGCCCAGGTGGTCAACTCCGCGTCACCTATGCCTGGTATGCCACAACACAGCCGACCGCCATCTATGCCGTCTTCAACCACCTGGCAGCGGCCGATGGCTCACTGGCAGCCCAGGCCGACGGCTGGCCGCAGGAGGGACGTATGCTGACCACCCAGTGGCAGGCGGGCGAGTACGTCGAGGATAACTACACGCTGCCCATCCCGACCGACGCGCCGCCCGGCCCCTACACACTCTACGTCGGTCTCTACAACGCGGCGAATGGCGAGCGCCAGCCAGCTTTTCAGGACGACCGGCGCTTGCCCGACGACCGGTTGACCGTTCCACTGCCGGCCGGGGAGGAGTGATGAGCCGCCGGAGCATGCTGTGGGGGATGGTGACAGTACTGCTCGTGGCAGCGGCGCTGCGGCTGATCGCCTTTGGTCAGATACCGCCCGGCCTCTACCACGACGAAGCATATCACGGATTGGACGCCGTGCAAATCCTCAAGGGCGACCTCTCCCTCTATTTCCCGGCCAACAACGGGCGGGAGCCACTCTTCATCTACCTGGTCGCCCTGACGGTGGGTGTGTTGGGCAAAAGTCCCTTTGCCCTACGGCTGCCCTCCTTCTTTGCCGGTCTCCTCACCATAGCGGCGACCGCGGCGATGGGGCGCGCTCTCTTTTCCCGGCGGGTGGGGCTGCTGGCCTCGGCGGTGCTGGCATTGACCCTGTGGCACGTCCATCTCAGCCGGGTCGGGTTCCGCGCGGTCCTGTTGCCACTGTTCATTGCCCTGGCGGTGTGGCAGGCCGTTCGGGGAATCAAAGGAGACAAGGGGACGTGGCATTGGGTGCTCGCCGGTATTTTTTATGGCTTGTCTTTTTACACCTACACCGCCGCCCGCTTTACCCCTGTGGCGCTGCTGGTCTTTGGCGTCTACGTGCTGGCGACAAAGCAAACCGTACTCAACACGCGATACACCCTACGCACTCTGGGCCTGGCTGCTCTCGCTGCCCTGGTCGCCGTCGTCCCTCTGGCAGTCTACACACTGCTCGACCCGGACATCGTCCTCGGCCGGCCGGGGCAGGTTTCCTTCCTCAATCCGGCGATCAGCGGCGGCGATCCCTGGGGCACACTGTGGTCTCACACGCTGCGCACGATGGGCATGTTCTTTGTGCAGGGAGATCGCATCTGGCGGCACAACGTCCCCTGGCGGCCGATCTTTGATCCGGCGTTGGGAGCAGCCTTCGTCGTGGGGCTGGCGATAGCTCTGCGCCGCGCGCGGCGGGACGTGAGCGCCGGATTTGTCCTGATCTGGACGGCGGTGATGAGCCTCCCCACACTCCTGGCGGAGGACGCGCCTCACTTTTTGCGTGCGGCAGGTATCTTGCCGGCAGTCGTCATCTTACCCGCGCTGGGACTGGAGCAAGTGGGCAAATGGGCAAGCGGGCAAGTGGGCAAGCGGATACCCCCCACTCCCTACTCCCTACTCCCTACCGCCTACTCCCTACTCCTTATTCTCGCTCTATTCGCCACTGTTGGCTCCTACTTCTACGACTACCGCGCCCCAGAGGCTGGCTATTGGTTTGAGGAAGGAGCAGTGGCCCTGGCCGGGCGCGTCAACGGTTTCTTGGGCGTGGGATGGGACGGGGAGCGCATGGTGCGCGGCGGCCCTGGCGATAGAACCGTCTACCTCGACCCTGCGCTGTGGGAGCATTGGCCGGCGGTCCAATTCCTGACCGCCGCGCCGGATGCGGTGACGCTAAGCCTGGAGGAGGAACAGGCCGACTGCCCGGCAGCGATCTTTACCTGGCCGTTCGAGGGCTGGCGGCGGGCCTGGGCGCTTTTGCCCGAGCCAGCAGAGATCACCTTCGAAGAAGGCCCGCTCTCCCAGGGCGACCGCGACCCGGCCCCCTTTCCTACCTACCTCGCCTTCTTCGCCACCCCCCCAGACACGACCTCTCCGGCGATTGCGCGCTTTTCCGGCGGCGTCGAACTGCTCGGCGTGGAAACGTGGCCGGTGGACATAGACCGTTTGCGGGTGCGGCTGCGCTGGCGAGCGACCGCCCCGCTGGCGGAGGATTACGTCGTCTTTTTGCACTACCTGCGAGATGGGGAGCGCATCGCCCAGGGAGATAGCCAGCCAGTAGATGAGCGTTACCCCACGACCCGTTGGCGTACGGGCGACGTCATCAACGACGACCACCACATGGACGGCGTCGGGCAGCCGCTCCTGGAGCGCGACGCATTGCGCTTTGGTTTCTGGCAGCCGGAGAACGGCGAGGCGCTCTACCTGCTGGACGAAGCGGGCAACCCGGCCGGAGACTGGGTCGAGGCGCCGCTTAAATCTCTAATCTCCAATCTTCAACCTCAGGAACAATGATGCGTCGCTGGATGCCGCTCATCACATTGATACTGGCGGCCCTGCTCGCCGCCGCGCCGCTGTGGGGGCCGGGGATGGTCAACACGCGCGGCGGCGGCGACAGCCCCTTTCTCCTCCAGCGCACCCACCAACTGGCGGCCAACCTGCGGGCCGGCGTTTTCCCCGTCCGCTGGATGCCGGACGCGGCCTACGGCCTGGGGTATCCCTTTTTCAGCTACTACGCCGCGCTACCCTACTACCTGGCCGGGTTGCTCGTCCTGGTCGGCGTGGACATCCTGACCGCGCTCAAACTGGTGCAGACTTTGGGGTTCGTGTTGGCGGCACTGGCGATGTACGGCTGGACGCGCGGCCTGACCCGCAGCCACTGGGCCGCCTGGCTGGCGGCCGTCGCCTACAACTTTGCGCCATTCCATCTGGTCAACGTCTACGTGCGCGGCGACTCGCTATCCGAGTTCTACGCTCTCGTGTTCTACCCGCTCATACTTTGGTCTCTCGATAGGCTGTTTGTGAGTGAGCAAGCGGGCAAATCCACCAGCTTGCGCGTGACGGCGGCGGCCTTGGCCTACGCCGGGCTTATCCTCACCCATAACCTGTCGGCGGCCATTTTCTCGCCGTTTATTCTGTTGTACCTGGTGATACTCGCGTGGCGCAGGAAGAAAAGGCCTTGGATCATTGGGGTTTGGTCATTGCTCATTGGAGTTTTACTCTCGGCCTGGTTCTGGCTCCCGGCCGTGGCCGAGCTGGGATACGTGCAACTGGGACCCTCCACCGAAGGATACTTTCATTACAGCCGCCACTTCCGCGCTGCCGATCTGGTCCAACGTTCTCTCCTCTTCGACTATACCATCTCACCGGACGGCAGCACCCCCTTTGCGATGGGGGCGGCGCAAGCGGCGTTCGCTGCTCTGGGAGGGTTGGCGCTGATCGTGCGAGGTCTCCGGCGGCGCTTGGAGGCTCGCCGGTGGTTCATCCTCATCGGCTTGCTGCTCTCCACGACAATGATCACACCGCTTTCCAAACCCCTGTGGGATCACCTGCCGCTCTTGCCGGTCGTCCAGTTTCCGTGGCGCTTTCTCTCCGTGCAGGCCCTCTTCACGGCGGCGGCGACGGCGGCCCTGGCATCGTTTGACGTTTCACGTTTCACGCTTCACGTTTCACGCTTCACGCTTCACGTTTCACACTTCACGTTTCACGTTTCACGTTTCACGTTTTACGTTTTGCCAATCACTGCACTCCTGGCCGCTTCCGTGCTTCTCTCCCTCCACCCCGCCCGCCTCCCCATCACCCCGGCCGACGTCACGACGGAACGGCTGCAACTCTACGAACTCTTTACCCAGAACATCGGCACCACCATCCGCTACGAGTGGTTGCCCAACACCGCCAACCCGCGCCCTTTCACCTCCGATGCGCTGATCGAACCGGGCGCGCCGCTGCGCGCAATCCCGCTGGACGGCGCGGCGATTGAGGCGCTGCTGCTGGAGCGCAAACCGACGCGCCAGGTGTGGCGCGTCTCGGGAGAGGGCGGGAGAATCGCCTTTCCGCTCCTCTACTGGCCCGGCTGGGGCGCGCAGGTAGATGGGGAGTCGGTGGAGGTGTGGCCGGTCGCAGGCTCCGGCTACCTGGCGCTAGAGATCCCGCCGGACGAGCACACCATCACCCTGCGACTGGGGCGCACGCCGCTGCGTGCTGCGGCAGAAGTTGTATCGCTGGCGGTGGCAGTGGTTATACTGCTCACTGTTGGCAGGAGTGCAAGAACCCGCCATTGCCCATTGCTAATTGTTTCATTGCTCATCGTCGTATTGCTCCTGGCGCTCTTACCGGAGAGCGACGGGGGAGCTGAAAATGACCTGACGATGGACTTTGTCCACGCACCATACCTGCACCACAATCCCGACGGCGTGGACATTGACGGAGTGGCGCGGCTGGCTGGATACACGCTCTCGGCCGAGGAACTGGCCCCAGGCGACACACTGACCGTCACGCTGGACTGGTCGCAGGCTAATGGCCCGCACACGACGACGCTGCGCCTGGTCTCTCCCGCTGCCGTTCGCCACGACGTAGAACCCCTGGCCGAAGCAATCACCGATCTCCAGTCGCCGCTCTCCAACCTCAAACTGCCCGACGACGCCCCGCGCGGCATCTACTTGCTCCAACTGGGCGAGACCTACCTGCGCCCGGTGCGCGTCCCGCGCGGCCCGCCGCTCTCACCCGGCGCCCCCGTTCTGGCTCCCTTCGGCTCAGAGATCCGGTTGCTCGAGGCCACAGTCGCCCAGCTCGACTCCGGCCGGTTAGCCGTGCGGCTGGCGTGGTCGGCGACGCGACCGCTGGCGGCCAATTATGCCATCTCTCTGCGCCTCCTGGACCCCGCTGGACAGGTGCGCGAATCCCTGGACACTTATCCAGGCTATGGCTTCCTGCCCACCAGCCTGTGGCGGCCCGGCGAGCCCGTCGCCGACCGCTACATCCTCGCACTGCCGGACGATCTGGCTCCGGGCAGTGGTTATCATCTGCAAATCTTGCTCTACCAATTATCCACACTGGAGCCGCTGGGGCAGGCGCGACTGGGAAATTTTGCACTGCCCTTGCAAGCCCCGTTCGAGGCGCAGCCGATAGAGCGCACCTTCTCCCTCCCGCCTCTGGAGCATCCCGTGGAGGTCGAGTTTGGTGACGAGGTGCGGCTGGCCGGCTACGATTTGGAACAGGGGGAAGGCGACTTGCGGCTGACCCTGTGGTGGCAGGCCGTCCGGCCGCCGGCCGGCGACTATACCGTATTCGTCCACCTCTTCGACCCCAACACACAAGCCATCGCCGCCCAGAGTGACGCCGGGCCGCGCGGCGGCGCATACCCCACGTCCTGGTGGGTCGAGGGCGAGGTGGTCAGTGAGACAGTCACCTTGCCCCTGCTGGACGTGGCGCCAGGGACGTACCGGCTGGCAGCGGGCCTCTACGACCGAACGGTCACACGACTGCCGGCAATCACTTCCGGCGGCGAGCGATTGCCCAATGACCGCCTGGTTCTACCGGTGAACGTAAGGAGAGAACGATGAGAGATTTACAGACGTGGCGGACTGAAGCATTGGCGAATCTGACGATAGGCAGTGTTGTCTGCCAACACGCAGCACACTACATCACTGCAAATGACGTCGAGATAAGATTCGCCCGGCAAAGCACAGCGGCCAGGTGGACGTTGAAAGGAAATATCGAGCTGAGTTCCAGGCTCTACTCCCTGGAAACCGACCCGGCGGACCCTCGACCGCTGGGCTCCATCGTCCACGAAGCCGCGCATCTCGAGCAGGGGGCGGCGTTGGCGCTCTCGGTAGCGGGAGAAGTGGAGGGTTGGAAAACAGAGTACAGCGCGCGGGCAGAGTTGAATGTCCCCATTCGAAACCCCCACTGGGCGGCCGTGGTCCATACCCCCGATCCTCCCACCGACCACGAGTTGCGCCAGGCCCGGCGCGAGATGCTCCAAATGACCGGTTATCGCTACCTGGTTTGGCTGCTTCCACTCCGGCCCAATCTCTGGACTCGCCTCGTGGAAGCTATTCAAAGAGCTATCTCGGGGGGAGGCCGTGCCTAAGCACCGATCACTGGCCGTCTTACTTCTGGTGTGCCTCTTTGCCCAGGCGATGGCCCACGCCCGCGCCGCCTCCATCACCTTCGACGAAGGCCCCCATCTGGCCATTGGTTATGCCACCCTGCGCAGCGGAGACCTGCGCTTGCAGCCAATCCACATCCACCCGCCCCTGGCCAACGTCCTGGCCGCCGCCCCCCTGCTGCTCCAGGATGATCTGCCCGACCCGCGCGCCATCTCTGGCTGGGAGATCGCCAGCCTCTCCGCCATCACCGATGGGATAGTGTGGCAATACCCCTACCCCCGGCGGCTGGCGCTGGCCTCTCGCTTCCCCATCATCCTGATGACGCTGCTTCTGGGCGCCATCGTCCATCGTTGGGCCGCCGACCTCTTCGGACGGCCAGCCGGCCTCCTGGCGCTGTTCCTGTATACCTTTGACCCCAACATCATCGCCCACGGCTCGCTGGTGACCACCGACATGGCGGTCGTATTGTGGGGCACGACGGCGCTGTTTCTGATCGCCCGCTACTTGCGCCTGGCGCGGCGGGGGTACTGGATCGGCGCAGGAGTTGCGCTGGGGCTGGCGCTGGCCTCCAAAGTGTCGGCCGTTTCGCTCTTACCCGCCGTCGGCCTGCTGTGCCTGCTGGGGCCGCGCCCCCTTCCCTGGCGCCGTCGCTTCCTGGCGGCGGCAGGATGCCTGACCCTGGCGCTCCTGGTTCTCTGGGCCGCTTATGGCCTCGAAGTACGTTCCGTCCCCGGAATCCCTGTACCTGTCCCGGCCGCCACTCACCTGGAGATCTATCGCTCGTTGCAGGAGCATTACGAATTAGGTCACCCCTCCTTCCTGATGGGTCAGAACAGCGACCACGGCTGGTGGTACTATTTTCCCGTGGCCTTTGCGCTCAAGACACCGTTGGCGACGTTGGTCTTGATGATGGTTGCGGGTTGGCGCATCTACATGCGAGTTGGCAACCCGGCGGGTCTGCAAGTGTGCAAGTGGGGGCCTCTGCTGTTGTATCCGGCTCTCTACGCCGCCCCTACCCTGTTCAGCAGTGTCAACATCGGCTACCGCCACCTCCTCCCCCTCCTCCCGTTCCTTTTCATATTCACCTCACGTTTGGCACTTGACGCTTCACGTCTCACATTTCACGTTTTACGTTTCACGTTTTACGCACTACTCGCCTGCTACCTCTTCGGCGCGCTGCGACTCTCCCCCCACTATCTCGCCTACTTCAACGCACTCGCCGGCGGCCCACAGGGTGGCTATCGCTACCTGGTGGATTCCAACCTGGACTGGGGCCAGAATCTGTGGCAACTGCGCGACTGGATGGAGGAGAATCAGGTCGAGCAGGTCCACTACGCCCACTACAGCCCCGACCGGCCCCAGGTTTACGGCATCAACGCCGACTTTTTGCCGCCCGACCCGCGCGCGGCGCCCTTTGCGCCCTTCGATCCCGCCCCCGGATTCTACGCCATCGGCGCGACGGTTTTGCAAGGCACCTACACGCCGGACGTCAACACCTACGCCTGGTTCCGCGCCCACGAGCCGGTGGCGCGGCTGGGGCACGCACTCTTTGTCTACGAGGTCCCAGAGCGGCCTGCTCCGACCTGGGCTGTCCTCTGCGCCGACCCGGCGCCGCCGCTCTCGCCAGAGCAGGTGCGTGCGAGATTCGGCCACGCCGGCCTGCGCGTGATCCTGCTGGATTGCGGGCAGAGCCGGGTCTATCCCGACGGCGCGGAGCCTGGAGCATACATACTGCCGCCGAACGCAGAGCCGCCGCCGGGCGCTGTGTTGGATGTGGAAGCGCGTCACACTGACGGCAGTTCCTATTACTGGCTCTACCGTGTCGAGAGGATGGGATTGAAACCCTGGCCACCGGAGCACACAGTGACAGTGGATGGCCCACTGAACTTGCTGGGCTATCGCGTGAACCGTGATGACCCTGACCCGCAAGGGGGCACGATGGTATTGTGGACTTTCTGGGAGGTGAGGGAAACTCCGGGACGCCCTCTCTCGCTGATGGCGCACCTCGTTGGGCCAGATGGAAGCGTCGTCGCGGTGGGGGATGGGTTGGGTGTGCCCATCGAACAGTGGCGGCCGGGCGACGCGATCGCACAGCGTCACCTGCTCCAGGTGCCAGAGGGAACACCAGCGGGTGAATATCGGCTTCAGGCGGGAGCCTACTGGCTGGACACTATGGAGCGGTGGCCGGTGCAGATGGCGGACGGCACTCGGAGCGACCGGATCGTATTGACGACGGTGAGCGTGTTCGAGTAGGTCGGAATGCAGCAATTCCCGTTTTGGCAATTCTAGCTTGGGTGCATCGGCTAAAAGAGCCGCTGCTAGGAAAAAACTAGCCAGCACCGTCTGTTTTACGGCGGTGCGGCTTCAAAACGGGAATTACTGTATAACACCCTACCCATCGGGAGCAAGCGGAGGAGCAATGAGATGAACCCTATCCGAGTGGCAATCGTTGGCTGTGGCCGTATCTCTGACCTGCACGCGCTGGGCTACCACGGGCGGGAGGATGCCCGCATCGTCGCCGTGTGCGACGTCAAACGCAGGAACGCCCGCGCCAAGGCCAGGGCCTGGGGCGTGGACAGGGTGTACACCGACTATGCCAAGCTCCTGGCCGATCCTGAGATTGACCTGGTGGAGCTCTTGGTCCCCCACCACCTGCACGCCGAGATGACGGTCGCCGCGTGCGAGGCGGGCAAGCACGTCTCGGTGCAAAAGCCGATGGCGCTCAGCGTGGCCGCAGCCGACCGCATGATCGAGGCGGCGGAGCGAGCGGGGGTGGTGCTGCGCGTGTACGAGAACTTTTGCTTCTACCCGCCCCACGTCCGCGCCAAAGAGATGATCGCGGCGGGAGAGATCGGGGAGCCGCAGATGATCCGCATGCACGTCAACACCGGCACGCGCGATACCTCCTGGAAAGTGCCGCTCAGCGCCTGGCTGTGGCGCTTTGACGAGCAAAAGTGCGGCGGCGGGCCGCTCGTCTTTGACCACGGCTACCATCTCTTTTCCCTGGCCCGCTACCTGATGGGCCAGGTGGAGCGGGTCTATGCCTGGATCGATCGCAGCCCCGTCGTGCCTACCAAGCACCTGGACGCGCCCGCCACCATCATGTTCCAGTTCAAGGCTCCGCGCCGTTACGGCGTGCTCGATTTTGCCCACACACCCGGCATAAAGATCGAATCGCTCTACTACGCCGACGACGACCGGGTGGAGGTCATCGGCGAGAGGGGCGTCATCTTTATCAACCGGTGCACGGCGCGCACCGTGGATCTGCCAGAGCTGATGCTGTTCCGCGACGGAAAGACCAGCCCGATCCCGGTCGAGCGGGTCGAGTGGCACGATAGCTTTGTTGATTGCACCCGCCACCTGATCGGCGTGCTAAAGAATGGGGGCGAACCAATGCTCGACGGCCCCACCGGCAAGGCGGTGCTCCAGTTCGCGCTGGCAGCCCACATCTCTGCCCGCGAAGGCAGGGAGGTGCAGCCTGACGGCGTGACGTGAGGATGAGCGGCGGGGTTGTTTCAGTGATCGTAATTGCTCAGCCAGGGCAGTTCTCTCCTGTCATTGCGAGGAGCCGAGGCCGCAAGCGAAGCGTGGCGGGTGGCGACGAAGCAATCCCCACCTCGGGAATTGGAGATTGCTTCGGGCGCTCTGCGCCCTCGCAATGACAAATGTGACGCTGTCAAACTAGTCACCTCAATCTTCGAACCTCCGGCTTCAGTGCTCGCTCCAAGCGAACCATTGCATCAATCATCCGGTCCTGAATCTCCGGCCAACGATCCCCATCCCGCAGCCCGCCGCCGGAAATCACGTAGCGGATCCTACATGCCCGGCGCTCATTCAAGCGTTGCCACTCCAAAGGTTCACCAAATGCTTGTTCGATATCCTCCTTGCGCGCCTGGAGCGCATCAAAGATGGATTTGTTTCCATCCGCATCACTGCGATCAATATACAGCTCGACCTGACCGTCACCCATTCGGACGACATAGTTGTAGCCGAGACCACTCTTGCCTGCCCCTGTGCTGATCCAGTTCTCCTTGCTGGGCGAGATCTGGGCGTGAAGCGACGTTTTTTGTCTGGCTCGGTCCAGCAGTTGCTTCCAGAACTCTAACCTCAAAATATGGCGTTCTGCCAGTTCCTTCTTCTGAGCGCCGACCTGGCGAGTCTCAAGCGTAGGGCCAGCCACAATAGTCAAGGCCGGCGCAGGCGGTGAGTCCTTGATGCGATATGCCTCTATCTTTACCAAGTAGAAGGCCGTATCGGCAGGCAAGACCTCGTTCAGCCAGTGAATGGCTTGCTCGTGCTCCGGACGTGGATCGCTGGTGATCCAGATGGCTGTCTTGGCATCCAGGTTGCTGAGGTAGGTGATGAGTTTGCCCAGGTGATCGTGGTCGGTGCGCTCCAACTGGTTCTCAATGATTACCGGGTTGCTGTTGCCATCCTCCGCCAGGATGTCGGCGGAAAACGGCCCGGCGGAAGCCTCTCGTTCAACCAGCGAGAGATCCAAACCCAGGGTCTCCCCCAGGAGGTCCAGGTTTTCCGCCAACCAGGTAGTGAAATCGCGCGCTTCGTTGGCCCACAGCTCTCGCAGGGGGACCGGTTCAAGCCGGCTAATCTTTTGCATTGTGTCGTCCTTTCAATAGCATCTCAAGACTCCACTGAAAAAACCAGGTTTTTCAATGGTTTTATGGGACAGCGTCCCACTT
>CAYMWP010000112.1:12203-15818 GCA_964393895.1 uncultured Anaerolineales bacterium | reverse complement strand
ACGAGCAATCGCTCCGTTCGTAGTCAGCTACGTAGCGCAGCGAAGTAGCGTCAAGACGGCACTCCGCTGGCGCTGCGTGCCTGACTACGAGCAATCGCTCCGTTCGTAGTGCGCTACGTAGCGCAGCGAAGTAGCGTCAAGACGGCACTCCGCTAACGCTACGTGCCTGACTACGAACAGGGCGCTGCGCGCCTGACTACGAGCCTGACAGCGGATCGTCCGCCACAGGCTCCAGCCCGGCCTCCTCCAGTTGCGCCCGCAACTGACGTATAACTGTTTTGAGCTCCGCCATGCGCGCTTCGCGGGCGGCGGTGGCCTGGGCGATCTTGCGGAACTCTTCGCTCCGCTGGCGCGCTACCTCGGCCAGTTCATCCTGCTTGGCCCTGAGCCCTTCCTCAGCTCGCTTGAGACGCAACATGGTGTGCACCCGGGCCAGCAGCTCGCGATTCGCTACCGGTCGCACGATGTATTCGTCGGCGCCGATCTCTAGACCCTCGGCCTGGCTATCCGAATCGGTCTTTTTCCCGGATAGGACGATCACGTATATGTGCGCTAGTTCCGGCGACGCTTTGATGCGCCGGCACACCTCGAGACCATCCATATCCGGCAGCATCACATCCAACAGGATCAGGTCCGGTTTCTGTTCTCTTGCCAGGCGCAGGCCCTCGGCGCCCGTCCCGGCTGCGGAGACCTCGTGACCGGCCTTTTCTAACAGACGGGTGGTAGCACGCAACAGATGCGGGTCGTCGTCCACCACGAGCAAACGAGCACGCTCACCCATATTCTATCTCCTCTCTGTTTCCCGAGGCAGGCTGTAGGGGCAACGAGACGTAGAAGGTCGTCCCCTGGCCCACCTGGCTTTCCACCCCAATCTTGCCGTGATGTCCCTCCACAATTCTCCTGGCAATGGCCAGACCCAATCCGGAGCTCTTCTCCCCGCCTGTGCTGCGGACGGTGGTTCTCTCAAACATCCGGAACAGCTTGTCCAGTTCATCCGCCGGAATGCCCTGCCCGTGGTCTCGGACCGATATGACGGCCCAGGCGGAGCTATCGTCCAGGGGCTCGGAAGGGAGCGCGGCCCGGCCCTGGCACGTTGTCACGTGAATCTCGACGGCGCTATCCGGGTACGAGAACTTGATGGCGTTGGAGATCAGGTTGTTCAACACCTGCTCTATCTTGGCTGCATCGAGGCCTATCTTGGGCAGGCGTTCGTCGTGATGGAAGGACAGCCGGATGCGTTTCTTTTCTGCCAGGGTGTTGTTCAGGGTCACGTTCTGTTCTACCAGTGCGATCAGGTCCACTAATTCGAGGTTCAGGTGCAGTTTACCCGATTCGATAATCGCGACGTCCAGGAAATCGTCCACCAACTGTCGCATAAACTGGCTGGACGAGCGAACGAGGGTAAGGAATTTGACGTGCTCTTGGCTGAGCGTCTCGGACGCCTCATCCAACACTAATTCGCTGTACACCATGATGATATGGAGCGAGGAGCGCAGATCATGGGCCGCCATTCCCAGGAATCGGTTCTTTAGCTCGTTCAGTTTTTCCAACTCGGCATTCTTTTTCGCCAACTCACGCTGCAAGGTGATCAGTTCGTTATTGAGGCGGCTGATCTCGTCGTAGAGCGCGCTGTCCCGCTCGACCCGGACACGGGAAAGCGCGGCGTTTTCCTTCAGCGCCGTGCGCAGGGCGTTCGCCTGTTCGTTGTTGATGCGCACAAATTCCTCAAAAAGCTGCGTCGCGCCGTGGTTCGTCCGGGCGGCAATTATGAGCAGTTGCTCGCCCTGGACGATACCGGCGAAACGGAGGGCCGATAGGTGGCCGGCGATTGGTACGTTCAGCTCCCAATCAAAAGTCGCCCCCTGTGACTGGAGCTCGGTCAGAAAGTCACGCGCCTTCTGGGCGCTTTCCTCGTCCACGACCTCGATCCAGGATCGCCCGGGCGTGACCGTGTGGGCGATGCCCAGCCTGTCAACCATCATCTCTAGGACGATACCCCGGCTATCGCACACCCAGACCGCGCCCTCTCCGCACCCCTCTATCTCTGCGCTCATGCCCAAATCCCGTGTGGTTTCATCTCGATGTACAGCAGTACCTGCCTCCGCATCTATTCCTGCCCGGCGCCGGCATCCCCGTGCTGCGTCATCTCCCCATGCCGGGCAATCATCCAGTTGACGAAAGGCAAAACCTCTGCCGCGTGCTCCGCCGGCAGGAGCTCTTGTACCGCCTCGGCGTAGAAACGCAGGCGGTTGAGGATGTGTTCTGGAGCCACCCCGTCGTGCGGCAGTCGATCCATAGCCCACGCCAGTTGATCCTCCAGCAGGGCCACCTCACCGACTGCCATGGCCGCGTCCAGCATCTGGGTGGTGAACCGGATACCGGACGTGATCAACCGCTCGGCCACATCGCCGTGCTGAACGACCTCGTCTGTGCGCGCCAATGACCGAGCAACCACTCTCTCTATGATCGACTGGCTCGCACCTCGAAACGCCGCCAGCGCCTGGGCGCTGACTGGGGGTACAACCGCTAAAGTCTGCATCATACATCTCCTGTTCGTGTGTTCGCTATGCCAGCAACCGGTCGGCCGCGACTATGGCCGTCTGCGCATTGGGAGCACAACCGTCGGCGCCTACCCTTTGCCACAGATCCGTCGCGATGTTAAACGGGCGCCCGCCCACCAGTATCCTGACCTCCTTGCCCGCGTCGGACGCCCGCACGTGGGCAATCAGATCGGTTATGGCGTTGATGCTAAAGGTCATGGTGGCCGAGATAGCCAGGAGATCAGCCTGCTGCGACTCGATCGTCTCCAGAAGGCCGTTGGCCGGTGAGTTAGCCCCCAGGTAGTAGGTGTCCCAGCCGTCCATCTCGAAAAAGTCGGCCACCATACGGACGCCAATCTCGTGCAACTCGCCGCCCACGCAGGTCGCCACCAGGCTACGGCCGGTCTTTTCCGTGGCAAAGATGTGGGGATAGAGTTGCGACATGATGAGCTGAGTGGCGGCCGTGCAATAGTGCTCCTGAGCTACACTGACCTGATTCGTCTGCCACAGCCGTCCAATCTCGTGCTGGCAGGGTTGAAACACCGACAGGTAAATGTCTTGGACGGTCACGCCGTCTCGCACAGTGTCCAGGATGAGCTTGCTGGCAACGCGCCGCTCACCGCGCAGCAGCGTCTCCAGATACTGCCGGGCCAGCGCCGCCAGGGGCTCTTTTCCATCAATAAAGCTTTTCTGTGCGGAGCGGTTGCCATCGTTCATCGCGGTTCTCCTTTCATAAAGTCCGATCTTGGGAGTGTCTGTGCGAAGCACTCAATCATACCACAAATGACACGAGTGGACGAATCAGACGAACGGTTCTGTACGAATCTGATGGGGAGAAATCCCATCCTGACTGCTCCCTTCCAACAGCGGGTCATTTGCCACCGGCTCCAGCCCAGCCTCCTCCAACTGCGCCCGCAACTGGCGGATCACCTGCTTCAGCTCCGCCGTACGCACCTGCTCGTAGTGAGCTACGTAACGCAGTGAAGTAGCGCAATGACGGCACTCCGCTGGCGCTGCGCGCCTGGCTACGAGCAATCGTTCGTAGTGCGCTACGTAACGCAGTGAAGTAGCGCAA
>CAYMWP010000112.1:0-12103 GCA_964393895.1 uncultured Anaerolineales bacterium | reverse complement strand
CCTGGCTACGAGCAATCGTTCGTAGTGCGCTACGTAACGCAGTGAAGTAGCGCAATGCCGGCACTCCGTGCCTGGCTACGAACCTCCCAGCAATGGATCGTCCGCTACCGGCGCCAGCCCGGCCTCTTCCAACTGCGCCCGCAACTGGCGGATCACGTCCTTCAATTCGGCCATGCGCACCTCGCGCCCGGCCATCAGGTTGACCAGCCGCTTCAGTTCGGCGGCCTGTTTTCTGAGCTCTTCCTCCGCCCGCACCCGTTCGGTGATGTCTTCGGTGTGAACCAGCACCAGGTCCGGAGGCACAAAGGCGTACTTGACCGCCAGATGCCTCTCCTCGCCCGAAGACCGGAACCGATAAGGCATCTCCCGCTCGATGGTGGTCTGTTCGGCAAAACAACGCTCGATCTCCTCCCGTATCTCTGGCGTATCGCGGTACATCTCTCTCAGCTCGATCCCCACCAGATCGGCGATCTTGCCCTGCGTAAGCGCCTCGGCGGCGGCGTTATAGTCCACCAGCAGGATGTCGTCCCCTACCTTCTGCCAGGTGTAGGTGGGGACGGGGATGCCCTTGTACTGCGCCCGCGACTGTTCCTCGCTTTGCCGCAGCTTGGCCGTGCGCTCCTTCACCAGCTCCTCCAGGTGCTCGCGGTACTTTCTGAGTTCTTCCTCCGCCTTTTTGCGCTCGGTGATGTCTATCGAAGTGGACATCAGCGCCATGGGTTTGCCGAAACGGTCGGGAACCGTCACCGCGGCCGCGTACACGTCGAACAGGGATCCGTCCTTCCTTCTGACCTGCAACTCGCCCGCCCAACGCCCAGGGCCGCCATCGCTCGTCAGCGCCGCCATGATCTCATCCAAGCGGTCCTGGACCATCCAGAACTCGCCAAAGGGCCTTTCCAGGATTTCGTCCAGTCTTTCGTAGCCCAGGTCTTGCAGAAAGGCGGGATTGGCGTAGGTCATCCTGCTGTCCAGGTCACATGTTCCGATGATGACCGAAGACGAGTCGATCAGGAAAGCCTTCTCATGGAGCGCTTCCTCCGCCCGCTTGCGCTCGGTGATGTCATGTGCAAGGCTAGCAATATCCTCACCCATAGATACAACCACGAGACGGAGCCATGTCGGTATTGAAACTATCTCTCCAACATAGACCTCTTCTAAAATCCGGGTTTTTCCGGTATTCGCCACGTGCAGATATGCCTCAAAAACGGCGGTCCCGCGATGGGTTGGGAACAAGTCAAGTAGCCGCTTGCCAATTACATCTTTCGGGTCTGTTCCATTAATACGTGCAGCGGCCTGGTTTTCGTAAACCCATGCAAAGTCAACCACCTCACCTTTTTCATTTCGCAATGGATGAAGGATGGTGAATCCATCGGGTGACATTTCCTGTGCGACCCGAAAGCGCTCCTCGCTGGCGCGCAGCGCTTGTTCGGCTTCCTCGCGCGCCCGGGCCAGTTCGATGCTGTACAGCGCGTACGCCACGTCGCCGACCAGCTCGCGGAACAGCGACTGTTCCTCCGGGGCGTCGGCCAGGCCCGCGGGCAGGGCGACGACCAGCGCGCCATAGTCGCGCCCGCCGTGGCGCAAGGCACCGGCCAGGGCGGCGATGTCGCGGTAGGTATGGGCGAGGCGGCAGGTTGTGCAATTGCGGTCGGTGTCGTGAATCGGTACGACGTTGTCCGGCTGCTCCTGCGCCTGCCGGCAGCAGGCGGGCCAGTCGCCGCGCGCCAGGGCCTGGCGCACGGGTGCAAAGTCCTCGCCGATGCCGCTTTCCGCCACCGTTTGCGCCGCGCCGTCCTCGCCGCGCAGGGCCGCCCAGGCGCTGCGGTAGCCGCGTGTGGAAACCAGGATCTCGCACGCGCGCCGCAGCAGCGCGTCGCGGTCCTGCTCGTGAACGATGAGCTGATTCACGTCGCGGATGGCGCGCAGCACCTGGGTGAGGTGCTGCATGCGCGCTTCCGCCTGCTTGCGCGCGGTGATGTCTTTTACGATTGCCAGG
This sequence comes from uncultured Anaerolineales bacterium, assembly GCA_964393895.1. Lineage (GTDB taxonomy): Bacteria > Chloroflexota > Anaerolineae > B4-G1 > B4-G1 > B4-G1. The sequence goes on along the minus strand of CAYMWP010000112.1, from coordinate 10,107 downwards.
ATGGCATTCTCGCCTTTGTAGCGCACGATCCCGGTCGAGATCTCGACCGGATAGACGGCGCCGTCCTTGTGTTGGTGCTCCGCCTCCATCGTATATTGCTGTCCCGGCGCCCACTCCTGCCACATCCGGAGAATCTCGTCTCTGGGCAGGTTCGTGGTGCTTTTGCTCGGATGGCCGTCAAACACGGTACGACGGAGCCACTCCTCCCGGGAATAGCCGGACTGCGCGCAAGCCATCTCGTTGACGTCCAGAATGCGGCCTTCCAGGTCGTGAAGATAGATGCCTTCCGTGGACTGGTTGAACAGAGAACGGTACTTTTCCTCGCTTTCACGTAGTTGCGCCTCGGCCTGCACCCGCGCGGTGATGTCGACGAACGCGGTGAGGGTTGCGGGCTGGCCAAAGTAGTCGATGGCGCTGGAGTGGCACGTGACCCAGATTGTCTCACCGTCCCGGCGCAGGAGGCGATACTCCGCCACATGCGGAACCGGCTCGCCGGCCAGGCGACGTCTAAAGTTGCCAAAGAACCGCTCGCGGTCCTCCGGGTGGACAAGCCCTGCCAGCTCCGATGGTCCCATGCTCAGGAGATCGTCCACACTGTAGCCGCAGAGGCTCTCCATCGCCGCGTTGGCAAAGGTGAGCCGCACCGGCTCATCTTGGGCAATGACCACCCCCTGCAGCGATCCCTCCACCAGCGTGCGGTACTTTTCCTCACTCACGCGCAGCGCTTCTTCGGCCTGCTTGCGCGCGGTGATGTCTATGGCAAAGATGGCCGCCCCCAACAGCTCGCCCGACTGCGGGTCGTTGACGGGGTAGATGCTGTTCATAAAATGCATACCCTGGCGCTGATCCTCGAACTGCGCGGGCTGGCCCGTCTGCATGACCCCGCTGATGATCCTTTTCCGCTCGCCGGAGACCGGCTCGGGTATCAGCGCGTAGACGTTTTTGCCCATCATTTCTTCGGGCGGCAGGCCAAACCTTTTGGCCCCGTTCAGGTTAATGGTGAGCACGATCCCGTCCGCGTCCAGCAGAGCGACGGTTTCCTGCGGCGAGTTGAGCAGGGCGGACAAGATGGCCGCCTGGCGTCTCGATTGCTCCTCCGCCTGCTTGTGATCGGCGATTTCGCGCTCCAGGGCCTGGTTGGCCTCTTCTAACTGCACCAGTTTGTCCTCCAGTTTACGGATGAGAACCTCGTTGTACTCCCTGAAAAAGACTTTTTCCTCCTCTACCGGCTCGCGAAGCGGGACCAGCCGACCCTCCTCGTGGTTCTCAAAAATCTCCTGCACCATGTCCATAAACACGTCCGGCTCCTGTGGCTTGACGATGAACCGCTCCGCCCCCAGACTGAGGGCGAACTCTTTGTCCTTGGGATCGGTGTACGTGGCGGTGTAAAAGACAAAGGGAATGGTCCTTAGCTCTGCGTCCTTTTTCCACTCACGGCACAGGGCAAAGCCGTCCATACCTGGCATCAGGACGTCCGAGATGATCATGCCCGGCGGGTCGCGCCGGGCCATGTCTAGCGCCTCGGCCCCATCCTTCGCCGAGGCCACCTGGTGGCCGTGCCCCTCCAGCAGTACCTGCAACATGTACCGATTCTGCTCGTGGTCGTCAACGATGAGTAGTTTCATAGCGCACCGCCTTTGCCTTTTTACCTCTGTTCATCTCGCTCCCAACTGTGGTACTTTACAGAACGCTCTTGGTAGATTGCCAGATCCGCTACTGTTCGCTGGATTTGACAATCCAGCGTGAGTGTTCCGTGACCTATTGAACTTTTTTTGATTCGCCAATCGGGAATCGCAAACCGAGCATCTTACAAATGCTGCTCGACGTCATCAATGAACGTCTCTGGATTGATGGGCTTCTCGATGTACCCATTGCAACCAGCGGCCAGAATCTGCTCCCGGTCGCCGACCATGGCGTAGGAAGTTACGGCCACGATGGGGACCTCGTCGAAAGCCGGGTTGCTCCTCAGCTCGCGTGCCACGGCGTAGCCATCCATACCCGGCAACTGGATGTCCAGCAGGATCAACGCCGGCTTGGCCTGCTCGGCCAAGTCGATTCCCTCGCGGCCGTTCGTCGCCTGGATAACCCGGTACCCGTGGCTCTCCAATATAAAGGTCACCAGGTACCTGTTCTGTTCATTATCCTCAATGGTCAGGATTCTCGATTTTTGATTGCCGATTTCAGATTCTTGATTATCTGTCATAGCCCGATCCCCCGCGGATGTTCGATTGCCGATCTCGGACCTTGGATTTTCGATTTCCGATCTGCGACCAGTGATTCAGCAATCGTCAATCGCAAATTACAAATCGTTCATCGGAAGCGTGAACGCGAACGTGCTCCCCACACCCCACTCGCTCTCGGCCGAGATCATACCGCCCAACATCTCCACCAGTCTCTTGCAGATAGACAGTCCCAGCCCGGTCCCTTCGTGCTGGCGGGCTAACCCGGTGTCGATCTGCCGGAATGGTTCGAACAGCTTGCCCACATCCTCTGGCTTGATGCCGATGCCTGTATCCACCACCCGCGTGACCAGCCAATCGCCGCTGATCTCACACGCGACGCGCACCTCCCCCTGATCGGTGAACTTGATCCCGTTGTTGACCAGGTTGATGAGGATCTGCTCCACCCGCCGCCGATCGCTCGTGACCTGGCCTACCGGCGGCGATACCTCGACGGTCAGCCCCAGCCCTTTCCTCTCAGCCATAGGTCTCATCGTCCGTGCCACCTTGTCAATCGCCTCACGCATATCAAACCGCTCGCGGACCATCTCCAACTGGCCCGCCTCAATCTTGGAGATGTCCAGCACGTCGTTGATGAGATCCAGCAGATGGCGACTGCTGTCACGCACCATGCCGAGCTGCTTCTCCTGCTCCGGATTGAGCGGGCCAACCAAACCCTGTAGGATAATGCCCGTAAACCCAATGATCGAGTTGAGTGGTGTGCGCAACTCGTGGGACATCGAGGCCAGGAAGGCAGATTTGAGATGATCCGCTTCCTGGGCGGCCTCGTAGAGCCGCGCGTTGTGAATCGCGATGGCCGCCTGACCGGCCAGCATACTCACCAGGTTCAGGTCGTCCGGACAAAAGCTCTCGGTCCGCTGGCTGTTGATCACGGTCAGTGTCCCGATCACCTCGCCCTCAATGAGCAAGGGGGCAACGGCCGCTGACCGGTCGCCGCTTTGCCTGGCGCTGGCCAGGGATTTACCCTGGTTTCGTTCGTCCGTTTGGATATTCTTTGAGAGGGTCGGGACCTTTTCTCGCAGAACCCACCCGCTGATGCCATCCTGGCACTCTTCAAAGCGATGCTCGTCCAGTTGCGCCTGGGTGTAACCATGTCCAACGGCGCGGGTCAGTCTCTCCTTCTCGGCATCGACTAGCAGGATGAGGCTCTTGTCGGCCCCCACCAACCGCACAGCTTTGTCAACGATCGTACGCAGCATCCTGTCCAGATCCAGGGTGGCGGTGATCTCTTTGCCGATCTCGTACAGCGTTGCCAGCTCGTCAGCTCGCCGCCTGATCTCTTGGGTGGCGGCGGCGACGCGGGCCTCAAGCTCGGTGGCGTACTCCCGAATCTGCTGGTACAGGTGAGCGTTATCTATGGCTATAGCAGCACAACTGGCAAAGTCTCGCAGGTGCCCTAGCTGATCTGGTTGAAAGTAATCGGGGATGGAGCTATCTACGCTGAGAAAACCAATCACTTGATCACGCACGACGATGGGAGCAGCGGCGTATGAACGCAACCAGCTCATCTCTGGAAGGGGCAGCCAATCGGGGTCAGTTGCTACGTTGGAGATGATGATTGGCTCCCGGCTTGACAGCATCAGTTTCAACGCGGGCGTTTCGGACAAGGATAAGACAGTACGCGAGATGGTTCCCTCCGCGCCAAACCGCTCATATCCAAGCCAGCGTACGAGCTTGGTCTGCTCGTTCTCGATGAGCATGATATTGCAGGCATCGTTCGGAATGACCTGGCTGACCTGTTCCAAAACCCGATCGAGCACGGTCTCGAAATCCAAGGAGGTCGTCAGGGCAGTGGTCACATCCTGCAATGCTTCGGCCAGATCCCGCTGCTGGCGCAAGGTCTCCTGGCTCCGTCGAACACTGACCACCATCTGATTGAAGGACGTGACCAGATGGCCGATCTCATCCCCGGTCTCTATCTCGACCTTTTGACGCAGATCTCCTGTGTGGGTGATTTCGAGCGCCGCATCGTTGAGGTGGGCCAATGGCCTGACCACGGCCACATTCAAGCCGATAAATGTCAGCGCGCTCAACAGGACCAAAGCCAGAAAAAGCCCTGATAGCGCCGGAAGAACCGCGTTTCCGATCTCTTGCCTGATCTCGTGAGCGGGAATCACGATCCCTAGTTTCCACCCCAGGGCGGGTGATGTGTGGAAGAAGAGGTAGCTTGACTCAGATTCGCGGTCAAAGACCAGGACTCCCTGGCCCTTGCTCATCAGAACCTCGGCGTAACTGCCGAGCAGCGCCTCTACGTGCTCAAACTGAAATCCCGCCAACTTGCTTATCAGAATAGTCCCAGCTTCGTCGATGAGAAGAATCTGGCCTTGGTGACTGACCTCAAAGCCAGAGAGATAGTCCGCCAGGTTAACCAGGGTTACGTCGGCCCCCACAACACCGTATACGTCACCGTTGTCGCCGACGAGGGCGGTCACCACGCCGATGTTCACGTCCGACGTCGTGACCGATTGATAGGGCTCCGTTCTCATCACCCTGCCCGGGTTCTCCTTGGCCAGGATGTACCAGGGCCTGGTTCGAGGGTCATATTGGCTTGGCCGGGCTCGCCTGTGCGAGCGGACGAAACTCCCATTCTCCCGCCCCATATAGACCGAGTTCACGTAGGGATGGGTGATGCGATAGGTGTTAAAGACGTCTATGATCCGCTGCTCCAGCTCGCCCACGTCGTAGACAAAGGTCTCCTCGTCGGCATTCACAAAGCTTGTAAAATTGCGGTCGTTCTCCGTCCGCACCAGCTCGTTCTCCGCCAGGGCCGTGATATCGCTCTCCACCTCTGCTATAAAGCTGCTGAGCGAAAAGTCGATCAGCTCGAGCTGGTTTACGAGTTCCCGCTCCAGATCCTCGAGCCGCTGCTGCCGGAACCTCACGGTCAGCCATATCCCTACGACCAGCAGGATGGCTACGCCAACAGCCGTGTACAGGACTAGCATTTTGTGCTTGAGCGTCATCTTGTGTCAACCCCTGACTCTACAGATCTTGCAGGATTTGGGTCATTCTTCCATTCGTGAAATCCGCGATCATTCCTCAATCACCCATCCGCTCCACCCGCTTGCGCTCGGCAATCTCGTGCTGTAGTTGAACGTCCTTCTCCGCAAGTTGCTTGCGGGTCGCCACCCGGGCCAGCATCTCCTCCACTCCTGTCGTCGGCCTTGAGCCATTAGCAGACGGTCAAGGCCTCGCACGCCGGGTTGATGTACAAGCAGGGTAACTGCTCAGCTTGGTAGCTGTTTAGACCTCCGAGGTCTCATTGCAGCTTATCCAAGCGCAAAACATTGGCCGTTTTAAACATTTGCAGTGGGCTAAACGGTTGTCAAAGACCTCGGAGGTCTGACCTGAGCAGTTACCAAGCGGGTTAATATCGCGGTCGCGCACATAGACGGCCTCACTCATGCCCCGGGTGATGGCGTCGAACATGTGGAGATCGGCTTCCATCGAGCTTTCTCCTTCGACCAAATAGTCTTGCGCACCCTCGCGCCGCCCGGCGACTCGCCAGCCAGACCGGCAGGCGCCAGGCTCCTGGGCGTCGGGCAGTGAGAGGTCTATGCGAGTATAGTATAATGTGGTCTGGCGCGGAAGTCAACCAGAATTGGTGATTACCCACAAGTATGCAGATGTCTATTCGAGGTGATCGTTTTTTCACCACAGAGGCACGGAGGACACCGAGATAGGATATTTTTGTGTTTTCTCTGTGCTCTCTGTGTCTCTGTGGTGAGATGTGGGTAATCACCAGAACCAGAAAACTCGACGGGTCAGCGAGCCAACTTGCGCAGGCGGACAGGATAGTGTAAAATCTAGGTAACTGTAGGAAGCGCCCATCAGTCACAACTCTACCAGCACGTAGGGAAATGAGGTCGAATCAAATATACCGGTACAAGTTCCGGCCGGCTGTTGCGTCTGTGACCTGAGACCGCTTTGTCCACCCGTCATAGTGGGTCGCATACACTCAGGCGTATCTCTAACGTTATCTGTGAGAGATGCGTCTGTTTTTGCGTTGACCAACTCTTGCAGGTGTGTTATCATCGCTACGGGGGAGAATTATGGCCTACGATTTTGACCGCATCATTGACCGCCGTCACACCGATAGCGCCAAGTGGCGTTGGTACGACGAGGACGTGCTGCCGCTCTGGGTGGCCGACATGGATTTTGCCGCGCCGGAACCGGTTATCCGCGCCCTGAAGGAGCGGGTGTCCCACGGTGTCTTTGGCTACGGGATGCCATCGGACACCCTGCGCGAGGTGATCCAGGAGCGTCTGGCCCGCTTGTACGGCTGGCGCGTCGAGACCGGCGACATCTTTTTCATCCCCGGCGTGGTGACCGGGTTCAACCGGGCCTGTCTGGCCGTCGGCGCTCCGGGCGACGAGGTATTGGTGGAGCCGCCCGTCTATTTCCCAATGCTTAGCGCGCCCAAGAACGGCGGGCGCATCTGCAAGACCGTGACCCTGGTCGAGGGGGCCGAGCGGTATGAGCGCGATCTGGACGCCTTTGAGCGGGCGATCACGGAGCGCACCTCCCTGCTCCTGCTCTGCAATCCACACAACCCGGTGGGGCGCGTCTTTGAGAGAACAGAGTTAGAGCAATTGGCCGAGATCTGCCTGCGTCACGACGTGGTGATCTGCTCGGATGAAATTCACTGCGACCTCGTATTTAAGGGACACCCCCACGTTCCCATAGCTTCTCTCTCCCCGGAGACCGCCGCGCAGACGATCACCCTCTTTGCACCCAGCAAGACCTACAACGTCGCCGGGCTTTCCTGCTCGGTGGGCGTGGTTCAGAACCCGGAACTGCGCGCCAGGCTCAAGGTCGCCGGTGCGGGCCTGATACCCCACGTCAACGTGCTCGGCTATACGGCTGCTCTGGCCGCCTACCGCGACGGGCAGGAGTGGCTGGACGAGATCATCGTCTATCTGGAGGCCAACCGCGACTATTTGCTAGAGTACATCGCCGCCCATGTGCCCGCCATCAAGTGCCACCGGCCAGAGGGAACCTACCTGGCCTGGCTCAATTGCCGCGAGACCTCCATCCCCGGCAACCCCCACGAGTTCTTCCTGGAGCATGCCCGGGTGGCCTTGAACGACGGGGCCGTCTTTGGAGAAGGGGGAGAGGGCTTTGTGCGCCTCAACTTTGGCTGCCCACGCGCCACTCTGACCGAGGCGCTGGAGCGGATGCGGGAGGCGCTGGACAAGCTGTGAGTTCGAGGAGGGATTAATTATGGGACGGACCCAACCCGTTGGCGCAGCGATAGATTTTGGGATCAGCAACATTGACGCGGTGGCCCGCGTAGAGGGAGAGTTGCGCCGTTGGACCAGGGCATCCGCCGGCCAGCCGAACCTCGATCTGGTGCGGGCGATACTGGCGGACGGCGGGGTCGAGGTGGCGTCGCTCCGGCGACTGGTCGTCACCGGCGGGCGTCACCGGCTGCTGCCTGACCGGATTGGCGATTGCGTCCTCGTCCGCGTGGGCGAGGTGGAAGCGATCGGGCGCGGCGGCCAGGCCCTGGCCGAGCTAGTGGAAGGAGATGGAGCCACGCCGGTACTGGTGGTCAGCGCCGGGTCTGGCACGGCGGTGGTGGAGGCGCGCGGCGACCAGTACGCCCACGTCACGGGCACCGGCGTGGGCGGCGGCACGCTGCTGGGACTGAGCCGCCTGCTGCTGCATACCACCGATCCCCACGAGATTGATGCTTTGGCTCAGCAGGGCGACCCCAACGGCGCCGATCTGAGTCTGGCCGACGTGGTCAGCGGTCCTATAGGCCAATTGCCGGCCGACGCCACGGCGGTCAACTTTGGCCGTCTGGCCCGCTACGATCTAGCCGTCAGCCGCGAGGATCTGGCGGCGGCGCTGGTCACGCTGGTAGGTCAGACTATCGCCCTCATAGCGATCAACGCCGCCCGCGCCCAGCAGATCGAACGCATAGTTGTCACCGGTCACCTGATTGATATGGACAGCGTGCGTCACGCTATGAAACAAGTGGGCGACATCTATGGCAGGCAGATCACTCTGCCGCCGGACGCGGGCTATGGCACCGTGCTCGGGGCGCTGTTGCACGGGGAGGGATGATTCTAGATTTGGTGATCTGAGGCCGGTTGACTGACAAATTTAACACTTGAATCCGGATACAGAAAACGCAGATTTTATTGATTTTCAGGGCAGATCAGCGTGAATCTGCGTTTTATGCGTCCGAATGTTGAATTTGTCGGTCAATCAGAGTCTGAGATTAAAGTCACCCTCTACGCCAGCCCCGCCGCCTGATTCTCCTCATCCGCCAGACGGATGCCCTCTCGCTCGTCCACCCACAGGAGCAGGCCGCCGCCAATCACGAAGAATATGACGAGGGAGACGATGCTCAACCGGCTGGAGCCGGTCAGTTGGCCCACCACGCCAAACAGGGCCGGCCCCACGATGCCGGCGAACTTGGAGCTGACGTCGTAAAAGCCAAAGAACTCGGCCGACTTGGCCTTGGGGGCCATGCGCCCAAAGAGAGAGCGGCTCAGGGCCTGGCTCCCACCCTGCACCGTCGCCACCAGGATGGCCAGAATCCAAAAGTGGAGGCTGGTTTGCATAAAATACCCGCCGATGGCGATGACGGTATAGACCCCCAACGCCAGCAGAATCGAACGTTTGGTCCCCAGACGGCGCGCCAGCCAGCCAAAGGCGAAGGAGAATGGAATGCCGATGAATTGCACTGCCAGGATCGCCCCGATGAGGTTCGTCGTCTCGATGCCGATCTCGGCCCCAAAGATGACCGCCATGGTCATGATGGTGCCGATGCCGTCGTTGTAGAGCCAAAAGGCGACCAGGTACTTGAACAACTCGCGGTAGCGACGGATCTCGCTAAAGGTCCGTCCCAGTCGCTGGAATCCCGCCCGGAAAGGATTGCCGCTCTCTCCCCGCTCCCGGACGAAGGGGGGTTCGGCGACGCGGCGGAAGAGAGGGATAGAAAAGAGCGCCCACCAGACGCCGACGCTGAGGAAGGAAAGGCGGGAGGCGATCTCCGCGCCCGGCAGGCCGAACCACTCCGGCTTCATGATCCAGGCCAGGTTGATCACCAACAGCAGCCCGCCGCCCAGGTAGCCCAGGGCGTACCCTTTGGTGGAGACCTGGTCAATATCTTCGGGGCGGGCGACGTGGGGCAAGAGCGAGTCGTAAAAGATGTTGGCGCCCGCAAAGCCGACCCGGCCCAGGACGTAAAAGGCCGAGGCCATCAGCCAATCCCCCGTGCTCACCAGCACCAGCAGCGACGTAAAGATGATGCCCAACCCGGCAAACCCTCCCAGGAAGCGCTTCTTGGCCCCGCTGTGGTCGGCGATGGCTCCCAGGATGGGGGCGGAGAGGGCGACCAGGAGCATGGCGACGGTGTTGGTATAGCCCCAGTAGCCGCTGGCCTGAACCGGCTCCAGGTTGGCTCCGGCGACGCTGCTGTAGAAGGTGGGCAGCACGGCCGCCAGGATCGTCGTGGCAAAGGCCGAGTTGGCCCAGTCGTACATACACCAGGCGTTCACGATTTTGGCATAGGCGCGGTCCGCGCTCGATTTTGTGTCCATAGTTAATCCTCCCCAAAAAAGTTTGAAATTCAGTGCTTTACGGAATGCTCCAGGCGGGTCGCCCAATTCTCCACCTTCCGCCGGGTCTGGCGATCCAGTGAGAGCGTTTCGTAATCTACTGAAATTGTACTACAATTACCGGTAACGGCAAAATGCGCCCGCAAGATCATAGGTCGGAAGGCTTTCGGGAAGGTCCACCCGTCATACACTGGTAAAAAAGTAACTGTTCAAGGGAAAGCCTGTTTTACCACAAAGGACACAAAGGAAAAAACCAAAAACAGTCGCAGAACTTTTGAAATCACTTTCTTGGT
>CAYMWP010000111.1:0-15967 GCA_964393895.1 uncultured Anaerolineales bacterium | reverse complement strand
CCGCCTGGTACTATATCAACCGCACCCGGCCGGGCATGCACCTGCGGGCGGTGGGCGAGTATCCGGCTGCGGCCGATACGATGGGAGTCAACGTCTACCGGACGCGCTACCTGTACACCTTCGTCGGCGGCGTGTTGGCCGGACTGAGCGGCGCTACCATCAGTCTGGCTATCTCGCCCGGCTGGTTCAGCCACATGACGACCTCCGGCCAGGGCTGGATCGCCGTTGGCTTGACCATCTTTGCCCAATGGGATCCGTTGCGGGCAGCGGCCGGCTCCTACGCTTTCGGCGCGCTGCGCCGCTTGATCCTGGATCTGCAGGCCCCCACCACGCTCCTGTTCTGGAACAACCCGTTCTATTACAATCCTTACTGGGGCTTTTTCCTCAAGATGATTCCTTATGCCTTCACCATCGTGGTGCTGGTGATCGGCTCCCGTGAGGCGCTGCGCAAACGATTGGGCGCGCCGGCGGCATTGGGCCTCCCTTACGTCCGCGGCGAGCGAGGGGTGTAGAATAGGGCAATCGCTTTTATCCAGACCTCCGAGGTTTTGGCCGTACATTCGTCTCAAAGACGCGTTTCATACGCACAGGGCACGCTCAGAGAGACATTATTTCGTAAACCGCGGAGGTCTAGCACTCGAAATTTAAAGGCGATTGCCTTAGTGCAGCGATGCATAAATTCGTTCCGCTTTGCGCCGGCCGCGCCGCGGGCTGATTCTCAGCCATAGAAGAGGCGGCGCTAGGCCCACAAATTGGCCGAAAAGCGCCCTAAGTGTGAAAAACCCGGCACGAATTTACGGCAGTCTGCACTTAGCGTAGAAGAAGCGAATCGGCGAACCAGAGAGGCTGAGAAAGGTAACAAAGGAAAAACGACAGTGGATCGAGTTTTGGGCCTTAAATGTACTATCTGTGGCGCAGAGTACGAGTTGGAAGAGGTGGAATACGTCTGCCCCTATCACGGTGACGACGGCATCCTCGACGTCATCTATGACTACAGCCTCATCGCCCGGCGCATCAACCCCGACCAACTGGCCAGTGACTCAACCCGTTCCTTATGGCGCTACCTGCCGCTGTTGCCGGTAGACCCGGAAGCGGCGCGGGGGCTGGCCGAGGGTACCGTGCTGGCAAGCGTCGGCTGGACGCCCCTCTATCCCGCTCCGCGCCTGGCCGCCCAATTGGGTCTCGAGTATCTCTGGGTCAAGGACGACGGCCGCCAGCCGACCGCCTCGTTCAAGGATCGCGCCTCGGTCATCGCCGTCGTCAAGACCCGCGAATTGGGTTACGAGGTCGTGACCACCGCCAGCACCGGCAACGCCGCCGCCGCTCTCTCAGGTCTCTGCGCGACGGTCGGCCAGCCCAACGTCATTTTTGTGCCCCGCACTGCGCCGGAGGCAAAGGTGGCGCAACTACTGGCCTACGGCTCGAAGGTGCTGCTCGTGGACGGCGCCTACGACGACGCTTTCGAGTTGTGCCTCGAGGCGGCGCGGGAGTTCGGCTGGTACAACCGCAACACCGGCTACAACCCCTATATGTCCGAGGGCAAAAAGACCGCCGTCTACGAGATCTGCGAACAGTTGACGCAATTTGTAGGGACGGGCGCGGGAACCACGCCCCTACAGGCCCCGGATGTAATTCTGATCCCCGTGGGTGATGGCTGCATCATTGGCGGTATCCACAAGGGGCTGCGCGACCTCTTGGCGCTGGGTTGGATTGACCGCGCGCCTCGGCTCATCGGCGTGCAAGCGGTGGGGTCGGCTCCGCTGGTGGATGCCTGGGAGCGGGGGCTGGAGGGCTGGGATATGGAGCAGGTGGAGGCTCACTCCATCGCCGATTCTATCGTCGCCGGGCTGCCCCGCGACCGCATCAAAGCGCTGCGAGCGGCGCGTGAGACCGGCGGCGCCTTCATCCGTGTGGACGACGAGGAGATTCTGGCCGCCATCCCTGCGCTGGCTCAGGGCTGTGGCGTCTTTGCCGAGCCGGCGGCCGCCGCTGCCTACGCCGGATTGGTCGAGGCGGTCGAGCAGGGCCTGGTTGGCTCTGACGACCGGGTGGTTGTCCTGGCGACCGGCTCTGGCCTCAAGGACATCGCCAGCGCGATGCGAGCGGTGAAGGTACAGCCGACGGTCGTGGAACCGGCGCTGGCGGCTGTCCGGCGCGCCCTGAGCTAGGGTGGATTGGGGGTAACGATGGCCGAGATCGTTTTTCTTGGGACAGGTGACGCTTTCTCCGCCGGACGGCGGAGCAACGTGGCGCTTTTGCTCGAGGACTCTGATTTTCGTATGCTGGTCGAAGCCGGGCCGACGGTTGTGCAACAACTGGCCCGCGCCAATGTCCAAGCTGTTGAGCTTGATCAGCTTTTCGTCTCCCACTCCCATGGCGATCACGTGTTGGGGTTCCCAATGTTTGCCCTCAGCCGTTCTTTTGAATCTTCTCCCCGGCTGCACGTCTACGCCGGCTCTAACACGATCGCGACGCTAAAGATGCTGTGGGCGCTGGTCTATACCGGCTATGGCAGTCATCGTCTCAAGTGCGGGTGGCACAATCTGTCGGAATACGACGCGGACAAGGCGGCTCTATCGCACGGCGTCACTGTGCGTACCGTTCCGGTCTCTTACCCGCCGGGCACTCCTACCCTGGCCGCCCGGTGGGATTTTGCCGCCGGCCCATCGGTCGCTTTTGCCACCGATACACTCCCCTGCGCCTCTGTCGTGGAGTTGGCCCGCGGCAGTGACCTGTTGATCCACGAGGCTTCTTTTAGCGCCGAGTTGCAGCCTGACATTGACGCCTCGGCTTATTTCCACAGCACGGCCAAACAGGCTGGCGAAATAGCGCGTCAGGCTGGCTGTCCGCGCCTGGCGCTGGTGCATCTCAGCTCCAAGATCGGCGAGCATCCCGACGTGCTGATCGGGGAAGCCAGTGCTGGCACGGACTTGGAAGTGATCGTTCCTGAGGATGGCGAGCGCATCCGTGTGCCGTGAGGAGTCAATTAGGCAGCCCCATACCTGGCTTGGGTGGGCGTTGGCGGGCGTTGTCTATGCCTGGCTCTTGTGGATGACGCTCCGCCCCAACCAGATCGTCGCCGCCAGCCTGGCACCTTTGACCGCGCCCGTTGCCGCACGGGGTATGTTGGTGCGCCTGTTGATTGACTTGGCGGGCAACGTCGCAGTCTTTATTCCGTTGGGAGCTGCCCTCGCGCTGGCCCTGAGTCGCCGGCCGGCCAGGACGCGGCTCGCGTTGACGACGCTCGCCGGCGCGGGCCTCAGCCTGGTCATTGAACTGGCGCAGTCGCTCATCCCCACACGGGTGGCGGCGCTGGAAGACTGGCTCTTGAACACAGTTGGAGTAGTGCTTGGCGCATTACTTTTCCAATCGCAACTGCTCAGGCCATTCTGGTTTGGACACAGAGAACGCGGATAAACTACATCCGGCTGAGAAGGCAGAGATTTACAGAGAATACAACATCTCTGCGTTTCTCTGTGAAACTCTGTCACAAGTCCAGACTGAGCAGCAGTTACTTCCAATCTTGAATCGTCTTTACGGAGGAAATCTCGGATGATAGATTTGACCATTCATAAAGAGCAACTGGAGCGAACTGCGCGACGCGCGCGGGAACGCGACATCATTGTCCCCACCTTTGCGCAGATGAAGGACCCGGCGCTGATCCCCGCCGCGGTCAGGGCCAAGTTGGAGAACGTTGGCCTGTGGGACGTGAACTCGCTCAATCTATTCCGCATTACCTGGAAGAACGAGCCTGTGGCTCAGGGCGGCGGCTTTGGCGGCGTCAATTATATGGAACTGCCACCTGCTCTCACCGGTGTGCCGGCTCGCATTATTGCCCTGGTGGGCAAGTGGTTTCCCACCGGCGCGCACAAAGTCGGGGCTACCTTTGGCTGCCTGGTGCCGCGCCTGGTCACCGGCCAGTTCGATCCCACTTACCAGAAGGCGGTCTGGCCCTCCACCGGCAATTACTGCCGCGGCGGCGCTTACGACGCGGCGCTATTGGCCTGCGAATCTATCGCCATCCTGCCGGAGGAGATGAGCCGCGAGCGTTTCGATTGGCTCTCCACGGTGGCGGGCGAGGTCATCGCTACCCCCGGCTGCGAGAGCAACGTCAAAGAGATATTCGACAAGTGCTGGGAGCTGCGCGAAACCCGCGAGGATATCGTTATCTTTAACCAGTTCGACGAGTTCGGCAACCACCTGTGGCACTATGACGTGACCGGCCACGCGATGGAAGAGGTCTTGCAGCAAGAGCTAGGGCCGCGAGATAGCTACCGTGGCGTTGCGCTGACTACCGGCTCGGCGGGAACCATCGGCTGCGGCGATTATATGAAAGAGATCTTTCCCACGAGTAAGGTCGCCGCCAGCGAGGCGCTCCAGTGCCCCACACTGTTGCTCAATGGCTTCGGCGGGCATCGCATCGAGGGCATCGGTGATAAGCACGTGCCCTGGATCCACAACCTCAGGAACACCGATCTGGTGATGGCGATTGATGACGAGGCGTGTATGAGCCTGGTGAGATTGTTCAACGAGCCGGCCGGCCGCGCTTACCTGGTCGAACAGGGAGTACCAGAGGGGCTGGTGGAGCAGCTCGACCTGCTGGGCATCTCTAGCGTCGCCAACGTCCTCTCCGCTATCAAGCTCGCCAAGTGGTACGAGTTGGGCGAGCACGACGTCGTCCTTACTGTTTTCACCGACTCGATGGAACTATATCAGAGCCGCTTGCTGGAACTGCACGAGGAGCACGGCGAGTACACCGAGACGGACGCCGCCGCCGATTACCATCGCTATCTCCTGGGTTGCACGGTGGATTACGTGGAGGAGTTGGGTTATTGGGATCGCCGCCGCATCCACAACCTCAAGTACTACACCTGGGTCGAGCAGCAGGGCAAGACCTACGAAGAGATCCAGGCCCAGTGGTACGAGCCGGACTATTGGAGTTCTATCCAGGGGCAGATCGGTGAGATTGACGCACTGATCGAGCAGTTCAATGAAATGACGGGGTTGTTGAATGACGAGTGACGAATAGCGAGTGGCGATGGGGGGAGATATAGGCCGACTGTGGAGAGGTCTGCGGGAACAGGTCGAGAAGGATATCCAGTCACGGCTAGAATAGATTGACACTAATCGGGAGCATTTGAACTATGTGGCAAACTTATTACACCCCCACTTCTGTCGCGGATGTTTTGCGTCTCCTGGCCGAGCACGGCCCCGAGGCCCGCATCATCGCCGGCGGCACTGACCTGCTGGTCGAGTTGCAGCGCGGCACCCGACAGACGCGCGTGCTGATAGACGTCACCCGCATCGGCAAGCTCGACCGGGTATATCTGGACGATGATGGACTGATCCACGTTGGCCCGGCGGTAACGCATAACCAGACTGCGGCATCGGCCCTGCTGGTCGAGCGAGGGTTCACCCTGGCGCTGGCCTGCTCGCAGGTAGGCTCGCCCCAACTGCGCAACCGGGGCACCGTGGCCGGCAATCTCGTCACCGCTTCTCCCGCCAACGATACCATCACCGCGCTGTGGGCGCTGGACGCCCGCCTCACGCTGCGCAGCGTGCGCGGCGAGCGCACGCTCTCATTGCCCGAGTTCTACCGGGGCGTGCGCCAGACCGCCCTCGCTCCCGACGAGATGGTGACCGACATCGTCTTTCCCGCGCTGGACGGCGACCGACGCGGTGCCTTCGTCAAGCTGGGTTTGCGGCGCGCAGTGGCTATTGCCGTGACTAATGGGGCCGTCGTGCTTGCCTTTGGCGAATCGGCGCATCAGCGAGTTAGCGAATGCACGATCACTTTGGGCAGTGTGGCGCCTACCATTATCCGTGCACGGGAGGCAGAGGAGGCGCTGGTGGGAGCGCTGTTGAGCGAGGAGCGCATCGCCGAGGCCGCCGAGTTAGCCGCCCGCGCCGCCGTCCCGATTGACGATGTCCGCGCCGGGGCCGACTACCGGCGTGAGATCGTCGGCGTGCTGGTGCGTCGCGCTCTCGCCAGATTGCGTGACGGCACCGAGAGGGACGAGTTCCTCGACAATCCGCCCAAGCTATGGGGGCACACCGCAGGCCGCTTTCCCCGGCTGGCGGGCGAGACGGTGCGCCACCGGGACGGAGGGCCCGAGCCCATCGAGTGCACGGTCAACGGTAGGAACGTTTCCGTGCAGGGGGCGGGCGGCAAGACGCTGCTGGAGATGCTGCGCGAGGACCTGGGGCTGACCGGCGCCAAAGAGGGCTGCGGCGAGGGGGAGTGCGGGGCCTGCACGGTCTGGATGGACGGCATCGCAGTGCTGGCCTGCCTGACGCCCGCACCCCGCGCCCACGGCACGCACATTACCACCGTTGAGGGAGTATCTGAGGGGGGCGAGTTGCACCCGCTGCAGCAGGCGTTCATTGACGAAGGGGCCGTCCAGTGTGGCTACTGTACGCCAGGCTTTATCATGGCCGGCGCCAGCCTGCTGGACGAGATCCCCCATCCCACCCACGAGCAGATCGTCGCCGGGCTGACCGGCAACCTGTGCCGCTGCACCGGGTACTACAAGATCGTGCAGGCGGTGGAGAAGGCGGCAGGGGAATCGTGATATGGAGCGCACCGTCCCCACCACCGGCAGCGAGGAGATCGAGCTCTACATGCGCACTTATTACTCGCTGCTGCGCACCACTGACGAGGTGCAGATCCAGACGCTGGTCGAGACCCATCTGGGGGTGGATTCGCTCCTGCACGTCAGGTCCCGCGACCACACTCCCGACGTTTCCGCCCTCGTCTATAGCTCGCTGCGTCTACCGCATTGCATCCGGCAGACGCGATTGATCGTGATGGGGCAGTCGGAGCGTGTTTTTGCCCGGCGCGGCTACCCGGACGTCGAACAGTGGCGTCCGGTCGCGGCAGCGGCCCGCCGGCGCCGTTCCTTCTTCGATGGGCGAGAGACGTTGGCCGCCTACGTCGCCAGCCTCTCCGACGTTGATGATTTGATCCCGATACTGACCGCCTTCCAGATCGAGTGGAACAAGATACATCTCCGGCTCTTTGGACATGCGTCGTTGGTGGATTTGGAGGCTTGCGTGACCAGTGGTCAACCGATCGGCGCCGACCTCCGCGTCCGGTTGTGCGAGGAGTTGGGCATCTCCGCCGCCGACCTGGGCCAGTTGGAGGCGATTTGGAAAGAGGATTTGCCGGCCATGCTTCTCGACGCCGGACGGCAGCGGAAGCGAATGGCGGCTCGCTTGCTGGCCGGCTCTCAGGTCGAGTACCGCAAGGCCACCCAGCTTTGGTGGGAGAACATTGCCGCCAACCTTCCCTTTGACCCAGGCGAGCGGCCCGTCTATTTTATCTCTAGCAACACTCACAGCGTGGTCAACATACTCTCCGGTTTTGCCCTGCGGCGGGAGGAAGAGTTGGTTCGCTTCGTGCGTGAGGGGGGCAGCGCCGACTTGCAGGCGGAGTATGCCGATATTCAGACGCGCCAGGTGCCCAGCAGCCTCGAGAATTTCCTGTATTATGTGCTCAAGAAATATCTCCACACTCCCCAGGGCCGGGATATGTGGGAAGAGCGGGAACAGGAAGAGCCATTGTGCGGTATCCGGCACATTGACAGCCGTCACGTCTTTGACGTCGCCGCGCAGATCGTCGAGCTGCGCGCCCTGCGCCCTGACTGGCTTGACTCTCGCCTGCGTATTCCCGGCATCGAGCGCATTGTCCACAGCGACGCGATCATCATCAACATTGACTACCCACTGGGAATGGGCGCTTACCACATTCTCTCCCAGATCGCGGCCGGCGTGGAGTCGTTCCGGGGGGTATACGTCCTAGGCAAGGCGGCCACGCTCAACGGGAGCATCGGCGACGTGATGATCCCTAACGTCGTTCACGACGAGCACTCGCGCAACACTTATCTCTTTAACAACGCCTTCGACGCCGCTGACGTGCGCCCGCACCTCGTCTATGGCACCGTGCTCGATAACCAAAAGTCCATCACCGTGCGGGGTACTTTTTTGCAGAATCAACGTTACATGGATGTCTTTTATCGGGAGGGATACACCGACATCGAGATGGAGGCCGGCCCGTATCTCTCAGCCGTGTACGAGGCCATGCGCCCGCGTCGCTATCCCAGGGACGAGATCGTCAATCTCTATCCCATCCCCTTTGACATTGGCGTCGTTCACTACGCCTCGGACACGCCCTTCAGCAAGGGACAGAATCTGGGGGTGCAGCAACTTTCCTATTTTGGGATGGACCCCACCTATGCGGCCACCGTCGCCATTCTGCGGCGCATCCTGGAACTGGAATGCGCGCGCCAAGATGATGACAAGTGAGGTTCATCTTGCAGGCAGAGTGAAAATGCTCACTGTCAGGCAAGCTGTTCAGCGGGTATGATTTGGAGTGCTATGGAAAACAACACACTGTTAGCAGTAGAGGATCTGTGGGTCGAGCGGCCCGGCGCGGAGGTTCTGCGCGGGGTCAATCTGACCGTCGGGCGCGGGGAGGTGCACGCGCTCCTGGGCCTCAATGGCTCTGGCAAGACCAGTCTGGCGCTCACACTGATGGGCGCTGGCGGGTACGAGCCGGTGCGGGGCCGCATCCTGTTCGACGGGCAGGACATCACCAGCCTGTCTTTGACCGAGCGGGCGCGGCTCGGTTTGACGCTGGCCTGGCAGGAGCCAGCCCGCTTCGAGGGACTGGTCGCCGCCGACTACCTGGCGCTGGGGATGAGCGATCCCTCGCGGGAACGGATCGAGCAGGCTATGGCGGCGGTGGCGCTTTCTCCCTCCGTCTATCTGGGCCGCCCGGTCAATCACGCCCTCTCCGGCGGGGAGCGCAAGCGGATCGAGCTGGCGGCGGTATACGCCATGCAGCCCCGCCTGGCTATCCTCGATGAGCCGGATTCGGGAGTTGACGTGCTGTGTATCGAGGACGTCATGGCGCTGCTCCGCCGCATGTCGGATGAGGGGACATCGGTGCTCCTGATCACCCACCGCGACGAGATGGCCGAGGTGGCCGATAGGGCCTCGCTGATGTGCGGCGGCGCGATCGTGAACACCGGTACTCCGGCCGAGGTGCGCGGCTATTTTGCCCAGCGCTGCCGGCCCCACGGCGACCTGCTGGGCTACCAGCCCTGGGGCGAGGAGGCCGGCGGTACCTACCAGCGCGTGGTGGCCGAGGGGGTGTGCGATGAGTAGAGACGGGGGCCCCTTGCCCTCGCGCGACCCGGCCTGGGCGCACGAGTTCGAGGCCATGATGCGGGCCTACGAGCAGGCCGGCGGCAAAGCGGATATTCTGAGGGCCCCTCGAATCGCCAGCGCCGTCATCAGCGGCCATCAGGTGCTGGCGACCAATCAAATTGAGGGCGTGAGCATCGAGACGGAGGAATCGGAGCGCGGCGTGCGCGCTCGCGTCACCGTCGCGCCAGGCGCAAAAGTTGATTACCCCGTGCACCTCTGCTTTGGCATGCTCCCCAGCGAGGGGAGGCAAGAGATCGTGTCCGAGTTCGAGATCGGGGAGGGGGCGGAGGTCGGCTTTTTGGCCCATTGCACCTTTCCCAACGCAGTTGACCTCCAGCACGTGATGGACGCGCGCGTTCACGTCGGGCCGGGCGCGACCATGCGCTACAGCGAGGCCCACTATCACGGCCCTCACGGCGGCGTCCAGGTGCTGCCCACTACCCACGCCCAGGTGGACGAGGGCGGGCGGCTCGAATCAGAGTTCAATCTGACGCACGGCCGGGTGGGGCGCTTGGAGATGCAGTTCGAGGCGGACGTGGCGGCCGAGGGCGTGGTCGAATTGACCTCCAAGGCTTATGGGCTGGCCGAGGACGAGATCAAGGTGCGGGAAGTGGTGCGTCTCAACGGCGAGGGAGCGCGTGGCCTGACCAAGACGCGGGTCGCCGTGCGCGACCGGGCCAGCAGCGAGATCTATACCACCGCCGAGGGGAACGCGCCCGGCGCGGTGGGCCACATGGACTGCACCGAGATCGTGCGCGACGCGGCGGTGGCGCGTAACGTGCCCGTCGTCGTCGTGCGCGACGAGCGGGCCAGAGTGACCCACGAGGCGGCCATTGGCAGCGTCAACCGGAAGGAGATGGAGACGTTGATGGCCCGGGGGTTGGACGAGGACGACGCGGTGGACATTATCATCCGCGGCATGTTGGGTTGACGAAGCGGATGGAACGGGTATAATCAGGTGCGATGCAGCGCAACCTTCCGTTGCGTAAAAGTGCATTGCACCTGTATGAAAGGAGCCAACCATGATTGACGTCAACGAATTGCGCAAGGGTGTCACTTTCACGATGGACGGCGAGCTGTACAAGGTGTTAGAGTACCAGCATCACAAGCCGGGGCGGGGCAAGGCGACCATCCGTACCACGTTGCGCAACCTGCGCACCGGTGCGACCATCCAGCACAACTTTATCTCCGGCGACCGGGTGGAAGATATCCGCGTCGAGCGGCGCGGGGTGCAGTATCTTTACAACGATGGCGACCTGTATTATTTTATGGACACCGAGACCTACGAGCAGAGTCCCATATCCGCTTCTGTATTGGGGGATCAGATTCCCTATCTCAAGGAGAATATGGAATTGATGCTCTCCACTCACGACGGAGAAGCTCTGGACGTGGAGCTGCCTACGACGGTGGAACTGGAGGTAGTCGAGGCTCCGCTGGCCGTCGCTGGCGACACGGCCACCGGCGCGCTGAAGAAGGTGACGCTAGAGACCGGTTTGAAGGTGCAGGTGCCCCTGTTCGTCGAGCAGGGGGACGTGCTCCGCGTGGACACCCGCACGGGCGAGTACGTCACGCGGGTGTAGCTGGAAGCCAATGCGTACCCCTGCTGGCAGTGAGTGCCCCTATTACTATGAGGATTTTTATCGCGGTCGCTCCACCCAGGAATGTCGTCTCGTCGGGCGCGATTCTCGCCTGGCGTGGGAGCCCAAGCTGTGCGCCCGCTGTCCGGTACCTGGAATCCTGCGTGCTAACGGTTGCCCCAATATGGTGCTGGAGGCCAGGGTAGTCCGCCGCTGGCTGGGGCTGGTGCGCCGCGTCGAGGTATACGCCGTCTGCACCGAGCACCACGTGGAAGTGGCCGACCCCTACGTTGGCTGTGGCCACTGTCATCCCCAGGCGGCGGCGGTTTTCGAGGCACTAGACCACTAAACCCCTGGGGTTTCAGAAAACCCAGGGGTTTTGGAGAACGCAATGCTCAAAGCCATTCTCTTTGATCTGGACGACACGTTGTTGGGCAATTCGATAGAGGCCTTTATGCCGGCCTACTCCCGCGCTCTTTCCAGCCACGTAGCCCATCTGGTTCCTCCTGAGCGATTGCTCTCCGAGTTGATGCGCGCCTCGCGGGTCATGATGGGCAACGATGGCAGCGGCCCCACCAACGAGCAAGTGTTTGCGGCCGCCTTTTACCCGGCGCTGGGATACGAGCGAGAAGAGTTGGAGCCGCTCTTTGAACGCTTCTACGCCGAAGAGTTCCCCAAGCTGCAACCCCTGACGCAGCGCCGGCCGGAGGCGCGCGCTTTGGTCGAGTGGGCTTTTGAGCGCGGTTTGCAGGTGGTCATCGCGACCAACCCTCTCTTTCCCCGCACGGCCATTGAGCAGCGCCTGGATTGGGCCGGCGTGCCCGTGACCGAGTTCGATTACGCGCTGGTGACTGTCTACGAGGATATGCACGCTACCAAAGATAGTCCGGCCTACTACCGCGAGATTCTGGAGCACCTGGGCCGGCGGCCTGACGAGTGTCTGATGGCGGGTGATCATTGGGAGTGGGACGTCGCCACTCCTGCCTCGGTTGGTATCCCCGCCTACTGGGTCACGGACCCCGGCGAGGAGCCGCCCGCGGACCAAGTGACGCCGGTTGGGCAGGGGAGGCTGGTGGACCTGTTGGCGTGGCTGAGTGGCGCGAGAGGGCTTGAGGGAGGTTAACGCCTCCTCTTCGATAGTTGATTTGACATAGTTTGTGATTTGCTATATATTCTACCGAGGCATCGGTAGGAGTGCCTAGGCCGGGCAATGAGTGCCCGGTCCAGTTCCCCGCGTTTGGCTCGACATTCATCGTTCGAAAAAATTTGCGCCCTGGGCGTCTTTGCGGTGAGGACAGCCCTTTTGGAAGGGCCGTTTCTTTGCATCTTTTGGTTGTCATCATCTCGGGCCGGTGGAGGTCTATGGGATGTTTCATTTTTGAAAAAGGAGGACTAGAATGGATATCGGAAGGTCTTTTACGTACGTCACAGAAGATCAGGATTGGATAAAGAAGGTGCTGCTCGGCGGTGTGATCATGCTGATCCCGATCGTGGGGCCGTTTTTCGCCCTGGGGTACATATTCGAAACGATGAAAAACGTCATCGCCGGGCGAGAGGTTCCGCTGCCAGAGATTGACGACTTTGGGGGCAAGCTGGTCGAAGGTTTGAAGTTGTGGGTGATTTCGCTCGTCTACGCCCTGCCGTTGATCCTCTTCAGTGTATGCGCCCAGGCTGGTAACATGGTCCCAGTTTTGGCCGAAAGCGTTGATCAAGACGTGATGGAAGTCTTGGTCCCTTTGACCATCGGGGTGAGCGCCTGTTGTGGTTGCCTCATACTCCTCTACTCCATCTTGCTGGGCCTGATAATGCCCTTTGTGTGGGGCAAATACGCCGAGAGCGGTGAGTTTGGCGCGGCGTTCCAGTTCAGCGAACTTTTTGAGATGCTCAAGAACAACATCGGCCCTGCGTTCATCGTGTTGTTGGTGACTGTGGTGGCAGCCATAGTCGCCGAGTTCGTTGGCCTGATCGCGTGTGGCGTTGGCTTGCTCTTTACACTGTTTTACGCTCAACTGATTATGGCTTTTCTGTATGGATCGCTCTACCGCCAGGCCAAGCCTGCTGCTCTATAGCCAGGATGAGTCTGACTCGACGGACCTCCACCGGCCTGGTTGATGTGATTCGATCTGGCGACACTGGGAACTGTGTGGCGCCGAGCGTGCGACAGGCAACGATCCTGGAGATACGAGATTTCGTGTCTTGATGTCTTGTTGGAAAAAGGAAGAAGCATGCTGAGAATCCGAAAACTGTTCGTGGCTTTCACCCTCGGTCTGGGGTTGACCCTGGCGCTGGTGCTTGGTTTGAGCATAGTCGAAGGATGGCTGTTGGGCGGCGGCCAGTTGCCGGTTGCCCGCGCGGCGAGTTTTACCGTGGACATCCTGACCGACGAGAACGATGGCGAGTGTAGCACTGACTGTTCCTTGCGGGACGCCCTCATCATAGCCAACGATAATGGCGAGGATGACACCATCACCTTGGGGGCCGGCACTCACGTCCTGACCGTGACCGGGATCAACGATGATAGCGCCGCTACGGGCGACCTGGACGTCACTGACGTCGTGACCATCACTGGCGCTGGCCCTGGTCTGACGACCATTGACGCCAGTGGCATCATCTCTGACCGGATCCTGGACGTTCGGCCTGGCGCGGGCACGGTTGTCATCTCTGGCGTGACGATCATGGGCGGCAACGTCACTGGCTATGGCGGCGGCATCGTTGACTATGACGCCGATCTGACGCTCATTAACACCATCGTCAGCAGCAACACTGCCACTCTCAATGGCGGCGGGATTGGCATCTGGTCCGGAAGTGCGGTGCTGAGCGGGGGACAAGTCGTCAGCAACACCGCCAACAACGGCGGCGGGGTGTGGATCAACTTGGGCAGCGGGACGCTGAGCGGAGGGCAGATCAGCAATAACTCGGCCAATGTCAGTGGGGGGGTATGTTCGTTGGCACTTGGCAGCGCGACGTTGAACGAGGAACAGGTCATCAGTAACACCGCCGGAAGCAGGGGGGGGCGGTGTGTACATCAATTTTGGCAGCGGGACGTTGAGCGGGGGACGGATCGTCAGTAACACCGCCGAGACGAACGGCGGCGGGTTGTTCGTCTGGAGTGGCAGTGCGACGTTGAACGGGGGGCAGATCGTCAGCAACACCGCCGAAAGCTACGGCGGCGGGGTGTACCTCGAGTATGGTCACGCGACGTTGAGCGGGGGGCAAATTCTCAGCAACTCGGCCAATATCGGTGGCGGGGTGTGCATCTGGCAGAGCGGCGGTGTCTTTACCCAGACCGGTGCCAGCGCCATTGATCATAACTCTGCCACTTCGGCCGGTGGAATGTACGTCCATGATGGCAGTGCGGTGTTGAGCGGAGGGCGGATGATGGACAACCACGCCACGATGTCTGGCGGCGGAGTGCGCGTCAGCTTTGGCAGCGCGACGCTGAGCGGGGGGCAGATTGTCAGCAACACTGCTGGCGGTCACGGCGGCGGGGTCTATATCGACAATGTCGCGGCTATGTTGGTCCTGGTCAACACCACCGTCAGCCGCAACGCGGCCGGCGAGCACGGCGGCGGTCTCTCTGTCCACGAAGGCGCGACTATGCTGACCTATACCACCGTCGCCAGCAACACGGCATCCGGTGTGGGAGGGGTCGGTATCCACCACTCGGGCGGCGCGATCACTGTGCAGAATACCATCGTCGCCCACAACGGCGTGACCAATTGCGTCGGCGGGCTGACCTCCAATGGTTACAACCTGGAAGATGGCACCGACTGCGGCTTCAGCGCCACCACTGATATCTCGGACACCGATGCTCTGCTCGGCCCGCTGGCCTACGATAGCGGTGTTTGGGTCCATCCTCTCCTGGGTGGCAGCCCGACCATTGACAACGGCCTCTGTCTGCCGGGCCTGACGACGGTTGATCAGCGCGGCGTGACCCGGCCCCAGGGAGCGGCCGGCAAATGTGACATGGGGGCCTACGAGCTCGTGCCGGTGGCTCCGGCGAGTGTCAGCGTCGAGGGTGCGGACGATGGCATCGTCGGCGAGAACTACACCTTCACGGCGACCGTCAGCCCGCCCACGGCCACACTTCCGCTCGTGTACACCTGGACGCCGATGCCGGATAGTGGACAGGGCGTGGAAGTCGTCACCTATAGCTGGACGACGCCAGGCACAAAGACGGTCACCGTCACGGTCGAGAACTTTGGCGGCGTGGTACCTGTGCCCGCCACGCGCGATATTCTCATCACCGACTTTCGGATCTATCTGCCGCTGGTGCTGAGGAATTGTCAGTAGCCAACGGCCGGCCAAGTTCAACTACGAGCCTCCCGCGGGCTGGCGGCCTGCGGGAGGCTTTATGTTTACGACCGGTCACGACGATGTGTCCCTCGTCCATCAGGGTCACGCGGTCGCATTCCCCGCGCCAGCCAGGAAGCCCAAGACACCGTATGGACTGTAACACAGATATTCGCAGAGGATCTCACAGAGGAACACGGAGAAAAACAAGTTTGTAACTGTTCAAGGGAAAGCCTGTTTTACCACAAAGGACACAAAGGAAAAAACCAAAAACAGTCGCAGAACTTGTCACTTTCTTGGTGTCCTTCGTGCCCTTCGTGGTTCTCCAAAATATGCCTGAACGCTTACACAAGTTTTTGTTGCATTCTCTGTGGATCTTCGGGCCTTCTCAGCCGGATGTAGTTTATCCGCGTTCTCTGTGTCCAGAAGCCACGATTTTTGCTGCTCGAAGCTATTTTTTAGACCTCGGAGGTCCGAGATCGGCCAAGTGCCATTGTCAAGTTACCCACATTTTACCGCAAAGCACGCCAAGGTCGCAAAGAGGATCAAAAAGGCGTTTCTTGGCGACCTTTGCGCTTCAAAGAAAGCGTTGTCACTGACTTTGTTCTGACTTGTGGACAATCACCACAAATCCCGTTCGTGATTACCCACAAGTATGCAGATGTCTGTTCGAGGTGATCGTTTTTTCACCACAGGGGCGCGGAGGACACCGAGATAGGACATTTTTGTGTTTTCTCTGTGCTCTCTGTGTCTCTGTGGTGAGATGTGGGCAATCACCACAAATCCCGCGATTGACAGTTAGGCCATTCTCATTTAGAATACGGTGCTTGTCCAAGACAAGCCGTCAAGGATTAATGGTGCTTGTCCAAGACAAGCCGTCAAGGATT